>CAXTAP010000059.1:0-20972 GCA_964241965.1 uncultured Mucilaginibacter sp.
AACACATTTCCATGTTGCCGCGGAACGTCTGATCAATTTCAGCGGTATACCCAATGTAGGCTTCTTTAATCATCACAGCCTTTACTTGTTTATGCAGGATAGTCAGGCCATTGTATTGCCGTATTAAGTCACCTTTAATTTGGCTCAGGTGGCTATTAATGGCTTTGAAATTTGGGCAGCCAGTTAATGCGAGTGAGTTTTCGTCATCCCAAAATTCGGGAAGAATCTTGTTACCGGTGGAAAATCCATCCCGATCGCCATTTACGGTTATCCTGACCCAAATCGGAACTTGGCCGTCTTTAGTTGCCTTCTGGCGGTTAAGCCAGAACAGGATAGAGAGCTTTTCATTTACTTTCATGATTCTTTGTTTTTAAAATGAAACCAAATGTTCTTTGCTGAAAATCAACCAGATATAACAGGTGCTGAAAATTCGGTAACCTAATTTCGCGATTAGCAATAGGTTACCGAATAGGTTACCGATTACTTTGAATTACCTTGAACTAACCTGAACTGAAATTATTGAAAAAGATGGTGTCTGGATTTGCAAAAAGGGGCTTTTGAGGGCAAAAACCGCGTTTAAACAAAGAGAGCCTCTTTTTCAAGAGGCTCTCTACCCAAAATCAGTGGCCGTATTTCAGAACTCTGTGATCCCGCTGGGACTCGAACCCAGGACCCCAACATTAAAAGTGTTATGCTCTACCGGCTGAGCTACGGAATCATTTACCTTAATTTGCCGCGCTTGCACGCTTTTTTAAAGTGGTGCAAATATAGAATTTTTAGCTTTTGCCTGCAAGGTCTGAATAAAAAAAATTTGAGCGGGCATAATAACTGGTTTGCTTTCAGCCTGCTAATTTGTAAACAAGCCTATTTTTCCCTGGTCACCCGCTAACAATACCAAACTGCCGTGCTTAGCTTTGCGGCATACGTTAAAGCTGGTGCCGTCAATCCATTTCCAGGTACGGCCTCCATCGGTACTGATGCCGGAGCCCGGTGTACCGGTAGATAGATAAAATAATTTTATGTGCTCAACGCACGATTGGTAGCCTATGGGGCTATGTGAGCTTTCGAACCTGTTAGTCAGGCTCTGCATCAGAGAAAGGCTATGGCAAACGGTACTATCTGTGCTTTGATTATCCGAATAATCACCGCCAACAAATACCTGCGCATCTCCTGATAGCGAGAATGCGCCCTGGCTGTCCTTTCCTTGTTGTACAGGCAATACCTGGGCAGTCCAGCCGGTAACTGAAACATCTTTAGCTAAATATCTTGAAATTTTGCCGCCGGTAACAATTCGAATTGCCTTATTGGTTACCCTCAAACAAGTCCCGCTGGCTGCAAAGGCAGCCTCGCCGGGCAGCGCATCGGGCGGGTTTTTGGATTTGGCCCAGGTCAGGCCGCCGTCCAAGGTTTCCAGCAGCAAAAACTTGCCGGCTATCGGGTCGCCCAGCACAAAACCATGTTTGCCATCAGGCATAAAATCCATGGCATCTAAAAAGTAAGCCCGATCATCATTCCGATACCTTATCTTCCAGCTGGCGCCCCCATCGGTAGTTTTTAATATTAAGGCCGGCGTGCCCGAACTGATGATGATAGCTTCCGTAGCGGAGAACGCCTCAACGTCCCTGAAATCAGCCTGCTCAAAACCCTTCACCTGCTGCCAATGCCAGGTACGGCCGCCATCAATAGTACGGGCTAAGGTTCCTTTGCTGCCGCTTACCCAGGCCACGTGATCATCTACAACCGACAAACCCCTGAGGCTGCTGCTGTGCCCTTGCTGAATCAGCCCGATGTGCTGCGCATGGGCGCCGGCAAAACTTCCAGACCATAAAGCGATATAAACCCATAAACGTAAAACTTTCATACCTTAAAATTTAACTCCTTGCATTATTTTTTGTGATTCCTGATTCATTTCCTTTTACTTTACCCTGGCCCAAACCTCGTTGCGGCCAAGCAGGCTGATGCCGATGTAGCCGCGTATTTTGAGGCGGTCGCCATCCAGGGTCATTTTACAGCTGTAGGTTTCGCCGTTTTTAGGGTCGTAAATGGTTCCGCCCTCGTACCCGTTATCGCCGTTGAAGGTAAAGTTCTTTAAAATCTCCAGGCCCAGCTCCGGGCGCAGGCGCAGGGCAGCATCGGGATTATGTTTATCCAGCTTAGACTTGCCGGTTTCCTCGTCCACCGGGAACTTGAGCCATACGAGCCTGCCAAAATAGAGGTTGCCTTTCTTATAGATCTGCACTTCACCCTTGCCGTCGGGGTTCATCCATTTGCCCAAAATAGCATCGGTCTTTTGGCCGAAAACGGTTTGCAGGCTCAGTAACAGAAGCGTTGCCAGTATCAGTTTTTTCATCATCGGTGATTTAACAGGTGAGTGCGTAAGCCGGCCATCAATATTAGCGAATTTTAAATTTATTTGAGCGTTTGGTTTTTACTCTTATATTTGCAGCCCCGAAGGTTAAGTAGAAAACAGGGAGCTGCAGGCAGAGGCGTATTGATGCCTCCTATCCGTAAGCTCACAGTTCATATCTTTCCCCCAGGCCCAGATGGCGAAATTGGTAAACGTTGCGGTCTCAGAAGCCGTTGAGAATTGTCTCTTGAGAGTTCGAGTCTCTCTCTGGGCACCATTGAATCAGATGTGAGATATGAGACATTAAATGTGAGACAAAAGTCTTACAGCTTTTAAAGTAAGCACGATGTGTCTCATATCCCACATCTGATAGCTCATATTCTTTCCCCAGGCCCAGGTGGCGAAATTGGTAGACGCACCATCTTGAGGGGGTGGCAATCGCAAGGTTGTACGAGTTCGAATCTCGTTCTGGGCACAAAAAAATTCCTATTAAACCTCAAAAAAAGGCTTTTTTATAGAAGTTTTCAAACCCGGTGTAATTTAATCCGTTTACCGGAAACGGTTCACAGCCTGCGCTTATTTCAGCCAGTAGCCGATGATGATGCCGATAATGCCGATGGCCCACTTCACCAGGGCGCTTTCAGCAGGTTCGTAGATGATGATACCCATCGAGAACAGCCCTAAAACGCCTGTAATCCAGATTTGAACCTTAAGCTTGAGTTTCTTTAAATCCTCGGCAGACATTAGCGCCTGGCAAATGCTTTGATAACGCGGCTGATGTTCTCGCCAAAAAAGCTGCCGTGCGTAACCTCATCGTCTTCGCCGCCGGCCTCAGTGCCTTTGCCCGGCGCCTCTGCTTTAACCTGAACGGGGTTTTGGGCAACTATCTCGCCGCCTATCTTTTTAATGTAAGCCGATACGGCTGATGCCTTATCGTTGGGTATCTTTACGGTTAATAAATTCATCGTCAGCTGCTGTTGTAAATTTGTATTAGTTATTACTCAGGCAAACCTGTTATACAAATGTACACAGCAAATTAATATTTGTTAGCACAACCGGTAAAAATTGTTCTTTTCTATCGCTCGCTTTTACCGCTGGTCGGCATCTGTGTCCTCACCGGTATTGGTTTCAGTCATCTTGCTGAGGTTAAATACCAGTTCACCGTGCGTATTGGCAGTGGCCTTGAGCAGGCCCTTATCATACAGGCCGGTCAACAGTTCGCCTGCGCGTTCCCGCAGTTCGGTTTCGGGCAGGCCGGGCTCCAGTTCGTGCAGCTTGGCGCCCACCTGCGCAGCCGTTGCGCTGCCCAGCCATGACAGGGCGTAAATGGCTTTGTTGCGCCAGCTGTCATAAGCATAATAGGCTGACGGAATGTGTACCGGCTTATACTCTTCCTGAAAATTTTGGTCCGCTGCGTCCATAACCTGATAACTATTCAGGTGGGGGTATTGTTCATAAGGCGGCACAAAATTACCGAATCAGGAGCGGCGCAGCGTTGCCGTTGCTATATTGCAAAAAAAATACGGATTCATGATCAAAGCCTACCATCTGTACACCGGGGCCGACGGCCATTCGCACGTGGTTAGCGGCCGCGTGGCAGAGCGCCTGCCAACAGCCGCCGATAAAATTCATTTTAAGGAGTCGCCCGCAGGCTCTTCCTACGGCTGGCATACCGCGCCGGTTAAGCAGTTCGTCATCACGCTGGGCGGCACGCTTGAATTTACCCTGCACAATGGCTCAACGTTTACACTGCACCCCGGCGAAGTTCTATTAGCCGAAGATACCACCGGCAGCGGCCACTGCTGGCGACTGGTTGACAACGATCCCTGGAAACGTGCCTATGTGGTGTATGCGGATGATGCAGCGGTGAACTTTATACCAGATGGTGATTAGCAGGGTATTATGCTGCCTGCTTTGTGTTTGGCCTGCGGGTGGCATAGGCTTATATTATTTCAGTTGGTAATAATGGCAATAGTGCTTTTGCGAAGCTCTATAATATCATGCCGCAGTTTATCAATTTCATCCGAAATTGTTTTTCTGCGTAAATCGGTAGTGGTAGATAGGTTATACTCTGCCTGCAGATCAGCTATAATTTGCGTGTAGGTTTTTATACCGCGTTTGCACTGCTCCCGGTGCAGCCAGTTCTTCAGCAGCAACACAACACCCAGGCTAAGCACCGGGGCGGTTACATGCGCAATGGTTTTCCATTTCTCATCAGGTAAAAGCCCGGCCAGCGTTTCCAAACCCGTGGTTATACCTGTAAGGATAGTGGTTTTGGGGTTGTTATTTATGGTATCAACAGGCGTTCGCTCATTCATTAACTGCTAAAAATGAATAAGCTGCTCCCTTTCGCTGCGGCTGGGGTTGGCAGAAATAGTGATTTGCTTATCGCCCTTTTTAAAGGTGATGGTATTGGCGTGTTTCACCTGCTGGTACTTCGTATAACCGGCAAACGCAGCTATGCCGAAAGATACAACCGAAATGAGCACCTGGCCTACTATTGCAAATGTACTTTCCATCATTAAAGGCAGTTAAGTTTGGTTCAACAAAATTGCATATACAAACTGGCATAACAAAATTGCATATACAAATATAATACGCCAAAAGCATAACATAGTTGTGAAGTAAGGATAAAAATCTATCGAATAATGGCTTACCAATTTTATAAATCAGGCTGCAACCCAGTTTGTTCGGCTAAACTGCTCAGGCGGCCGCCTGCTTTACATGCTGCTGGTAATACCACTCCAGCAGGCAAACACCGTCCTTCCAGGTCAGCTTTCCGCCGGCGGCGGCCTGGGCCAGCATGATGGCGATGTTGTGCAGAAAGGCGCTCCTCGCATCGCCACCCAGGCTTTGCAGGGTTTGTATGCCGCAGGCCGTAAGGGCGGCATCGTCGGCGTGCCGGCTGTCCTGCCCGGCTAACTTCAGCGCAGTTAGTATTTTAGGCAGCGCGGTACGCAGGGCGGCTATTGCCAGGTTACCGGCATCGCCGGGTATCAGGGCAGTTAACAGGTCGGCCGCAGGTGAGCCGGTAAAATTTTTCAGGTTCTCGGTAATGGCAACAGCGGTCTTTACGGCCGTTTGCAGATCGGCAGGCATGGTTTCAAACAGGGCCCTGATTTGCGCCCACAATTTAATCAGGAATGAAGCTAATGACATATTTTTGTAGTGAATGGAAAATAAAAATTGAAAGGTTATTGAGAGGAATGAAGCAGCCCCACCCAAACCCTCCCCGGGAGAGAGGACTTTAAAGAAGAAGCTAATCAAAAAGTCTCCCCTGCCGGGGGAGATTTAGATGGGGCTTCGTGTTTGGGTGGGGCAGGGCTTTGAGGTTTGGGAGAGGTCTTGGAACTGATAATTTAAGCGTAGCTACTTTTCAGGCCGCATCCTTATCCTCTTCCAGGTTTTGAGGCACCAGGCTGCGCTCCTGATGATCCAGGATACGGCAGTGAGGAAGGATACCATACAGGCCGAGCAGGCGGAAATGGTGGCAATCAGCTTCAGCCCGTCATCCGTGAGGGGGATGCTTTTCATGGCGATGATGTAGCTCCACACCGCTGAGATGATGCCCACTTCGGGCTTATAATTCAGGTAATCATAGATAAATTTTACTGAGTTCATGGGGCTGAAAATAAGGCGCGCTCCTTTTCGCGCCGTTGGGTCAGGGTATCGCACACTATCTTTCTGCCGGTGTGCGGATCGGTGATTTTGTTCCAGTATAAAAACTGCCGGGCTGCGCCCTCATAATCAAGTTTGTTCAGTAGCCGGAGCAGTGAGGATAAGGTAAGCGCCCCGGTGCCTTCATTGTAGGTAAATGATACCAGGGCATCAAGATGGCGTACGTTTTGCCCGAACTGCTGCCGCCCTGGTTAACCACCACTGCGGCCTGCGCACCATAATTATATTTGAAAAGGATAGATGTTTGAAGCATATATGGCCTAAGATGACTAATTGTGTATGATAGCCGCAGAGCAAAGGCCCCTGTACATTTTCCCTGGCAGGCGAGGCTCTTTTTTAAAGCGCAGATGATAACAGAAATATAAAAGACTTTTAATGAAGTCGTTACTTTATTTCCCTTTATTCACTATACGGGAGCTGCTCTTTGGCGGCGGGAGCTTAACCTACAACTGCACTTCCCGTTCGCTGCCTGCCGGTGCGGGGCCGCTTTCCAGAATCTCAATCCTGAGTGTCCGGATGATTTCTTCCTCGCTGCCTGGCTTATCTTCTTTTTCATTCCAGCCAAAGCTTTTCAGCGCAAAGATAGCCCCGGTTGATGACTGGTAATGCAGCTTTTTTTCGTACTCCGCCTCAATCTGCAGGCGGGCGCGTTTCAGCAGCCAGCCATAGCGTTCGCCGTTTTCATAAGCCTCAAACGCAGGGCGGCTTTCGAAACCTAAAAAGTGCGCCAGCCCGCTCAAGGTGGGCGGCTCAGGCGGGCGGTCCCATACCTTCTGCTCCTGCGTTTCGGGGGCGCCTTTAACAGGAGTTTTTATGGGTATATCTTCCAGATGATATTCACCTGTAATAAATCTGAAATAATCTGCAACGCGCAGGTATAACTGCGTGGCATTAATAAAGGCAGGTTTAGATTTCATTGTATGTTATTTATGCTTATTGGCATAAGCATGATGTAAAAGTATGTAAAATTTTTTAAAAATGCAAATATTTTTAGCATTATGTTTTAATTTAAAACGGAGTATTTAATGGCTGTCAGGGTAATGCTCATATCATAATCCTGGTTAACGGCAGCTTATATCGGTTTGTGGCTTATTTTTGTAACTTTATCAAGTTTACATTTATAAATAATATCACCAGGCGCCGAACTATATTATCCGCTGCGCTGTTACCAGTCCAAACTATCAATGAAAAAAATTTACCCGGCCTTATTGTTCCTGTTGTTCGGGCTGCTGCCTGCCGCCCTGCTGCATGCGCAGGAGCGCAAGCATTCGCGCCTCAGCCACCTGCACAGCGACAGTGTTGATTATATTGCCATTGATACTACCGTGCTGGTAAACGGCGTACCGCAGCGGGATTTGTATGATGCTATAAAAAAGCTGATTCACCATAAGCGTATCCCTAAATCAAAAAGCGACTCCATTACCTCTAAGCCCGTGTTTACGGGTGTGCCGGCCATCGGCTATACGCTGGCATCGCACCTGGCGCTTACACTGTCGGGCAATGCGGCATTCCGGCTGGCGCCTGATACCCGCATATCAACCGTAACGGCCAGCGCAGCCTTTACGCAGCGCCAGCAGTTTACCATGCCTGTGGAGAGCAACATCTGGACGAAGGGTAACAAGTACAACATCATCGGCGATTACCGCTATTATAAATATCCGCAAAGCACCTACGGCCTGGGCTCCAACTCCAACATCAACAACGAAATTCCGCTTGATTACCACTTTGTGCGGTTTTACCAGGTGGTAATGCGCCAGATTAAGGGCAACCTGTATGCAGGTGCGGGTTATATCATGGATCTGCATTATGATATTACCGATAAGGGCCCGCTCAATAATTCGCCTGATACCTATAAGGCCTATGACCCCGAAGGGCACACCATATCTTCGGGCTTCACCCTGAATGCCCTGTTCGACAGCCGCGACAATTCCATCAACCCTTCGCGCGGGTTTTATGCCAGCTCGCAATACCGGCAGAATTACGGCGCGCTGGGCAGCACCCAGAACTGGAACTCCCTGATTGTGGATGTGCGCAAGTATTTCCGGTTTCCGGCCTCATCACAGAACACGCTGGCTTTCTGGAGTTATAATTGGCTGGTGCTGAGCGGAAAAACGCCCTACCTTGATTTGCCCTCCACCTCTTGGGATCCTTACAGCAGCACTGGCCGGGGCTATATACAGGGCCGTTTCCGGGGTACGCACATGGTTTACGGCGAGAGCGAGTACCGCTTCCGCATTACGGCCAACGGCCTGCTGGGCGGCGTAGTGTTTGCCAACGTTGAATCCTTTTCGGCAGCCTCGGGCAGCAAGCTGCAAACCGTGCAGCCCGGTTTTGGCCCCGGCGTACGCTTAAAGCTGAATAAAATTTCAAAAACCAACATTTGTATTGATTACGGCTTCGGGCGCGAAAACAGCAAGGGGCTGTTCATTAATGTGGGTGAATTATTTTAAGGGTTGAAACCTCCCCAAGTTAAAAAGGTAGGCAGGAGGGGCAATCCTCCCGCCGGCCTAACTAAAATTAACTGATCACTCACCTTTATTCCTTCATGGTAAATATAAATAACTATTCTTTAAAGTTGTGCAATAGTTTTAACATTTAAATTTTGAAAATATATTTAAAACAGGTTTATTGCCGATGCCTGATATTTTTGAACGCAACAGGAAATAAATGAAGCCGCTATGAGACCCGGAGATAAAGTAGTTTGCATTAATGACCGTATTGACCCGGACAAGATGGAGGAGATACGCCAGGATTTTGAAATATGGATAACCAAGGATAAGGAATATACGCTGCGCGAGATACTGGACAATAATGGTATTGTAACCGGCGTGCTGCTGGAGGAGGTGCACAACTTCCCCAAGTTTTTTAAGCTGATTAACCGCTACCAGGAACCGGCCTTTGCCATATGGCGCTTCCGCAAGCTTAATTACGCCTCTGGCCGGCAGGAGGAAGCGCTGGAGCAGGAACTGGCCGAGGTTGGCGTTGCGCCGGCCGAGCAGGAGCAAAAGGAAAAGTAAGCATTTGCCTGCTTTATACAGCAAAAAGGAACCGGGTTGTGCAGACCGTAAGCGAAGGATGACTGCAAGGGTACAAGGCTGCATTTGCTGATACATTTAAAGGTTGATGTACAGAATCTGAATTATAGGCCATGCTGCCTGAAGCAAAGATGATGTGATATAAATTTTACCTGCAGTTAACTGATACAGGCAGTCAATAACTCTTTTGTTACTTTACCGTTTAAGCTAATCGCTTACATTTGCGTGTGATTAACCAAGCTGAATGCTTCATAAAAACAACACCTTTACCGATACTCAGTTACTCGATATACTGGCCAGCAGCCTCACCGCCACTGCCGTTTATACCGGCGATGACGTGGTTATACAGTTAGCCAATGATGCTATGCTGGGCTTTTGGGGCCGCAGCAGCGCCATTATAGGCATGCCGCTGGGCGAAGCTGTGCCTGAGCTGAACGGCCAGCCCTTCATCGGCTGGCTGCAGAACGTTTGGCGCACCGGCGAAACCCTGGAAGATAAGGGCGTAGCTGCCGAATTGCTGATTAACGGCCGGCTGCAAAAATCATATTTTGACTTTAGCTACCGCGCCATTAAAAATCCCGACGGCACCATGTGCTGCATTTTGCATACCGCTGCTGACGTTACGGCCGAAATGCAGGCCCGCAATGATATTGAGGAAGCGCAGGATCAGTACAAGCTGGCCATTGAATCGGCCGAGCTGGGCACCTGGTTTATTGATGCACAAACGCGGGCGTTTAACCCCTCGGGCAGGCTTAAGCAGCAGTTTGGTTTTTATGAGGACGAGGAAATGACCTATGCGGCTGCCCTGAGCCAGATTGACCCCGCCTACCGCATTATGGTAAACGATGCTGTGGAAGCCTCCATTACCAGGGGCGATGATTTTAAGGTGGAGTACCCGGTAACCGGCTACCACGACCGGGCAACGCGCTGGATGCGGGCTACCGGCAAGCTATACAGGGACGAATACGGCCGGCCCGAGCATCTTTCGGGCGTGATGATTGATATTACCGACCAGAAGGAGGAGATTGCCCGGCAGAACGACTTTATTGCCATGGCCAGCCATGAGCTGAAAACGCCGGTTACCAGCATTAAGGGGCTGGCCCAGGTAGTGGAACTGATGCTGCGTAAGGACGGCAACTTTAAAATGGCCGACATGATGTTTAAGCTGCAAAACCAGGTTGGCCGCCTCGTTACCCTTATCGGCGATTTGCTGGATGTTACCAAGCTGCAGGCAGGCAAGCTGCAGCTTGAAGAGGAATACTTTAATTTTAATGATATAGTAACCGATACGGTTGATGAGATGCAGCGCACTACCAATAAGCACGACATCATCTGCAACCTCAATTTCGGCGGGCAGGTATTTGGCGATAAAGAGCGCATCAGGCAGGTTATCATCAACTTTGTATCCAACGCCATCAAGTATTCGCCCGAGGCCGACACCATCATTATCAATACCTCGCTGAATGCCGATAACGTTGAGCTTTGCGTAAAGGATTTTGGCATCGGCATTGACCGGCAGCACATCAACCGCGTGTTTGAGCAGTTTTACCGGGTTACCGGCAGTTCCGAAAAAAGGTTTAAGGGGCTTGGTCTGGGGCTGTACATCTCCTCAACCATCATACAGCGCTCGGGCGGAAAAATCTGGGCCGACTCCTATTTAGGCCAGGGCTCAACATTCTGCTTTTCGCTGCCGGTCAGTCACCGTTTAATGGCCTAAACCGGTTCAGGAGCCATTAATGCAGCCTGTATTATGCCTTAACCGGTACGGTAATGGCAAATTTGTTAAACTCATCATTCAGTTCGGCGCAGCTTACCTTGAGGTGGTTAAGTATTGCATAGTTTTCGGTGTCAGTTTCATCAATATCTAGCATATCTATCAGTCCCAGCACATTGGCAAACGGCCTGCGCACCATGTGCGATTGTATGCTGGCAATATCATGCATGGCAGAATTCAGCAGATCAATATGCCGCTGCTTGTTCTGAAACTCGCTGATATCATAACCCATGGCAATAATGTTGCCCGTAAGCTCATCGTACCTGAAATCCCATTGCGTAACATAGTAACCGCCATGCCCGTCTTTTTTACGTATGGTAACCGGGTAAAACCGGTTGGGGTTTTGCCGGCACAGCGCTGCCGCCTCGGCAACATCGGGTATATCATCCTCGTGCATGGTATTAACGGCCGGGTTGCCCGTTACATCGCCGAAAACATCGCGGTACCTGGCAGCAAAGCAATCATTTAAGTAAATATACCTTCCCCCTGCATCAATACATACCAGAAAGAATATGCTGGAGTGATGAAAGCAGTTTTTTATATGTTCAAAAATAAAATCCTGTTGATGCATACCGCCTTTTACGCAGGCAGCGGCTGCCAGGTTTGCCTGTTTATTCGTTTTTTGAATAAACCCAAAATATGTGGCATGAGATGCGTTTTCGGAACCTGTTTAATGTTTAATATGCTAAATGGCATAATCATAGTAGTGAGCAACCTCATTCTCTATCAGTTGCGTTAACAGCGCTTTAACCAAAGCCTCCCGTACGCACTGCCGCTCAAAGGCTGTGGCATCGTGCCGGTACCAGGTGAGAGGCTTGCTGATTTCCAGCAGGGCTGGATACACAAACTTCTTGTCGGGGTGCATCACTAAGGTTTCATAGCTGTTAAAGCCCTCCTGCCTGATGAATTTTGCAAAGCTGCGCAGCGGCAGGCTAAGCTGCAGGCATTCGTCCAGCGTATTCTTATAGTCCTGCTTGTCTTCCAGCCAAATGGTTAAATGGTCGGCGGTAAGCTCATGTTCTGCAATGGCTATGCGGCTGTAATGAAAATCAACAGCCATAATAAGCCACCATAATTCGGTTTTTGTTTTTTTTGAGAGGTGAAATAACATAAGGTGATTGTTTAAAATAATTTTTTAGCGCATAGGGTTGCCTGTATCAGAATCGCGGCATCCAGCCCGGCCGGTATTTTTGTATGGCCTGCAATTCATTCCTGTATTTCTCGCATACGGTGAGGTAGGCTTGGCGCTTCAGCCTTTCTTTCTTGTTCATTGGGGTCTGTTCAGTGGCCCTGCCCTTCAGGCTGGCGTTAATATAAGCTACATGCATGGTGATTGATTTTAGCGTGTTTGCGTAAACCCTGGCTGATTATGCCGGAGTTTATCAGTGATTGATTGCCGTATAATTTTCAGCAGAGCTACAGAATGTTAATAACCTTTTAAAGGTTTCTTTGGATTATTAAAAAAATATGTAGTCCTTTGAATTTATTACAGAACAAAATAAAGAAATATCTGTAATATAATCAAGAAAAGTTATCAACAAAATATTGCTATGCAAACAGCCGCCAAATCCGGAAAAATCAAAATCATCAGGCCCGAGACCTTAGAATTTATCATCCTGTATAATCAATTGAAAGGCAGGGCTTTCAATGGCAATGCGGAGCTGGCCGAAATGCTGGGCTTCAATTCGCCCAGCTCTATTACCGAAATCATTAAAAGCAGGCAGAACATTGATCCCGATAAATTACAGCGGTTTAAAGAAAAATATGCAGCGTTTCTGGAAAATAAATCTGTAGCGCACGAAGCTGCACCGGCCAGGAGGTTTGCCGGCATACCGATGTATGATGTGATTGCCACGGCATCGGGCGTGGAGGTGTATAATGATATTAACGATACCGATCCCGTAGGGCACATGAATTTTCCGGGAATAGAGGATTGCGATTTTGCCTTGCCTGTGTGGGGCCACTCTATGTATCCATACCTCGAAAACGGGTGCTGGGTAGCCCTCAAGGTCATTCACGACAAGAAGATACTGCCCGGTGAAGTGTATTATATTGAGTGGGGCGACTACCGCGTGTACAAGCGCCTGCTGGCCGGCGCCAGCCCCGACGAGGTAATTGCCCATAGTGATAATACAACCGAAATGGTAGCCGGCCAGCCCAAATATGCACCCTTTATCATCAAAAAATCAGAAATCAAGAAGTTGTGCCTGGTAAAGGATATCCATAAAAAGCACAATCATTAATTATGGAGGTTAAGCCTTTAATATAATAAAGTTATTTGATAACCCCACCCAACCCTCCCGGAAGGGAGGGCTTTCTGAAACTTTTATTTATAGCCCTCACCCTCGGGGAGGGTTGGGTGGGGTTTAATTACCTGCAGGCATGTAGGTATTAATCAGCTCGCTCAGGCTGGCTATGCTGAACGGCTTTTCCAGATAGCCATCGGCCTTACTGTCGGCAGCAAGCTTAGCCAGGTGCGGAATAGTGGAAACCAGGATAACGGGGATATGGCAGGTGGACGCATCGTTCTTTAACTTTAAGCAGATCTGGCTGCCGAGGGCACCGGGTAACAGCTCGTCCATCAAAATTAAGTCGGGACCAATCTCCGCTATGTTGCCGGCGATGCTGCCGTCGGGCGATGAAATTACCTCGTTGCCTTCATCTGTTAAGATATAGCTGATAATATCTAATATATCAGGGTTATCCTCAATAATCAATACCTTCAATTTATTATTTTCTTAACAGTTAACAGGATGATAATTCACACAAATATATTTTAAATTTTAATATAATCAGCCTGCAAATAAATATTATAAACAAAGAACACAACCGGCGCACACCTTGCCGATTGCTTATGATACTGTTATATTAAGGCAGCAAGATAATTGTTTCAGGAAGGCTTAACCTTACACAGTAATCTGGATTCAGGGGATTGCTGTGGGCATTTACATCAGATGAAATAAACTTAAACAATTGTCAGCAAATAATCATTATTATTGCTCGGGATATATTTGTAACATTTTTGTAACCCGATTTATAGCCGATACGTTTAAATTATTGTTATGACAGACATCAAAAAAATATTAATTGCTGATGATGATGAGGGAATTGTGGATGCCGTTCAGTTAATATTAGAGGTAAATGGCTACCAGACAGCCTGTACCTATGATGGCGCCGACGTTCTGAACATGCAGGGAGCCAAGCCGGATTTGGTCGTGCTCGACATCTGGATGTCGGGCGATGACGGCCGCGACATCTGCCGCGAACTGAAAAGCTGCGAAAGCACTAAAAACATTCCTGTGCTGATGGTATCCGCCAGTCGTGACATCCGGAAATCGGCCCTGGCTGCCGGCGCCAATGATTTTCTGGAAAAACCCTTCGATATGAATGTGCTGCTTAATAAGATTGACTGCCTGATTAAAAACCATACGGTTTAGATCAATTGTTCTTCCGCATATGCTAAGGAAATTCTAAAAAAACGGCCGGGATGCCCTGGCATTCATTATTATACTGAACGTGTGAGTAACAGTTCTTGTCTCTTTCTCTTACAACTGGTATTTTAAGCCGGTTAACTCAACAAATATGCACTGCGGGTTGTACATGGTATAGTTAAATTGTATCATCCAGGCTTATGAATATTGTAATTACGGGCGCCAGCAGCGGCGTAGGGTTTGAGGCGGTGCTGGAACTGATTTTAGCCAGCCATCACCGGGTTATAGCTCTGGCCCGTTCGCAAGCCAGCCTGACCCGGCTGCTGGAGATTGCTAAGGGGCTGAACCCCGACTGTACGCTTTACCCCGTAGCTTTTGACATTGTACATGATGACTATGCGGATTTGCGCAGCTTTATGGCCAGCCGTTTTGATAACCGGGTGGACATCCTCATCAACAACGCCGGTGCGCTGGTCAGCAAGCCCTTTGCCGAGCTAAGCGAAACGGATTTTGTGGAAATGCTGCAAAGCAACTTTTTAGGGCATGTGCGCATGATACAGAGCTTACTGCCGCTGATGCCGCAGGGAGCGCACATTGTAAACATCGGCAGTATGGGCGGGGTGCAGGGCAGCGCCAAGTTCGGCGGTTTATCGGCTTACTCAGCCAGTAAGGCGGCGCTGGCCAGCTTAACGGAATGCCTGGCCCAGGAACTGGCCGGGCAGCAAATCAGCGTAAATTGCTTGGCCCTGGGCTCGGTACAAACCGAAATGCTGGAAAACGCCTTTCCTGATTACCAGGCACCGGTTATGGCCTTTGAAATGGGTAAGTACGTGGCCGATTTTGCCACCACCGGGCACAAGTTCTTTAATGGCAAAATACTGCCTGTAGCGGTAACCACACCATAACCTCCCAATCATCTGAAAGGGCAAGCCAGCCCTGAGTATCAAGCCCTATGCACTATGCTGCTGTTATACAGGCCGGTTGCTGCTTTTGTAATTTTTTACTGTTAAACCACTAAAATTTACAAACCACCTGCCGGTATTGGTGTTGCAACCTGTAGTCTTGAAAGATAATGGCAAACCTGTTTTCACCGCTCATCATTAAAAATACCGAATTTAAAAACCGGCTGGTGGTTTCGCCCATGTGCGAATACTCCAGTACCGATGGTTTTGCCACTAACTGGCACCTGGTGCACCTGGGCAGCCGTGCCATCGGCGGCGCGGCGCTGGTCATGACCGAGGCTGCGGCCGTATCGCCCGAGGGGCGCATCACCTACGGCGATTTAGGCATATACCAGGATGGGCACATTGACAAGCTGAGGGAGATAACCGGTTTTATAGAGCAGCAGGGAGCTGTAGCCGGTATTCAGCTGGCTCATGCCGGCCGCAAGGGCAGCCATACCAAACCCTGGGAGGGCGGCAAATTAATCCCTTCCGGCCAGCCCAACGGATGGCAAACCGTAGCGCCAAGCCCCGTTCCGTTTACCGAAGGCGATGAAGCGCCGCTGGAACTGGATAAGGCAGGCATTGAAAAAATTAAGGCCGATTTCAGGGCCGCAGCGCAGCGCTCGGTGTCGGCCAGGTTCAGGGTGGCCGAACTTCATGCCGCACACGGGTATCTGCTGCATCAGTTTTTGTCGCCCCTGAGCAACAAGCGCACTGACGAATACGGGGGTACGCTGGAAAACCGCACGCGTTTACTGATGGAAACCCTGAAGGCAGTGCAGGAGGTATGGCCTGCCGGATATCCGCTTTTTGTGCGCATCTCCGCAACCGACTGGACGGAGGGCGGCTGGACTGCCGATGACTCTGTACAGCTGGCCGGTATGCTGAAGGCCGCGGGCGCCGACCTTATTGATTGTTCAACCGGCGGCAATGTACAGGCCAAAATTCCGCTCAGGCCCGGCTATCAGGTTGAATTTGCCGAAAGGATACGCCGGGAGGCAGGTATCCTCACGGGCGCCGTAGGCTTAATTACCCAGCCCGGGCAGGCCGATGATATTATACAAGGCGGGCAGGCCGATCTGGTATTCCTGGCCCGCGAGCTGCTGCGCGACCCTCATTTCCCGCTCAGGGCGGCTCATGAACTGGGGCAGCAAACCCGGTGGCCTGTTCAGTACGAGCGGGCGCAATGGCACTAAATATGCAATTCAATAACTATTCATCATACCATAAAAATTCATTATGAAACGTACAGCACATGCACACTGGAGTGGCACTTTAAAGGATGGCAAAGGCGAAATTACTACGCAGAGCACTGTTTTAAACAATACGCAGTATTCATTTAAAACCCGTTTTGAGCAGGGCGTGGGCACTAACCCCGAAGAGCTGGTAGCCGCTGCGCACGCCGGCTGCTTTACGATGGCGGTTGGCGCTGCCCTGAGCCAGGCAGGCTTTACGCCGAATGATTTGGCTACCGACGCTATTTTAGACCTGGATATGAACAGCCTGAGCATTACCGGCATCCACCTGGAACTGCAGGCCTCCAAAATTGATGGCGTGGATGAGGAAAAATTCAAGGAGGTGGCCGAAGGCGCCAAAGCGAACTGCATCATTTCCAAAGTGCTGAGCGCACCCATCACTCTGAATGTTACATACGGTGCATAGTTACCGCAAGCCATAATTTACTGAAGCAGGGCAGGTACTGTTTACCTGCCCTGTTTGCTGAGCAACCTTTAAAGCCGCCGTTATGCCTGTAAACACACGCCCGCGTTTATCCTTATTGACCGTTGCGGTAACTGCAGGTTTGCTGCTTTTTGCTTACCTGTATATCAAAGCCAGATTCATCAGCCCCAGGCCTGTGGTTACTGAGGATGTGATGGTGCAGAAGATAGTAAGTATGGGCCGGCTGGAACTGGTAAAATACAGCATGAAGGATGTGATAGAGAAAACCAGCCCGCATACGCTGCTGCCCGATGAAAGGGTGCTGTTTTTAGCCGTGGGAGAAGTAGCGGCCTGCATTGACCTTACCAAAGTGAGTAAACAGGACATTGTGCAGCGCAATGACACCGTAACGGTAACGCTGCCCAGGGCGGAGATATGCTATGTAAAGCTCGATCATCAGCAATCCAGGGTGTATGATATTACCGGGGCGCTGTTTCCGGGCAATGCCAAAAACATGGTGGAGGATATTTACAAGCTGGCCGAAAGGCGCCTGTTGGATAACGCCCGGCAAATGAACATCACCGGCAAGGCGCAGGATAACGCCCAGCTCATTTTCAGGCCGCTGCTGGAAAACATCGCCGCCAAAAGGGTCATCCTGCTGTTTAAGTAGCAAGGGGGGGTGACTGTGGTATATTTTAAGTGTAACGGTATTCAGCCCGTCAGCGATTTTCCCAGAAGCCTTCATTCTCCGCAGTTTCCGGCTGGATAAGTATGTAGCGGATAGGCTCAAACTGCTGCTTCACGCCGGTTCGCAGGCGAGTGATAGCCTGATTAATCTGCGCCGTGCTTAAACCGGGCCTGAATTCAATAACCAATATCAGCAGCACCTCATCCGGCGACTGGTAGGTGGACAGGATATGGATAACCTTGCTTACATCAGGGTCGGCCTGCAGCAGGCCGGTTATGGTTTGTGCCGTTTCGGGTGCAATACCTTCGCCCATGAGCAGGCTGCGGCTTTCGCGGGCCAGTATGGCGGATGCAGCTACCAGAATAAGCCCTACCATAATGGAGGCCACGCCATCCAGGCGCGGCTCGCGGTAGTGATGCGCCAGGTAAATGCAGATGCCAGCCGCCAGCAGGCCCAGCACATCGGCGCCATCTTCAAAAACCACTAAGAAATTAGAGGGGTTCTTGCTTTTTACCACGGCCTCCCAGAAAGGCGTGCCGCCCCTTACCCGGTTAAACTGCCGGAGCGAAATAAGCAGGGAGGTGCCGTCAAACAGCATGGAAAGCGCCAGCACAAGGTAGCTAACGGTTGCATTTTCCAGCTTTTCGGGCGTAATGATGTGAATGATGCCCTGGTAGATGGATACGCCGCCGCCCAGCCCGAACATCAGGATGGCCACAATGAACGACCAGAAGTACAGCTCCTTACCATACCCGAACGGGTGCCGGGCATCGGGTTTCTTTTTGCTGCGGTACAGCCCGAAAAGCAGCAGCATCTCATTGGCCGTATCCACCAGCGAATGGATGCCCTCCGATATCATGGCGGCGCTGTTGCTGATGCTGCCTGCCGCAAACTTGGTAACGGCAATAAGCAGATTAGCCGCCAGGGCACTGTAGATAGATAATTTGGAGGATTCCATACGCTACCCCCAATAAGGCAGCCGGCAGGCGTTTGTTTGCATTACCTGATATTTGGCTGCAAAAGCAGAAAATTAATTATCGGCTGAACAGTGATTAAGGCAGTGGGCAATGAAATAATATATATGTGTTTGCACTTACAAGCTTAAATCTTTTTATAAGGCGGCTTAAATTGATAAGGATTTGTGGACAACAAATCACTATATAATTACAAATCGCTTAAAATTTCTTTTAACAAGTTTTCAGCGTCTCTTTTGGTAATCGTATCTAATTCACTTTTACTGTAAATTGTCATGAGCAGTATTTGAATACCGTCATCTTTTGCAATGGGTAAGTAATATATCACTCTGAAAGCGCCTCTTTTACCTTTCCCTTTACTTTCATCCGCCAGCCTAATTTTATAGATGCCTGAACCGTATGATTCGCCTAAGTAGGGATTTTTAATTAAATCAGCCGCAAGGTTATTAATACTTTCTTTTAAGGTTTTATACTTTTTTACAAGTGGTTTAGCTTTGCGCTTAAAAAAGGGACTGAAAAAGACACTATTCATCCCATAATTCAGAGAACGGTTTTGCTTCCATCTTCCCTTTGCTGATCAAAACAGCTTCGGTTAAAGCCTGTTTAAATTCGGAAAGCTGCGCCCGCTTTAATGCTGACAAGGCTTGTATTGAAGGGAGTAATTTATTCTTTGTTTTATCTTGCCTGGCTATACCGTTAGGCATGCGCAGTATTGTTGATGCCATGATGATGTTGAGGGTTTTAAAAAATCTATTGTAGCTTTTTAACAAATCAAATATACGCGCGCGGCTTTCATCGTGCAAATAACTCATCCTTTATTTACGAAGTTAAACCGGAGGGTGATTACATTACTCCGCCGTAGTATTCAAATCCCGCCGCCTCCGGCGCCATACCTGGCCCATGTGGCGGGCCGGTATTTCGTCGCCCAGCAGCTTGCCCCAAGGCTTGAGGTCGTCTATGCGGTCAAACACGATTTTGAGCACCGCCACAAAGGGAACCGACAGAAACATGCCCGACAGGCCCCACAGGGCATTGCCCAGCAGCACTACCACAATGGAAATCAGCGCATTGATTTGCACCTTAAAGGAAACGAAGCGCGGAAAGATGAAGTTATTGTCCAGAAACTGGATAAACAGGTAGGCGCCGATAACGCCCAGCTGGGTGGTATAGCCATCCTTCGTGATGGTAGCCATCAGCACCGGCAGCAAAATGGCGATGATGCCGCCGATGTAGGGCAGCAGATTTAAAATGGCGCCGATAACCCCCAGCAGGATGGCATACCGTACGCCTAATATAAGCAGGGCGGCGGAGTTGAGGGAGGCTACAATCAGCATCTCGATGAGCAGGCCCACAATGTAGCCCTGTATGGCAGATTTGGTTTGCTTCAGAATTTCGGCCACCCGGTGCGACTGCTCCTCCGAGAACACCTCATACAAAAAATTCAGGATCAGGGTTTTGTACAGCAGCAGCATAAACACGTAAACTGGTATCAGGAAGATAATGCTCAGCGTGCCGATTACCGTTCCGATGGTTTTGCCCACCAGCGCCTTGCTGTTGTTAATGGCATCCTGAATAAACTGCACCTGCTTCTGGGTATTGATGCCGAAGTGCAGATATACCCAGCCCTCAATCATCTTAATAACGGTGTTCAGCTTCTCCTTCAGCGCCGGCACCGACGCGCCGAAAAGCAGTATCTGGGTGGAGAGGAAGTAAAAGATAGCTGCAATGGTAAGGATGGCAATCAGCAGCGACAGGATGATGGCCAGCGTTTTGGGCAGCCGCCGCTGCAGGCGGTTGCACAGCGGGTTCAGCAGCGTAGCAATTAAGATGGCATAGGCCAGCGGGATCAGGATATCGCCCAGGCCGTCCAGGATGTACACCAGCAGGATCAGCCCGAAGAGGATAACCGTGGTTTTCAGGTAAAAGGGGTATTGCTTAATCATCATGGAGAATAATAGTAATGTGCCGGGCTTATGTTAGCTAAACCCCCGTGAACAGGCTTTGTTTGTGCGGAGTTAGGGGGGAGGAATGGATAACGATATAGCATAAAAATAAAATATTTGATTGAAATACTGCTTTACAGGTTTCCTATTACATGGATGCCGCCCGAAAGCTCTAAGCTCCGGGCAATGAATTATGATGCTCTGTTAATAATCTGATTATTGAAGCAGGTCATGTATCTCTGAAATCTATTTTGATTATTATTGTGCTTACAAATAAAACTGATGGCCTTAAGCTGGAACGAAATCAAAGACCGGGCAGTAAACTTTTCGCGCGAGTGGGCGGGCACTTCCAATGAGGAGGCTGATGCCAAACCTTTTTTAGAAGCATTTTTTAACATATTTGGTATTACCCGAAAGCGCGTGGCGCTTTTTGAACACAAGGTAAAAAAACTGGACGAGGCCAACGGCTATATTGACCTGTTTTGGAAAGGCACTATTG
>CAXTAP010000060.1:0-18055 GCA_964241965.1 uncultured Mucilaginibacter sp.
ATGTTATTTAAAGATTTGAATTTAATTGAGCCTATTTTAAAGGCTCTGCAAACTGAGGGTTATACCAACCCTACTCCGATACAGGAAAAATCAATCCCCATTATACTACAGCAAAAGGATTTATTAGGCTGTGCCCAAACGGGTACAGGCAAAACGGCTGCCTTTTCCATTCCGCTGTTGCAGCTTATGTATCAGCAGCGTACCCAGCATAAGGAACCGAAAGCGATTAAGGCGCTGATATTAACCCCTACCCGCGAGCTGGCTATACAGATTGATGAAAGCCTGGAAGCCTATGGCAAGCATACCGGCTTAAAGCATCTGGTTATCTTCGGCGGTGTATCGCAAAACCCGCAGACTGATGCGCTGAAGCGCGGCGTTGATATTCTGGTAGCTACGCCCGGCCGCTTGCTGGATCTGGTAAACCAGGGTTATGTGCACCTGCAGCAGGTAAAGTTCCTGGTGCTGGATGAGGCCGACCGCATGCTGGATATGGGCTTTGTGCACGATGTGAAAAGGATTATCGCCAAGATACCTGTACAGCGGCAAACCTTGTTTTTTTCGGCTACCATGCCCAAGGAAATACAGCATCTGGCCGATACCATTCTGAATAAGCCGGAGCGCGTAGAGGTTACGCCTGTATCATCCACGGCAGATACCATTCAGCAATCGCTGTTTTTTGTGGACAAGGAGAACAAGAAATCGCTGCTGGCCCATATCCTGAAGGATAAGGCTATTGAAACCGCCCTGGTATTTACCCGCACTAAACACGGTGCAGATAAGGTGGTAAAGGATCTGAGCCGGGCCGGGATTACGGCCGAAGCTATTCATGGCAATAAATCGCAGAATGCAAGGCAGCGTGCCCTGAGTAATTTTAAGAACCGCACTACCCGCGTGCTGGTAGCTACCGATATTGCCGCCCGCGGCATTGACGTGGACGACCTGACACATGTTATCAACTTTGAGCTCCCTAACGTACCCGAAACCTATGTGCACCGCATTGGCCGCACGGGCCGCGCCGGGGCAAGCGGCATCGCGTTATCCTTTTGCGATGAGGAGGAAAAGGAATTTTTGAAGGATATCCACAAGCTGATTTCAAAAACCATTCCGGTCAATGAGGCGCACCCTTATCCGCTCAGGCAAGTGACGCAGACTGAAAGGATCCGCGAAGAGCTGAAAAACAACACTGCCCACCGTAACACACCGGCAAGCAGTCAGCGCAGGTTTGGTAATAAAAGGCCGGCGGCCGGCAGGCGGTAACATTTACAGCATTCTGTTATAAATTAAAAGATAAGGGAGTAAGGGCAAATAAAGCCCCTGCTCCTTTATATTTTATAGTCCTTATTAAATTACGGGTGCAGTGGCATAAATTTTTTTCACTGTTTGTACCGTTAAAGTTTTCGCTGTACATTTAAATGAACTTTTTACCAGCCGATATGAAACGCCTGATTGATTTACTTAAAAACAAATACTTCCTGCTTACCCTTGCCTTTGTGGCCTGGATGCTGTTCTTTGACAAGAACGATCTGTTTTCGCAGTACGATTACCGCCAGCAGCTAAGCAAATTAAAGCAGGAGCGCGACTTTTATCAAAAGGAAACAGCCGAGGTGAGTAAGGAACTGGATGAATTAACCTCCAACCGGGCCAAACTGGAAAAATTTGCCCGCGAAAAATACCTGATGAAGAAAGATAATGAGGATATATTCGTGATTGTGAAGGAAAAAAAAGAGGAGAAGAAATCGCTGTTTTAACAGCCTTGTTATACTGGTCATAGTAATTACATCACATTATAATCAAAGCAACAAGAGCGGGCATGCCCGCTCTTATGGTTTTAATCAGGCCAGCCTGAAAACCTCATCCAGGCTGCTGTTATTTTTGCTGCTTACGTTGAGATCCTTAATATAGCCGGTTTCGAGCGAATATACCCAGCCATGTACAGCCAGGTCCTGCCCCTTAAGCCAGGCGTTCTGGATAATGGAGGTTTGGGTTAAATGCCCCACGCCTTCAATAACGTTTAATTCTACCAGCCGGTTGCCCCGTTTCTTTTCATCGGTAATGGCATTCAGCTCAGCAGCATGAAGGCGGTACACATCCTTAATATTGCGCAGCCAGTTATCAATAATGCCATGCTGCTTGTTAGTCATAGCGGCCAGTACGCCGCCGCAGCCATAATGGCCTACCACAATTACATGCTTTACCTGCAGCACGTTCACGGCATAATCAAGCACCGAAAGCATATTCATGTCAGTGTGTACAACCACGTTGGCAATATTGCGGTGCACAAATATTTCACCGGGCATGGTATTGGTAATCTGGTTGGCCGGCACGCGGCTGTCGGCGCAGCCTATCCATAATACAGGCGGCTTTTGCCCGCCGGCCAGCTTTTCAAAATAGGCAGGGTCCTGCTCCAGCATGTTATCTACAAAAACTTTATTACCTTCCAGCAGGCCATCATAGGTAATATGGCTGGTATCGTGCATATTGTTAACGTGTTTGGCACACATAGTTTTATTGTTTTTTAACGTTAATGATGGGATTAATTAGATGTCGCGCTGCTCCTCCCGGCCCGGAACCACTGTGCGGCTTTATAACTGATCAGCGGCAGCAAATCATAGCCGGTGATGGTAAGCAGAATAACCGGTACAAGATAGAATATCATAAAATCGTACTCATAAAAAATATAAGCGCCGGCTAAACCGCCTGCAAAGTAGAACGACAGTATGGTAACACGGATATATAGTTTATTGCGCAACACATCGCTCCGCCCGGCATGGGGGTGCAGCCATTCGGCCAGCTCGCTGCCAAAATCAGTGAACAAACCGCTGAGGTGGGATGTTTTAATCAATCCTCCTGATATAGTAGAAACCAGGCTATTCTGCAAACCCATACAAAAAAGTATGGAGCCTATAATCAGTTCGCGTTCCATACGGGTTTCAGCATAAAAATGCTGCCCGTAAACAGCAACTATAGTCAGGATGATGATTTCCAGTATAATAGGCGCAGCATGAGATAAATACCGGCTCCTGCTGCGGATAGACCAGATCAGGAAGCTTGATAAAAATGCGCCAAAGAAAAAGGCGAGCAGCCAAACAAAAAAGGTAAGTATCTCCCTGAAATTACGGTCAACCACCTGTTTGGCCAGTGTGGCCACATGCCCTGTTACGTTCGAGGTAAAGGCCAGAAACGCTATAGCCCCGGCTACATTCGTCATCCCGGCCACAAAGGCGGTAGATGAGCCCAGCATCAGGTTTTGTTTAAGCGTACGCTTATCCTTAATTTGCCTTAGCATAAGTTGTGCAGCATTTGCCCGTTAAGGGCATTGTTAAAATTAGTGTTAATTTATAAAAGCGCAGTTAAATGGCTGCGCGGTTGTTTACACTAAATCCGGCGGAGGGGTAGGTATAGCCGGATGATGGCTCTGCTGATAAAGCTGCGGCCGGCGGCGGTAATTAAAATCAGCGGCAGCCAGCAATGGCGAATACACGCAGGAACGGGGCATATCATGATCAAACTCAGGAAGTTTGTCCTTATCGCCGCCCTTATCCTTAATATCCTTTTCACCCGCCTTGCCGTCCGGCTCAGCCTGTGCAGCAAAGGAATTAGAGTCCTTGTCGCTGAAATTCAGAAAAGCAGGGGCCATGCCGATGCCCGTCTTTGTTAAAAAGATGAACATAAACAGAAGGCCGGTAACAATTTTGAATTTACGTAGCGCCATTGTGGCAAATATACCAAAATTTAAATAGGTTTGTTTGCAGGCCTTATCAGCTGCATTCTGTATTTACCTTACCGTTAAATAAATTATCCCGAAAACGTGAACACAAACATAGATATACTCCGGCAAAAGAGGGAGCAGGCCCTGGCCGGCGGCGGGCAGGCCCGTACGGACAGCCAGCACAAAAAGGGTAAGCTGACTGCCCGTGAACGGCTGCATTTTTTGCTGGATGCCGGCAGTTTTCAGGAAATTGGTATGCTGGTTGCCCACCGCTCTGCCGATTTTGGCATGGAGAAGGAACACTACCCCGGCGACGGCGTGGTAACCGGATACGGTACCATCAACGGCCGGCTGGTTTACGTCTTCTCGCAGGATTTTACAGTATTTGGCGGTTCATTGTCTGAAACTCATGCTGAAAAGATTTGCAAGATTATGGATTTGGCCCTTAAAAACGGAGCGCCGGTTATCGGGCTGAATGACTCGGGCGGCGCCCGCATACAGGAGGGCGTGGTATCGCTGGGCGGCTATGCCGATATATTTTACCGCAATACCATGGCTTCGGGCGTTGTGCCGCAGCTTTCGGCCATTATGGGCCCTTGTGCGGGCGGTGCGGTATATTCGCCTGCCATTACTGATTTTGTGCTGATGGTGGAGCATACCTCTTACATGTTTGTTACCGGCCCCAACGTGGTAAAAACCGTTACCCATGAGGTAGTCACTTCCGAGGAGTTGGGCGGAGCCAATACTCATGCTGCCAAATCGGGCGTAACGCATTTTGCCTGCGCTAATGAAATTGAGGCTATACAATATTTGAAACGGCTGTTGAGCTATATGCCGCAAAACTGTGAGGAAAATGCACCTGCCCTGCCTTATAGCAGCAGCAACGAAAGCCGGCCGAAACTGGATGCAGTTATACCCGGCAACTCCTCGCAGCCTTATGATATGCGGGATGTTGTTGAGGAGATTATTGATGAGGGCAGCTTTTTGGAAGTGCACCGCGACTTTGCGGAAAACTTAGTGGTTGGCTTTGCCCGGCTGGCAGGGCGCAGCATCGGCATTGTGGCTAATCAGCCGGCTTTTTTAGCCGGGGTGCTTGATATTCACTCCTCTACCAAAGGAGCGCGTTTTGTGCGTTTTTGCGACAGTTTTAACATACCGCTGCTGGTATTGGAGGATGTGCCCGGCTTTTTACCGGGCACCGATCAGGAATGGAACGCCATTATTACCAACGGGGCTAAGCTGCTGTATGCCTTTTGCGAGGCAACCGTTCCGCGCATTACCGTGATTACCCGCAAGGCTTACGGCGGCGCCTATGACGTAATGAACTCCAAGCACATCGGGGCCGATATGAATTATGCCTGGCCGGGGGCCGAAATTGCCGTGATGGGCGCCAAAGGTGCAGCCGAAATTATCTTTAAGCGTGAAATCGGCTCAGCGCCCGATCCGGAGGGTAAATGGCTGGAGATGGAGCAGCTTTACTCGGATAAGTTTGCCAACCCTTACCGCGCCGCCGAACGCGGTTTTATAGACGAAGTAATTGAACCTGCCGATACCCGCCTGAAACTCATCAGCGCCTTTAAGATGCTGGAAAATAAGGTAGTAAACAATCCGCGGAAGAAGCATGGGAATATACCGCTGTGATTTCGGATTCCGGAAGTTTGATTTTAAAATTATCCATTGATGTCATTACTTTATAATAAGAATCAATAAACTGTATAGTAAAGCCATTCTGAAAATCCGCAATGGAAAACTTACAATCCGAATTTAATCCCAGTGTTTCCATTGAACAGATACGCCCTGAACTAACCTGGCGGCTGCGGCAGCAAGTACTTTACCCTGATGAGCCCTGGTACACCATGGGGCTTGATGAGGACGAACAGGGATACCACTTTGCCGCCTTCAGTAACAGTCAGATCATTGCCGTGGTTTCGCTCTTTCAGCAGGGCAGCGCTTATCAGTTCCGTAAGTTTGCGGTAGCGCCTGCACACCAGCATCAGGGCATCGGCACAGCAATGCTTGAGGTAATTACCCGTTTTGCCCGGCTCGGCGGCGGAACCCGGCTATGGTGCAAAGCCCGCTTAACAGCCATTGAATTTTATCAGAAAAAAGGTTTTATAACCGAGGGGGAGGAATTTATAAAAAATAAAATCCAATATATTGTGATGGCTACAGCCCTTTCCGCACCTGAGGGGAATGTATAATAACATCGGGGGCTGAACCTGCATAATGGGCCTGTTTGTCACTGTTATCATCATTACACCCGTTGTCTGATTTTATCCCAGCAACAAGGGAAGCCTTTTAAATCAATTTTTGTGCTTATTTGTTATAGGCTAATAATTTATATACAGCTTGCTATATTTGCCCTGATTAGTAAAACTGTATTTATATCCTGATAAAATAAATGGCTAAAAATCCGACTGAAGAAAAACAGCACGTTGCTGTAGTGAATGAAACATCGCTCGCCTTCTTTGAAAAATATATCAATAACCCTTCGCCTACCGGCTTTGAATATAAAGGCCAGGAACTCTGGCTCGATTACATCAAACCCTATATTGATGATTACTATGTGGACAATTACGGTACAGCAGTAGGCATCATCAATCCGCAGGCGGAATACAAGGTAGTTATTGAGGCTCACGCCGATGAAATTTCGTGGTTTGTAAACTATATCACCAGCGACGGTCTGATCTACGTTATCCGCAACGGCGGCTCCGATCACCAGATTGCACCATCGAAACGGGTGGATATCCATACCGATAATGGTGTGGTAAAGGCCGTATTCGGCTGGCCGGCCATCCATACCCGGCTGGGGGGTGAAAAGGAAGAAGCGCCCAGCCTGAAGAACATATTTTTAGATTGCGGCTGTACCACTAAGGAAGAGGTAGAGGCAAAAGGCATCCATGTAGGCTGCGTAATCACTTATGAGGATGAATTTATAGTGCTCAACAACCGCTATTATGTGGGCCGCGCGCTTGATAACCGCGCCGGCGGCTTCATGATTGCCGAGGTAGCCCGCCTTTTAAAGGAAAACAATATTACCCTGCCCTTCGGCCTGTATATAGTGAATGCTGTGCAGGAAGAAATCGGCCTGCGCGGTGCAGAGATGATTGCCCATCACATCAGGCCGAACGTAGCCATCGTGACCGATGTAACGCACGATACGCAAACGCCAATGATTAATAAAATAACGCAGGGCGATCTGGCCTGCGGCCGCGGCCCGGTGGTATCCTATGCGCCGGCTGTGCAGAATAACCTGAACAAGCTGCTTATTGAATCGGCACAGAAGGCAGACATTCCTTTTCAGCGCCAGGCCTCCTCCCGCTCTACCGGTACGGATACCGACGCCTTTGCCTACTCCAATGATGGCGTTCCTTCCGCCTTAATTTCGCTGCCGCTGCGCTACATGCATACCACGGTAGAGATGATCCATAAGGAAGATGTGGACAATGTAATCCGCCTCATTTACGAAACCCTGCTGAACATTGAAGCCGGGCAGGACTTCCGTTATATCAAAAAACACTAAACTTAACATTTGCTGTTATGATTAAACTAATCATCAGCCCTTTACGTACACATCTGCAATTATGAAACCCACTCTTTTAATTTTGGCCGCAGGAATGGCCAGCCGTTATGGCAGCATGAAACAGGTTGATGGCTTTGGCCCGCACGGTGAAACCATTATTGATTATTCCATCTATGATGCCATTAAAGCAGGTTTCGGAAAGATTACCTTCATTATTCGCGAGGAATTTCTGGACAGCTTTAAATCCATCTTTGAGCCAAAGCTGAATGGCCGCGTGGAAACCGATTATGTATTTCAAAACTATGATTTAAAGCAATACGGTATTGATCAGGAAGTTGAACGCTCAAAGCCCTGGGGCACTGCCCATGCGGTGCTGGCAGCACGCAGCCAGGTCAATGAACCTTTCTGCGTAATTAATGCCGATGATTATTATGGTTATGATGCCTTTGAAAAGATGGCTAAGTTTTTAACTACCGAAGTTTCAGAGAACCAGTATTCCCTGATTGGTTATCAGATCGATAAAACCCTGTCGGAATATGGGTCTGTGTCCCGCGGCGTATGCAAGGTTGATGAGCAGGGAAACATGGTGGAAATTAATGAGCGTACCGAGGTTTACTTTAATGGAGACAAGGTTTTTTATAAGGATGCCGAAGGCGAACATGAACTGCCTAACGATACCCGCGTATCCATGAACTTCTGGGGTTTTATGCCTGCTGTATTTCAGCAAAGCGAGCCTATGTTTAAACGCTTTGTAGAAGCCAATGCCGGTAATCCGAAAGCCGAATTCTTCATTCCGCTGGTGGCCGATGAGTTAATCAAAACGGGCACGGCCGCATTTAAGGTTATTCCTACCCCATCCAAATGGTTTGGAGTTACTTACAAGGAAGATAAGCCGATTGTACAGAAAAGCATTGCCGAACTGGTAAGCAACGGCACCTACCCTGAAAACTTATGGAAATAAGCATCCGCTGATTTATACCATTATTAACAGGCGCCATTGCAAAAAGCAATGGTGCCTTTGTTTTGCATATTAATATAGCTGCTTTTAATTCCGTCATAAACGTTATTTCTTTCTGGTTAACAAAAACATCTGTTGCGGGCTTGCTGTACTATATAACTGCCGCAGTAACCATACTGCGGTTTTATACCATATTTTTTATATGCAGGTTCAGATATTAGGAAACGCAGAAAGCACCCGTGAGCATAGTAACGCGCTCATCATCAAAACAGCCGAGGCTGAAGCTTATATTTCGGTTTATAGTCCTTCCATCATCCGGGTTAACATTACCAGGAGTTTTGCTGCCGAGGATGAATCATTTGCCGTAATACAGCAGCCTTCGGGGCAGCTTGATTATAAAGAGAGCGACAAAACCATTGAGCTACATACAGCAGCCTTAAAACTTATTGTTAACAAGGCGCCCTTAAGGTTCAATTTCTATACGGCCGATGGTAAACCACTGAGTCAGGATGATGAACATTATGGTACCAACTGGCAGGGCGAGCGGGTAATTACTTACCGGAAGCTATATAAGGATGAACGCTTTATCGGTCTCGGCGAAAAAACAGGGAATCTTGACCGCCGGGGAACCTCTTATGTAAACTGGAATACTGACGCACCGCATTATACCCCTGAAACGGATCCGCTGTACAAAACCTTTCCGTTTTTTGTAGGCATACACAGCGGCCTGACTTATGGCTTGTTTCTGGATAATACGCATAAAAGCTACTTCGATTTCGGGGCATCTACTGATGACCGCTTTAGCTGGTTTGGCGCCGATGGCGGTGATATGAATTATTATTTTTTCGGCGCTCAGGGCATCAGCCGGCTTATTGAGGACTATACCTGGTTAACAGGCCGGATGGATATGCCGCCACTATGGAGCCTGGGTTACCAGCAATGCCGGTGGAGTTATATGAGCGCTGAAGATCTCTTGGCTGTTGCCGACAATTTCCGTAAGCGCCAGATACCGGCCGATGTGCTGTACTGCGATATAGATTATATGGAGCAGTATAAAATATTTACCTGGAACAAAAAGACGTTTGCCAAACCTAAAGCCATGATTGATGGGTTGAAGGCGATGAACTTTAACCTGGTAACCATTGTTGACCCCGGCATCAAGGTAGAGGAAGGCTACCGGCAATATGATGAGGGCGTGGAGAAGGGATATTTTGCTGATTACCCGGACGGGCAGCTTTATACTGGTGAGGTATGGCCGGGCCGCTGCCATTTCCCCAATTTTTTCAGGGCTGATGTACGTGAATGGTGGGGAACAGCGTTTAAGGCGCTTATTGAGCCTGGCGCAACCGGTTTCTGGAATGATATGAATGAACCCGCAGTTTGGAACCAGAACATACCCTGGATGGTAAAGTTTGGCGAGCGCTATATGCCCGAGGTGCGCAATGCCTATGGCATGGAAATGGCCAGGGCCACCTATGAGGGAACCAGGAAACTGCTGAACAACCAGCGGCCGTTTGTACTGACACGTGCAGCCTATGCAGGCACACAGCGTTACTCGGCTGTATGGACGGGCGATAACTCGGCTTTTGATGCCCATATGCTTCTGGGCCAGCGGCTGGTGAACAGCTTGGGCGTTACCGGCATGGCATTCACCGGCGTTGATATTGGCGGCTTCAGCGGTAACCCCACGCCCGAACTGATGGTACGCTGGAACTCGCTGGGCGTATATACACCCATATTCCGTAACCATGCGCAGGAAAATACTCCACATCGTGAGCCCTGGTGCTGGGGTGAGCAAAACGAGGCTATTATAAAAAAGGATATTGAGCAGCGTTACCGGCTATTACCTTATATATACTCCAGCTTTTATCAGTCGCACCAGAGCGGCCTGCCTGTTAGCCGTACATTGGCTATTAATTACACCAGCGACGAAACGGTATATGCAGAAGCCTATCAAAATCAGTTTCTGTTTGGTGATGCCTTGCTGGTGGCTCCGGTTGCCAGCACTGAAGATAAAGCCAATATTTACCTGCCGGCGGGCCATTGGTACCGCCACACCACCGGGCAGCCATTTGAAGGCAGTAAAACCTACAACGTACCGGCGCCCCTAACGGATTTGCCGGTATTTGTAAAAGCAGGGGCCATTATACCCATGCAGCATGTAGTACAAAGCACAAAGGATAAAGGCGACGGCGTATTAGAGCTGCACATCTGGAATGGCCCGGAAGCTACTGATTTTGTTTATTATGAGGATGATGGCAGTTCGTACGATTATCAGCAGGGGGTATATTATAAACGCACCGTTTACTTTAACCCTGCCAGGCGGCAAATTGAAATCAGTGAGGTTGAGGGTTTATATCAATCAAAATATACATTTCTTAACTTAGTCATGCATGGTTTTGATAATTTAACACAAGTAAAATTCAATGATTTGCCTGTCATGCTTGACTTTGCTGGTAATGAACTTAGAGATAAGATCACAATAAGGAGGGAAAGCATGAAATTGGTTTATCAACCTTAACATTCAAAAAGAATATTTATCTTTAAATATGTCATTAACTTATAAAGTACTATTAAGGCCAGAGCCTGAAGGCGGCTACACCGTTAATGTGCCTGCCTTACCGGGTTGCATCACTTACGGTGAAAATTTAAAGGAGGCTAAACATAATGCAAAAGAAGCTATAGAGCTATATGTTGACAGCTTGAAAGCGCATGGTGAGGATATACCTACCGATGATGATGTTTTAGAATACAATATTCAGTTCAGTGAATGATAAAAAAGAGTTACAGCTCTGCTGAAGTTATCAGCATTGTTGAACAAGCTGGCTTTGTATTAGACAGAACAAAGGAAAGGGGAGTCACCGTGTTTATATTCATCCAGCTAATAAGAAGAGGGCTGTTATTCCACATCCTAAAAAAAGACCTACCATTTAGTACGGTACGAAGCATCTTGAAACAAGCTGGAATAGTATAGTCAGCATCCGAATACTTGTAAAATGGTAAAGGCTTAATTTAGAATTATACGCCGTTTTCTTCCGCCATACCATATGCTTTGAAAATTCTGTAAACTTTAAAACCAGTTTAAAGCAAAAGCCCCGCTTACTTAAAGTAAGCGGGGCTTTTTATAGCATAAAATAGATTACTTTACTTCTTCAAAATCCACATCAGTTACGCCATCGGCGTTGGCATTACCTTGTGCCTGGCCACCGGGGTTGCCGGCATCATCAGCACCTGGCTGGCCCTGCGCATCGGCGGTAGCTTTGTACATTTCTTCCGAAGCAGCAGCCCAGGCGGCATTCAGCTCTGTTTGAGCAGCTTCAATACCAGCATGGTCCTTGGCAGAGAAAGCATCTTTCAGCTTTTTCAAGCCTTCCTCAATCGGCGCTTTCTTATCAGCAGAAATCTTATCACCGTATTCCTTCAATTGCTTTTCAGTAGAAAAAATCAGAGCATCCGCCGAGTTCAGCTTTTCAACTTCTTCCTTTGCCTTTTTGTCAGCATCGGCGTTGGCTTCAGCCTCATCCTTCATCTTTTTGATTTCTGCATCAGTTAAGCCGGAGGAAGCCTCAATACGGATTTTTTGTTCCTTACCGGTAGCCTTGTCTTTAGCCGATACATTCAGGATACCGTTGGCATCAATATCAAACGTAACTTCTACCTGCGGCACGCCACGGGGAGCCGGCGGGATGCCGTCCAGGTGGAAACGGCCTATGGTACGGTTCTGAGCAGCCATCGGGCGCTCACCCTGTATGATATGTATTTCTACAGAGGGCTGGTTATCAGATGCTGTAGAAAACGTTTCCGACTTTTTGCTTGGAATGGTTGTATTGGCCTCAATCAGTTTGGTCATCACGCCGCCCATGGTTTCAATACCTAATGAAAGCGGGGTTACGTCAAGCAGCAGCACATCCTTTACCTCGCCGGTTAACACGCCACCCTGGATAGCAGCGCCTATGGCTACAACTTCATCAGGATTTACACCCTTTGAAGGTGCCTTGCCGAAGAATTTCTGTACTGCGTCCTGAATGGCCGGAATACGGGTTGAACCGCCTACCAGTATAATTTCGTCAATATCCGAAGTGCTGTAACCGGCATTCTTCAATGCGGAACGGCAAGGCTCAATGGTACGCTTAATCAGCGGATCGGCCAGCTGTTCAAATTTAGAACGGGTTAACGAACGAACCAGGTGCTTAGGCAGACCGTCAACGGCGGTTACATAAGGCAGGTTAATTTCAGATTGCGTAGTGCTTGAAAGCTCAATTTTAGCCTTCTCAGCAGCTTCCTTTAAACGCTGCAAAGCCATGGGGTCTTTACGCAGGTCAATACCTTCCTCGTTTTTAAACTCGTCGGCCAGCCAGTCAATAATGACCTGGTCAAAATCGTCACCGCCCAGGTGTGTATCACCATCGGTTGCTTTTACTTCAAATACGCCATCTCCTAAATCCAGCACAGATACGTCGTGCGTACCGCCACCGCAGTCAAACACCACAATTTTCATATCCTTATGGGCTTTGTCCAAGCCATAGGCTAAGGCGGCAGCAGTAGGCTCGTTAATAATACGGCGTACTTTTAAACCTGCAATTTCACCGGCTTCCTTAGTGGCTTGGCGCTGCGCATCATTAAAGTAAGCAGGAACGGTAATTACCGCTTCAGTTACCTCAGTACCTAAAAAGTCCTCTGCAGTTTTCTTCATCTTCTGCAAAATCATGGCAGAAATTTCCTGCGGAGTATATTTACGGTCGCTGATTTCAACGCGCGGGGTATTATTATCTCCCTTAACTACGGTGTACGGCACACGCTCAGCTTCCTTGGTAACTTCGTTAAACTGGTTACCCATAAAGCGCTTAATAGAATAAATAGTGTTTTTGGGGTTGGTGATGGCCTGGCGCTTTGCCGGGTCGCCCACCTTACGCTCACCGTTGGCTGAGAATGATACAACCGATGGCGTGGTGCGTTTTCCCTCGCTGTTAGCAATTACTACAGGCTCGTTACCTTCCATTACGGCTACGCAAGAGTTGGTTGTTCCTAAGTCAATACCAATAATTTTAGACATATGATTGATTGTTTACTTTATTATTCTGTTGATTAACAACACCTATTTAACAAGGGTTGTGCCAACGCACTAATGGCAGAAAATATTATTTGAATTTGGCAGTTTACTTACCTTTCGGCAGTGTATATGATATTGCGGTGACAGGCTGGCAGAAAACTTTCATAACTTACTAATAGCTTGAAGTCAAAGCATACAGTAGCGACTAATTCACGATCCTATTTACTGCCGATTTTTAAAAAACAAAATAATGGGATACGGTACACAACAAAAAAGCGCCCCGCTTATTCAGCGGGGCGCTTGTATTTTTGATAGCCAGAGCGCTACTTATTCGCCTTTCTCTGCGTTATCTTCGTTTTGAGCAGCCGGTGCCTCCGGGGCCTCAGCGGCTGGTATGTCAGTTACGGTTGCGTTATCATCAGCCGGTGTTACTTCTGCCGAAGCAGCCTGATCAGTATCGGCAGCAGGTGCAGCAGTTGCGGTTGCCGCTGTCGCATTGCCTCTGCCCGAACCGCCACGGCGTGAGCGGCGGGTTGTAGCAGCCGCAGCAACCTCCTTGGCATTGTAAGTGGTGTTAAAATCCACCAGTTCAATAATGGCCATCTCCGCATTATCACCTAAACGGTTTTCCATTTTAATGATGCGGGTATAACCGCCAGGGCGGCTGGCAACCTTTTCGGCCACCTCGCGGAACAGAATGGTTACTGCTTCCTTGCTCTGCAGGTAGCTGAACACGGTGCGGCGCGAATGCGTTGTATCTTGTTTTGACTTGGTTACTATCGGCTCAACAAAAACACGCAGCGCTTTTGCCTTGGCTAAAGTTGTGGTAATACGCTTGTGCAAAATAAGCGATGTAGCCATGTTACTCAGCATCGCTTTGCGGTGGCTGGTGGTACGGCCTAAGTGGTTGTGTTTTTTTCCGTGTCTCATTGTAGTATAAATTAATGCACGTGCATACCGTTGGGCGGCTTAAAAGTCAAGCCCGCGGAATTACGCTGTTAATGGATTTGAGATGTCTGATGTATCTAAACATCTTCTTCCCGTTAATTATTGCTTATTTAAATGCCTGAATAACTGCAGAAAGCATACATCTGCTGCTATCTTCAAGCCGGCATAATACCTTTTACTCCTCGTCCAGTTTATATTTCGACAGGTTCATGCCGAAGGATAAGCCTTTTGATTTTACCAAATCTTGAATCTCGGTCAGCGACTTTTTACCGAAATTCCGGAATTTCAGCATATCAGCAACGTCGTAAGAAACCAGATCTGCCAGGCTGCGGATGTCGGCTGCCTTCAGGCAGTTCAATGCACGTACTGATAAATCCAGATCAACCAGTTCAGTCTTCAGAATTTTTCGCATATGCAGAATTTCCTCGTCAACCTCCTTAGTTTCTTCCTTAGCCTGAGCCTCCAGCATGATGTTCTCGTCAGAAAACAGCATAAAGTGCTGTATCAGAATTTTGGCAGCTTCCTTTAAGGCCTCTTCCGGGTGGATGGAACCATCTGTAGTAATATCAAAAACCAGCTTCTCATAGTCGGTTTTTTGTTCTACACGATAGTTTTCGATAGAATACTTAACGTTCTTGATCGGCGTGTAAATGGAGTCAATAGCAATAACACCCACCACAGCATCCGGATTTTTATTTTCTTCGCTTGCAATATAACCACGGCCTTTGCCCACAGTCAGTTCAATTTCGAGAGTTACTGATGAATCCATGTTGCAGATCACCAGGTCGGGGTTCAGTATGGCGAAATTGTTAGAGAATTTGGTAATGTCACCGGCCCTGAAAGCATCCTGCCCGTTAATTACAACAAAGATTTTCTCGCTGTCGCCCGTATCACCGGATCTTTTCATACGTACCTGTTTCAGGTTCAGGATGATCTCGGTAACATCTTCAACAACGCCTTTGATTGTAGAAAATTCATGTGTAACACCCGAAAAACGTACAGAAGTTATTGCAAAACCTTCCAGTGATGAAAGTAAGATACGACGTAAAGCATTACCAATGGTTATACCGAAGCCTGGTTCTAACGGACGGAACTCAAACGTACCCTCAAAGTCAGTTGACTTCTGCATGATAACCTTGTCTGGTTTTTGAAATGCTAAAATTGCCATTTATATCCTTTATTTATTGTTTACTTGATAAAATAAGACTTGAGATGTAATATATCAGATTTAGAATATTAGCTAATTCTAAATCTGATATATTACATCTCAAGCCCGACCACTATTTAGAGTATAACTCGACGATCAGATTTTCCTTGATATTTTCAGGAATTTCATCGCGGTTAGGATAGCTTAACAGCTTGCCGCTCATGTTGGCAGCATCCCACTCAAACCAGTTGTATTTATTAATTTTACGGCCGGTTAATGAATTAGTAACAGCTTCCAGTGATTTTGACTTTTCACGTACGGCAATCACATCACCTGTACGCAGCGTATATGAAGCAATATTTACTACCTCGCCGTTCACTGTAATGTGTTTGTGGCCCACTAACTGGCGTGCAGCCGAGCGGGTTGGCGCAATGCCTAAGCGATAAACGGCGTTATCCAGGCGGGCCTCCAGTAATTGAAGCAGGTTGGTACCGGTAATACCCTCACGTGCTGAGGCACGGTGAAAAAGGTTTTCAAACTGGCGCTCTAATACACCATATGTGTACTTAACTTTTTGTTTCTCCTGCAGCTGTACAGCATACTCAGATTGTTTTCCTCTTCTTTTGGAAACACCGTGCATGCCGGGAGGATAATTTTTTCGCTCCAGCACTTTATCAGGGCCGAAAATGGGCTCTCTGAACTTACGTGCAATTTTGGACTTTGGTCCGGTATATCTTGCCATGATTTTTGGTTTTAAAGTATCGAGCAGCCCGCAGCTGCCGAATCTTAGCTTTAAAAATTAGTGAATTAAACTCTTCTGCGCTTTGCAGGGCGGCAGCCGTTGTGAGGCAGCGGCGTAATATCCTTAATAGTGGTTACTTCAATACCTGAAGTTTGCAGTGTACGGATTGCCGACTCACGGCCTGCGCCTGGTCCTTTAACAAATACCTGTACTTTACGTAAACCTAAATCATACGCTACTTTACCGCAATCAGAAGCTGCCTGGCCTGCTGCGTATGGCGTATTCTTTTTTGAGCCTTTGAAGCCCATTTTGCCGGCAGATGACCATGAAATAGCCTGACCGTTTGAGTTAGTCAGTGTAATGATGATGTTATTGAATGTAGCATTGATGTGCGCCTCGCCAACCGGCTCAACAACCACAATGCGCTTTTTGGTTACTTTTTTAGCTTTAGCCATTTTATTGTTTAGATTTGAGTAGTGAGCTATGAGATGTGAGACTTTGTATCAGGCATCTCTAATCCCATTATTTCCTATCCTATTATCAACCTTGTTTGTTATAATGCTGAGCTGAAAGATGAGGTTTACTCATATCTCAAATCAAACATCTCACATTTATTATTTGGTTGCCTTCTTCTTGTTGGCAACAGTTTTACGTTTTCCTTTACGGGTACGTGAGTTGTTCTTGGTGCGCTGGCCGCGTAACGGTAAACCTTTACGGTGGCGCGTACCGCGGTAGGAGCCGATGTCCATTAAACGCTTAATGTTGAGCTGCACTTCCGAGCGCAAGGCGCCTTCTACCTTAATCTGATCGTTAATGATGCTGCGGATGGCCGCTAACTGATCATCGCTCCAATCCTGTACTTTAACATTTACATCAATACCGGCTTCCTTCAGTATGCTCTGGGCGGTAGAACGGCCGATGCCGTAGATGTATGTGAGGCCAATCTCGCCTCTTTTGTTTCTTGGTAAATCAATACCTGATATACGTGCCATATTTATAGTTTTATTTTTAGTGAGACCGAACGGCGGGCCACCGTTGTACAATCAATCACCCTTGGTTTAATTATCCCTGACGCTGTTTGTATTTTGGGTTCTTTTTGTTAATTACATAAAGTTTACCCTTACGGCGGATGATTTTGCAATCAGCGCTACGCTTTTTGATGGATGCTCTAACTTTCATCGCTTAATTATTTATATCTGTAGGTTATTCTGCCTTTGGTTAAATCATACGGGCTCATCTCCAGCTTTACCCGGTCGCCGGGTAATATTTTGATGTAGTGCATCCGCATTTTACCGGATATGTGTGCAATAATCTCATGACCATTTTCGAGTTCAACCCTGAACATTGCATTTGACAATGCTTCTCTAATTGTACCGTCCTGCTCAATCGATGATTGTTTCGCCATATTTTGCTGATTATTACTTGATTATCCCGCTGTATTTCGGGTTGCAAAATTAAATAAAATATTTTAATTAATTTGTTTTTCTTTTAAAACTTCTTCAATATATGAAAAAGTAGTGAGTACATCAGGCTGGCCCTTTTTTACAGCTACCGTATGCTCATAATGCGCAGAGGGCTTGCCGTCAACGGTAGAAACAGTCCAGCCATCGCTCCAGAACTTCACACCTGCCTTGCCGGCATTAATCATAGGTTCAATAGCTATTACCATTCCCTCTTCCAGCTTGGTGCCGGAGCCGCGTTTGCCATAGTTGGGCACATCCGGTTTTTCATGCAGGTGTACGCCTACGCCATGGCCTACCAGTTCCTTTACCACGCCAAAGCCGTTTTTTTCAGCATAATCCTGGATGGTATAACCTACATCACCTACACGCATACCGGCCACAGCTTTTTCAATACCGAGGCGCAAACATTCTTTGGTTACTTCCAGCAGCCGTTTCGCCTCGGCGCTGATTTCGCCTACGGCAAAAGTATAAGCCGAATCACTGATGTAATTGTTGAGCGTAACCCCGCCGTCAAC
>CAXTAP010000060.1:18155-20695 GCA_964241965.1 uncultured Mucilaginibacter sp.
CTTTCCCTGATCAGTTCAATTTCTTCGGTGGACTTGAATATAAGTTTTTTTGCCATTATCATTTACAGTGCAGGAGGAACAGTGCCTGCAGCTGTTGGGATAGCAGTCCGGCCCTTGATTCTGCCGGTTTTCATTAAGCCATCATAATGACGCATCAGCAGATGGCTTTCTATTTGCTGTAAGGTATCCAGTACTACGCCTACCAGAATGATTAATGATGTACCGCCGAAAAACCGGGCAAACTGACTGTTGATGTGTACCAGGTTAGCCAATGCAGGGAATATGGCAATGATAGCCAGAAAGATAGATCCTGGCAGCGTGATTCTGGAGATCACGGCATCAATATATTCAGCGGTAGTTAATCCTGGCTTTACACCCGGAATAAAGCCGTTGTTCTTCTTCATATCATCGGCCATCTGGTTAGGGTTAACCGTAATGGCGGTATAAAAGTAGGTAAACAAAATAATTAGTATGCCGAATACCAGGTTATGCTGCCATGAGGTGTAATTAGACAGGGCAATCATAGCGCCATTAGCTGCCAGGTTCGGAAAAAAGGAAGATATGGTAGCCGGAATGAACATCAAAGCCTGCGCAAAGATAATCGGCATTACACCGGCAGCGTTCACCTTTAAGGGAATATACTGGCGCACACCGCCGTATTGTTTATTGCCGATAATACGCTTGGCATATTGTACCGCAATTTTGCGTGTGCCCTGCACCACCAGAATGGTAAACATAACCACGCCGATCAGCGCCAGTATTTCAATAATGAAGAATAGGATGCCGCCGCCATTTTCAGTAACCCTTGAACTGAATTCGCCAACAATGGCGCCGGGCAGCTGGGCAATGATGCCCACCATAATGATGAGAGAGATACCGTTGCCGATACCCTTATCAGTAATTTTTTCACCCAGCCACATTACAAACAGCGTACCGGCAGTTAGCACAAATACCGACATCAGGATGAACGTAAAGCTGCTGATATTAGGGTTAATCGCATTAGCAGGAATCTGAGATTTGGCATAAGCTATGGCCTGCAAAGCAGTGATGATTACCGTTAAACCGCGTGTCCAGTTGTTAATCTTGTTACGGCCGCTTTCACCTTCCTTTTGCAGCTTGGCAAAATAGGGCACTGCAATACCCAAAAGCTGCACCACAATAGAAGCGGAAATGTACGGCATTACACCCAGCGCAAAAATAGAGGCGCGGGAAAAGGAACCGCCGGCAAACATATTAAGCAAACCCAGCAGGCCCTCGCGCGCCTTTTGGTTATCAAGCGCTGAGCTTACAACACCGGGCAGCACAATGTACGAGCCTACACGGTATATTAAAAGAAATAAGAGTGTGTTAGTAATACGCACTCTTAAGTCTTCAATTTTCCAGATATTGGATAATGTGGTGAAAAAGTTTTTCATTGAAAATTACAACTTTACAATTGAACCGCCTGCAGCCTCAATAGCTTTTTGTGCAGTAGCAGAAAATGCATGAGCCTTAACATCTAACTTGGCTTTTAATTCGCCGCGTCCTAATATTTTAACTTTATCATTTCTTGATGCCAAACCGTGTTCACGCAGCGTATCAAAATCAATGCTCGACAGGGAATGGTTATCTGCCAGTATCTGCAGGGCATCCAAATTCAAGCCCACATACTCCACGCGGTTAGGGTTTTTAAAACCTACCTTAGGCACACGGCGCTGCAGTGGCATCTGGCCGCCTTCAAAGCCAACTTTGTTTGAGGTACCGGAACGTGAGCCGGCACCCTTGTGGCCGCGGGTAGATGTGCCGCCATGGCCTGAACCCTGGCCCCGGCCTATTCTCTTTCTATTTTTAATGGAACCTTTTGCAGGTTTCAGATTACTTAAATTCATCGTATTAAATATTTTCTACTGCTACCAAGTGATTAACTTTACGAATCATGCCAATAATGGCCTGATTGGCTTCCACCTCTACGCTGTGGTTTATTTTGCGTAAACCCAAAGCTTCAATGGTTCTCTTCTGGCGCTCGTTCCTATCGATCACGCTCTTAATCTGTGTTATCCTGATTTTTGCCATGACTGATTATCCGTTAAATACTTTACCTAAACTAATGCCGCGCTGCTGGGCAACGGTGTGGGCATCGCGCATATCTGACAGGGCAGCTACGGTAGCCTTAACCACGTTGTGCGGGTTTGATGAACCTTTTGATTTAGCCAGTACATTATGTACCCCGGCTGATTCCAGTACGGCGCGCATAGCGCCGCCGGCAATAACGCCTGTACCGTTGGCAGCAGGTTTCAGGAATACAAAACCGCCCGAAAACTTGCCGTACTGCTCATGAGGGATAGTATTATTGATAATCGGAACCTTAACCAGGTTCTTCTTTGCATCATCCACACCCTTGGCAATAGCTTCGGTTACCTCTTTTGCCTTGCCCAGGCCATAACCAACCACACCGTTTTCATCACCTACAACCACAATGGCAGAAAAGCTGAAAGTACGGCCGCCCTTGGTTACTTTGGCAACGCGCTGTATGCTTACCAAGCGATCTTTTAATTCAATCT
>CAXTAP010000061.1:0-5474 GCA_964241965.1 uncultured Mucilaginibacter sp.
TTTCTAGAATGAAAATCTAACGTCCTAACCCCTAGACGAACGGGCCTTAACTGCACATTACAAGGCATGTAATTTCTGGTGTGCAAATATAAGGACAACTCCTGATTAGGCAAAATAAGCACATAACTTTTCTTCATTTTGTAAGTATGCCGCTCTTATATACATTATCGGTTATGGTTTATGTTATGGTTCATGCTGGCGGTAAAGTTATCTGAGTTCGTTTTGTATTGTTAAACAGTTTATCATTAAGCATAGGCAACAAAGTATAACTGTTTGCTGTGCTTAAATTATTAAATTGCCGCCGCAGCTATGATCATTATTGAAATGGCTTAATAAAATTGAACCCATGAAAACAATTGGATTTCTATACCGGATAGAAAATATTGCACTCGAACCATTTGACGATACCCTGCAGATAACTCAGAGTTTTGTTATCCGTGATGTCATAAACCTGATCAACGAGAAGCTGCAGCCTCAGGCTTTTAAGGTGGACGAACACTCGCTGAAACCTGTATTCATGAATAATCAGTTTTGCCTGGAAGGCTTGGCTAACGAAATTCAGCAACCTAAAACTGTTGGTTTTTTGTCGGGCAGGTAATTCATTGATTGCTGTTTACTGTAACAAAACCTGGCAGCAAACCTGTTTCTGTTGCTGCAGTAATTTGCTTACCGCCAGATAAAACTATCACCTTCCTAACTATTGAAGTGAAAATCATGCTTTAAAAATAACCGGCGCTCCGGGTTGTCAGCGGATTTTGTATGTAATGCCGCTGTTTGCTTAATAAAATAAACGCTGACAATTGCTTGCATCTTAAAATTTTAATTTAATTTCATTCCTTCCAATTTATTCAAACGCCAGTTATCATTTATACATGCTTTTATTAGGTATTGATGCAGGAACCTCATCGGTAAAGGTATCCGTGGTAGATGCAAATACGCAAAAAGCTGTAGCCTCTGCGCAATACCCCGATGCAGAGTCACCCATTAAATCACTGCAAACCGGCTGGGCCGAGCAGCCGCCCGGCCTATGGTGGGATCAAGTGCAGCAGGCCATACTGCGCTGCCACCAAACCGGCAGCTATAACCCGCTTGACATTGCTGCCATCGGCATTGCTTACCAGATGCACGGGCTGGTAGTGGTTGACCGCCAGCAGCAGGCGCTGCGCGATAGCATTATCTGGTGCGATAGTCGTGCAGTGGACATTGGCCGCGAAGCATTTGAAGCCATTGGTGAGGAAAAGTGCCTTACCCGCCTGCTCAATTCGCCTGGTAATTTTACGGCATCCAAACTGGCTTGGGTAAAGGCTAATGAGCCGGGCATTTACAGCCGCATTGATAAAATTATGCTGCCGGGTGATTATATTGCCATGAAGCTGTTAGGGCAGGTTTCAAGTACAGTTTCTTCGCTTTCTGAGGGCATATTTTATGATTTCATTGCAAACAGTATTTCTGAAGATGTAATACGATATTTTGGCTTCGATAAAAATATGCTGCCCGGCTTGCTGCCTGTATTTGCCGAACATGGCCGGGTTTCGGCTCAGGCGGCAACGCTGCTAAAGTTAAAGGCAGGCATACCTGTTACTTATAAGGCAGGCGATCAGCCCAATAATGCCTTATCCCTGAACGTACTGCAGCCGGGCGAGGTGGCTGCAACGGCAGGTACATCCGGTGTTATTTACGGCGTTAGTGATACACTTACCTATGATCCGCAATCACGCATAAATACCTTCGCCCATGTTAATTATACCCGCAATCAGCAGCGGCTGGGCGTACTGCTCTGCATCAATGGAACCGGGAGCCTGAACCGCTGGGCCAAAAACATCTTCGGTGCACCGGTAAGCTACGAAGAAATGAACCGGCTGGCCCAAAGCGTTCCGGCCGGAAGCAAAGGCCTGCGGGTGCTGTCCTTCGGAAACGGGGCTGAGCGTATGCTGGGCAACCAACTTGCAGGCGTACACTTTCAGCACATTGATTTAAATCTGCATACACGCGCCCATTTATTCAGGGCCGTGCAGGAAGGGATTGCCTGCGCCTTCCGGTACGGACTGGATATTATGCGCGAGAATGGCATGTTGCCTTCCGTCATCCGTGCCGGCAGTGCAAATTTGTTTTTGAGCGGCACCTTTGCACAGAGCTTTGTAAATTTTACAGGCGTACCCGTAGCGCTTTATCAGAATGATGGCAGTGTGGGCGCTGCTTTGGGGGCCGGCATAGGGGCCGGTATTTTCAATAATCCCGCCGAAGCATTTACCCGGATGCAGCCTGTACAGCTGATTGAGCCATCTGACATCGCCACGTCAAACGAAATTTATCAGGAGTGGAAATCACTGCTGCTGCAACAGCTAAAGGCTCAGCAACACAATATTGATAAGTAAGTTTAAACAGAATTTTTATATTTAACAAAGTATGCCAAACGTCGTTACAGGAAATCAGGAATTTTTTAAGGGTATTAACTCCATTAGTTATGAGGGCCCGCAAAGTGATAATCCGCTGGCTTACCGCTGGTATGATGCAGGCAGGGTAGTGGCCGGTAAAACCATGGCCGAACAACTGCGCTTCGCCGTTGCCTATTGGCACTCCTTCAATGGCACCGGCACCGACCCTTTTGGCGGCCCTACGCACATCTTTCCCTGGGAGCAAAAGGCTGATGCTACAGAGCGTGCTAAAGACAAGATGGATGCTGCCTTTGAGCTGATTACCAAGCTGGGCCTGCCCTACTACTGTTTTCATGATGTGGATATTGTGGATTATACTGATAACATCAGTGAAAATGACCGCCGGCTGCAGGTTATGGCAGAGTATGCTAAAGAAAAACAGGCGCAAAGCGGCGTAAAACTGCTATGGGCTACAGCCAACTTATTCAGTCACCGCCGTTATATGAACGGTGCCGCTACTAATCCCGATTTTCATGTACTGGCGCACGGGGCGGCCCAGGTAAAGGCTGCATTAGATGCAACCATTGCCCTGGGCGGCGAGAACTATGTTTTCTGGGGCGGGCGCGAAGGTTACATGAGCCTGCTGAACACCAACATGAAACGCGAACAGGAGCACCTGGCGCAATTTTTACATACAGCTAAGGACTACGCCCGCAGGCAGGGCTTTAAAGGTACATTTTTTATTGAGCCTAAACCCTGTGAACCTACCAAGCATCAGTATGATTACGATGCAGCTACCGTGTTAGGCTTTTTACAGAAATACAACTTGCTGAACGATTTTAAACTCAACCTGGAGGTAAACCATGCCACGCTGGCCGGGCATACCTTTACCCACGAGCTGCAAACGGCTGCCGATACCGGTTTATTAGGCTCTATTGATGCTAACCGGGGCGATTATCAAAACGGGTGGGATACCGATCAGTTTCCGAATGACATCAATGAGCTTACAGAAGCTATGCTGATTATTTTAGAGGCAGGCGGCTTTAACAGCGGCGGCATAAACTTCGATGCTAAAATACGCCGCAATTCTACCGATGCTGCCGATCTTTTTTATGCGCATATTGGCGGTATCGATATATTTGCCCGTGCACTGATTACGGCAGATGCCATTCTGCAAAGATCAGAATACAAAAAAATACGCCGGGAACGCTATGCTTCATTTGATACAGATAAAGGCAGGGCGTTTGAGGAAGGCAAACTGAGTTTGGAGGATTTGAGAGCTTATGCTATTGAAAAAGGCGAACCTCAAACGCTCAGCGGCAGGCAGGAATATTTAGAAAATCTGATAAACCGTTATATATAAAGCTTCGTTTGCCGGCTACGCTAATTATACTTAACCAATACAAATGAAAGAATTAAGCAAGGGGGATTATATTGTCTTCCTGATCTATTTTGTACTCGTGTCTCTGTATGGCTTTTGGGTTTACCGGCGCAAGCACAGCGCCGATGCTACCTCAAAGGATTATTTCTTAGCCGAGGGTTCGCTTACCTGGTGGGCCATCGGCGCTTCGCTGATTGCCTCCAATATTTCGGCAGAGCAGCTTATCGGCACCAGCGGCTCTGCGTTCAGGGAAGGCCTGGCCATTGCCACCTATGAGTGGATGGCTTCCATTACACTGCTTATTGTGGCCATTTTTTTCATTCCGGTATATCTCAAAAATAAAATTTTTACCATGCCGCAGTTTCTCAGCCAGCGGTATAATGATACCGTAGCCATGATTATGGCTATCTTCTGGCTGCTGCTCTACATCGTGGTAAATTTGATGTCTATTTTGTATTTGGGCGCACTGGCCATCAGCCAGATTTCGGGTATCAGTATTATATTCTGCATTTTGTTTTTAGCCGTCTTTGCAGTTGTTATTACCCTCGGCGGCATGAAGGTAATTGGTTACACGGATGTAATTCAGGTCTTCGTACTGGTTTTAGGCGGTTTGGTGGCTACATATTTAGCGCTGAACAAAATAAGCGAGCAGGCCGGCGCCGCCGGCTGGATGCATGGCCTTACCCTGCTGCACCGGCAGGCCGGCGATCATTTCCACATGATACTGAAGAAGGATAACTCCAATTACGTAGATCTGCCCGGCCTTTCAGTGCTGATAGGCGGTATGTGGATTGTTAACCTTAACTATTGGGGCTGCAATCAGTATATCACCCAGCGGGCTTTGGGTGCAAACCTTAAAACTGCACGCGGCGGCATCCTGTTTGCTGCTTTTTTAAAGCTGTTGATGCCGGTAATTGTGGTTATACCGGGTATTGCCACCTACCTGCTTTACCAGAAAGGCATGTTTCACCACGAAATGCTGAGTGCCAAAGGGGTGGTTGATCCGAATAAAGCTTACCCGTCACTGCTTAATTTACTGCCTGCCGGCTTAAAAGGCTTATCGTTTGCTGCATTAACTGCCGCTATTGTAGCTTCACTGGCAGGCAAGGCCAACAGTATAGCTACCATTTTTACGCTCGATGTATATAAAAAGGCGCTGAAACCTGCGGCTACCGACCAGCAGCTGGTTAATATTGGCAAAATAGCAGTACTTGTGGCCATGATGCTCGGCGTTGTAATGTCGCTCATCATCGGCGAGCAGCTGATGGGTGAGGGAAAGCAGGGTTTCCAGTATATTCAGGAATATACCGGCTTTGTTTCGCCAGGCATCTTTGCCATGTTCATCCTAGGCTTTTTCTGGAAAAAAACAACTTCAAACGCTGCGCTGTTTGCTACCATCTGTGGCTTTATCCTGTCGGTGTTCTTTAAGTTTCTGCCGCAGTTTGCCAACCTGATGTTTTTAAAAACTTATGGCTTTTTTGCATTGAATGCGGCAACTAATAAATATGAAATACCATTTTTAGACCGGATGGGCTTTGTATTCATTATCTGTATCATTGGCATGTATATCATTTCCATGATAGAGAACGCGCGGGGCGACCGGGCCAGCGGGCTGGAGATAGAGGTATCTATGTTTAAAACCAACCGCGCTTTTACCGCCGGTGCATTGATAGTTACCGGCGTGGTGGTAGCTCTATATACCCTGTTCTGGTAATATA
>CAXTAP010000061.1:5574-20625 GCA_964241965.1 uncultured Mucilaginibacter sp.
ACGCCGGTTACATACCGGGCGGCATCCGATGCCAGGTAGAGCGCGGCAGCGGCAATATCTGCCGGTTCTCCTAATTTGCCCATCGGGGTGCGAGATAGCACCTTATTTTTGCGGTCCGGGTCATCGTTCAGCGCCCTGGCCGACATGGCAGTAGCAATGAATCCCGGTGCAATACAATTTACCCGGATGCCCTGCGGCGAAAGTTCAGTCGCCATAGCGCGGGTCATTCCTTCAATGGCAGATTTAGCTGCGGTATAGGCAATTATATAGGGAATGCCATACTGTGAGGCCATGGAGCTGATATTGATGATACAGCCCGAACCCCGGCCGGCCATGTGCCTTATAACTTCGCGGCTCAGGGAAAAGACTGAAATCAGGTTAGTTTGCACAATGCGCTGAAAATCGTGATCAGTTACCTCAGCAAACGGTTTTTTCATATTGATGCCGGCATTATTAACTAAAATATCAGCAACGCCGTACGCCCTGGTAATTTCATCAACCATAGCCGGCAAACCTGCAGTTTCACTTAAATCTTGCACCCTATAAACGCACAGCTCTCCTAAGCGCCGGGCAGTTTGCTGAAGGTTTTCTTCATTGCGGCCAATAATTATTGTCCTGATGCCTTTATTTATAAAAGCCTCAGCAATAGCCAGCCCGATGCCCGACGCACCGCCGGTAACAATGGCCAGCCTGGTAGATGTATCCATAAGATGATTGTGCTGTAATAACTAATATACTGCTCCTTTGGTTCAGTAAATTAAAAATAGCTAAAACCAGGGGCAAGAATCGCCGCCGCAATCAACTCCTTAATATATCTTTGTTCATAGTTATCTATATAAAATTGAAAGTGCCAGAAGATGAATCTGCCATGATACCTGATTTAGAGCAAACCTTTCGGTGGTTTGGCCCTAAAGATCCGGTTACCCTGCAGGCTATAGCCCAAACCGGCGCTACAGGTATTGTAACGGCCCTGCATCATATTCCCTGTGGCAAGGTGTGGCTGCCTGCAGAAATTCAGCAAAGAAAGGATGAGGTTGTTAAGTCAGGCTTCCGGTGGTCAGTAGCAGAAAGTGTGAATATTCATGAAAGTATCAAGACAGGCCGCCCGGAGCGGGATCAATACATTGAACAGTATATTGAAACCTTGAAAAATCTGGCCCGGGCAGGTATTAACACAGTTTGCTACAATTTTATGCCTGTGCTCGACTGGACCCGCACCCAATTGGATTACCGCCTGCCCGGCAACGCTTCGGCGCTGCGTTACCATGCACCTGCGCTGGCCGCCTTTGATTTATACCTGCTGCAGCGGGAGGGTGCAGAAAATGATTTTACACATGAACAGCAGCAGGCAGCCAAAAACTATCTGAATAACTTAACACTGCAGGAAACAGAACTGTTAAGCCGTACAATTCTGGCAGGTTTACCAGGCAGTGATGAAGTGCTTACTATTAACAAATTTAAAGATTACCTGAAAAGATACCATGAAGTGGATGGCGCTGCACTGCAAAGCAATCTGGCTTATTTTTTACGTGCTGTCATCCCTCATGCTGAGGAGGCAGGCGTTAAAATGTGCATCCACCCGGACGATCCGCCGTTCCCGATATTAGGTTTGCCGCGCGTAACAGGTAATGAGGCCGGATTAAAAGCCGTGATTGATGCCTGCCCTTCCAGTGCTAACGGCATTACATTGTGTACAGGTTCATTGGGCGCTAACCCTGCTAATGACATTCCCGGCATCATTGAACGCCTGGGAAGCCATATCCACTTTTTACATCTGCGCAATGTACAGCGCGAACCTGATGGCAGTTTTTACGAAGCCAGCCACCTTGCAGGCAGTACCGATATGTATGCCGTAATGAAAAGCATTATTGCTGAGCAGCAAAAGCGCCTGCACTCCGGCCGTACTGATTTGCGCATCCCTATGCGTCCCGATCATGGGCATAAGCTGCTTGATGACTATAATTATAACACTTATCCGGGCTACTCAATTATTGGCCGCTTAAAAGGACTGGCGGAACTAAGAGGATTGGAAATGGGTGTTAAACGAAGTATGATTACTTAAATAAAATTCATGCCAAATCTGATTTTCAATCTTAGATTGATAAATAAGCGGTGAATTTTATTCAGCTTGAAGGAGGAAGCAGATAACTGATTGACGGCTCCCATGTTTATTCTTTCAATATAAAGATTTAATCATATTCTTGGCGCTGCGCTGCGGATATGCAAAGCTTTTTGAAAAAGCGTTAGATTACTTGTATGAAAAAATTCCTGGACGAAAATTTTTTACTGGAAACCACTGCTGCCGAACGCTTATACCATGAATATGCCCGGGACCTGCCTATTATTGACTATCACAATCATCTCCCGCCCGATCAGATTGCCCGAAACAGGCAATTTGAAAGCCTTACCCAACTATGGCTGAACGGCGACCATTATAAATGGCGGGCAATGCGGGCCAGCGGCGTAGATGAGCAATACATTACCGGCCAGGGCAGTGACTGGGAAAAGTTTGAAAAGTGGGCCTGTACGCTGCCCTATACATTGCGCAACCCGCTGTACCATTGGTCGCACCTGGAGTTGCAGCGTTACTTTGGTATTGATGACTTACTCACGCCCCGCAACGCCCGGGCTGTATATGATGCCTGCAATGCACAGCTGCAAACTGAACAGTACCGGGCGCAGGGCCTGCTGAAGAAAATGAACGCTGAAATAATATGCACTACAGACGACCCGCTGGATTCATTGTTGTTTCATCAGCAGGCAGCCGTAAGCGGCCTTACGCCTAAAATGCTGCCTGCTTTCAGGCCCGACAAAGCTATACAGGCAGAAAACATACCGGCGCTGAATATTTACATTGACCGGATGGAGGAAATCACCGGCAGCCCCATTACCCATTATGATGATTATTTGACTGCATTAAAGAACCGGCATGATTACTTCGCCGCCCGTGGCTGCACAGTGGCCGATCACGGGCTCGATCATTTGTATGCAGAGGCTTATACCGGTGCAGAAGTCGATTCCATCTTTAAACAAATCAGGCGTGGTAAAGAGCTGCAGCCCTTGGCAATTGCACAGTTTAAATCTGCCCTGTTGTTTGCAATTGCCGAATGGAACCATCAGAAGGGTTGGGTGCAGCAATATCATCTGGGCGCCTTACGCAACAACAATACCCGGCTGCTCAGCCGGTTGGGGCCTGATACCGGGTTCGACTCCATCGGCGATTTCAGCCAGGCCAAAGCCTTGTCTGCCTTCCTGAACCGGCTGGACAGTGAGGATAAGTTAGCCAGAACAATAATTTACACGCTGAACCCGGCAGATAATGAAATGGCCGCCGCCATGACCGGCAACTTTAACGATGGACAAACAGCCGGCAAAGTACAGTTTGGAGCAGCCTGGTGGTTTCTGGACCAGAAAGACGGTATCATCAGGCAGTTGAACGCCTTATCAAACATGGGTCTGCTCAGCCGTATGGCGGGTATGCTTACAGATTCGCGCAGCTTCATGTCCTTCCCTCGCCATGAGTACTTCAGGCGGATTTTATGTAACCTGCTGGGTAATGATATGACCAGCGGAGAACTGCCGGATGATTTTGCCTGGACAGGAAAGATTGTGCAGGATATTTGCTATTATAATGCAAAAACCTATTTTAACTGGTAAAAATTAATTGCTACATTTTCAATAATGAACGGCAAAATATTATCCTTTGGCGAATTGCTGCTGCGTATTACCCCGGATGCAGACGGGCAGTGGCTGCAGCAAAACAGCCTTCCTTTCTATGTGGGCGGCGCAGAGCTGAATGTAGCTGCCGCAATAGCCCTTTGGAGGCTGCCCTCAGCCTATCTGACGGCTTTACCGCAAAACAGCCTGTCGGCCCAGATTATAAGCTATCTGCAGGCTAAAGGCATCGACCTTTCCCGTGTTTATCATCATGATCACCGCATGGGCTTATATTTTCTGACCAGGGGACAGGATATGAAGCACGATGCCCTTATTTATGACCGGGCTGACTCTGCCTTTGCCCGGTTGCAGCCGGGAATGATTGACTGGGATGCCGCGCTGAGCGGCATAAGCTGGTTTCACTTCAGCGCCATCTGCCCTGCAGTAAGCCTTAGCGCAGCCAGTGTTTGCCGCGAGGCCCTTGAAGCCGCTTCGTACAAAGGCATTACTGTTTCGGTTGACCTCAACCACCGGGTTAAGCTGTGGCAATATGGTAAAACGCCCATGGCTGTAATGCCCGAACTGGTGCAGTACTGTGATATTGTAATGGGTAACATCTGGGCGGCCGAAACAATGCTCGGCATACCTGTAAAGCCTGATATTGATAAATTACAGCAGCAAAGCGCCTACCTAGAGGCAGCACAGCAAACGGCAGCAAGCATTAAACGGCAATTTCCGAAATGCAGAGCAGTGGCCAACACTTTCCGGTTTGATGCAGGCGCAGAAGTGCGCTATTACTCAGCCCTGCAGGCCGGTGATGCCTTTTACCCCTCACAATCTTATCTGGCAGGCCGCATTGCCGATAAAGTGGGCAGCGGCGACTGTTATATGGCCGGCCTGATTTATGGGTTTTATAACGGCTGGCCCGGACAGCAAATTGTGGAGTTTGCCACCGCTGCTGCCTTTACCAAGCTGTTTATTAATAATGATGCTACCAACAAAACGGTAGCGGAGATACAACAAGCCATCACCACATGAAAAACAAACAGGAAGTATTGGATGGCATTATTGCGCAGGGCATGTTACCCCTGTTCTTTTACCCTGATGCCGGAGTGAGCGCTGAAATAACCCGAACACTGTACAGGGCCGGCATCCGGGTACTGGAATATACTAACCGGGGCGCTGCTGCGCTTGATAATTTTAAACTGCTGAAGCAGCTGCAGCAGAAAGAAATGCCCGAACTGCAATTAGGTATCGGCACCATCAAATCACGGCAGGAGGCAGAGGCGTTTATCAGTGCCGGCGCCGACTTTCTGGTGGCGCCCATCATTAACCCGGAAGTGGCGCAGCTTGCCAGCGATGCGGGCCTGCTGTGGATACCCGGCTGCATGACCCCCACTGAGATTTATACTGCACAAAGCCTTGATGCGCCGCTTATTAAGCTGTTTCCGGCCAATATTCTGGGGCTGGAATTCCTTGCCTCTGTAAAGGAATTATTTCCGGGCCAGCTCTTTATGCCAACAGGTGGCGTGGAACTGGAGCAGCAAAACATTGCCGGCTGGTTTCGTGCCGGGGTGTGCGCCGTGGGCATAGGCAGCAAGCTGATCAGCAAGCAGGTGCTCGAACAAAAGCAATATGATCAGTTATATCACGACGTGCAAAAGGCGCTGCAGCTGGTGCAGATGGCCAAATGAAACAGCACAGGTATATACTGCCGGCTAATTTCCGGCTTGCTTCAGTTTTCAGCCATTTAACTGCATGAAGCCCTGAACGCTAAGGGCGACAGGCTGGTTTTTATCTTAAATAATTTACTGAAGGATTGTGAGTGCTCAAAGCCCAGCTCATAGGCTATTTCACTGACAGACAAATTTGTTGCAGCTAATTTTTCCTTTGCCTTTGCTATCAGTTTTTCGTGTATATGCTGCTGTGTGGTTTGCCCGGTTGTTACTTTCAGCAAGGTGCTTAAATAGTCGGGAGAAAGGTTAAGCTGCCCGGCAATGGATTGTACGGTCGGTAGCCCTTCTGCCAATATATTTCCACTAAAATAATTGTTCAGCAGTGCTTCGAGCCGGTCTAAAACCTGATGATTGGTAATTTTTCGGGTAATAAACTGACGATGATAAAACCTGTCGGCATAATTAAGTAAAACCTCAAGCTGAGCAGTAATAATCTGCTGGCTGAACTTATCGATATTGGCATGATACTCCTGCTTGATATTTTCCATGATGCCGCAAATGATTGTTTCTTCCTTTTCCGAAAGGAACAGCGCTTCATGAACCGAGTAGCCAAAGTAATCATACGTCCTGATTGTTTTTGCTAAGGGTGCATTCCACAAAAAGTCAGGGTGAATCAATAACATCCATCCTGACTTATCTGCCGAATCCAGACTTGCCTCTATACTAAAAACCTGGCCGGGCGCAATAAAGAACATAGTACCTTCATCAAAATCATACTCTTGCTGCCCGTATTTGATTTTAACGCCAAAATTCCTTTTCAGGGAAATAGAGTAAAAATCATATACCCACCGGATATGGTTGTTCTCGGGCGAATGCCTGATTGCGCTATAGTCTATCAGACTGATCAGCGGATGCTCAGGCCTGGGTAAACCCTTGAGCCGGTGAAACTCGCTGATGGTTCTAACCTGGTGGAGTTGTTTATTTGCCATGTTCAATTTTTACAACAACAGCGCTCCTGTAAATCTCAGGGGCCTGTTACGTGCGGTTAATTGCTGCTTTAAATAGTGCTGTAAAGATACAGCTACCAGCTAACCTCTCCGCCTTCCTTAAAGAATTTACCGGTTGTACCCGGATCAGGCTGTGTTGCCAGCCTTACAATAGGCGCTGCCCCCTGCTCCGCAGTCTTTGCTCCCTGAAACTGGTTAAGGTCAGTAGCGGTATAGCCCGGCGTAACGCTGTTGATGCTGAAACTGGTATCCCTGAATTCATTGGCCAGCATTACTGTGAAAGAGTTCAATGCCGTTTTAGAGGATCCGTAAGCATGAAAATTGTCCCAGTTAGGGCTTCTTCCCGGCGCGGTATGCATTGTCAGGGATCCTACCTCGCTTGAAACATTGATGATTACCGGCTCTTTAGCTTTTTGGAGCAAGGGCAGCAGTTGCTGCGTGGTTTGTACAGCTCCGAAATAGTTAGTCTCAAAAATCTGCCGAAGTTTTTCTATATCAACTTCAGAAATGTTTTGCGGCTGCTCCCCGGCAATACCGGCATTATTAATCAGCACATCCAAAGCTTCCATTTTACTTTCCAGCGCTGCTCTTGCCTCTTTTATCGAGTTGAGGTCTGCAACATCAATTTCAATAGCCTCTACATTAGGTGTGCCTGCTGCCTTTAGTTTGCTTTCGGCTTCCAGGCCTTTACTTTTATCCCTGCTGCCTAAATAAACAAAGTAGTTTAGTTTTGCCAGCTGCTTTGCGGTTTCAAAACCTATTCCCTTGTTGGCCCCTGTAATCAATACTGTCTTCATCATTTCTTTTATTTATTTATACAAACCGGAAGATAAGCGGTGCTATCTAAATCCGCAATCAGCCCTGGCTTTATAAGCCGCTATCCTGATATTTCCCCGGCCCTGCTGCCCGGAGCCGGAATATTTATATTTTGATGGTACAAATCTCGTTAATATTAAAAAGGGGGATGTAGCCTAATCCTTGAATGTTGTAGTTAAAACCCCAATGCTGATTGCAGTTTTAGTTAAGTTCAAATCAGGAAGCCGAACCGGATTTGTTTATAAGACAATGATTCTTAACCGGCAGATTATATAAGCGTGATGAGTGCGTTCAGCCATTATAAATACAATTAAGTAACAGGCGGCCGGGGCAGCCGGATGGAACGCTGAAGGCGAGGTTAATATTATCCAGGATGTTACAAACCAACAGGTAGCCCGCTTGTTGGTTTATCCTGATCGTATTTGCGCCTTAACTTTTTTATCATGGTCTTTTTTGCTTTTTCGCCGCCTGCCGCCCTACTGTTTGTATGCCCCTCTTTGTACCTGGAGCTTAATAAAACCAATGTATCAGGTTTATAAAATAAGCGAAGAACGCTTGCCTGCAGCCGCCCGGCGGACGATTGCAGCAGCAGTAAAGCTGATGCTTGTTATTTATATCTTATTTCTCGTCTATTTAGTTACGTACCTTCATGGCAGCTGGAAACCGGCGCTTTTGAGTGCCGCAGTGTGCATCCCGGCATACGGCCTGGCCTTACTGCTGGGCTACTTTTTACTGATCCGTAATCTGCGCACTCTCAGAGTTGTTTTAACTGACGAAGGCGCAGAATTTTATATGCCGCGCAACAGCAAAAAAATTAAGTGGGAAAACCTATCCCTGATCAATAAACCCAATGGTACTGCAGAGCTGCATGATAAAAGCATTTCAGCAATTATCCGCAGGCTGACCGGGGACGGCAGCATACCGCTTATACCAGAAATTGAACATTATAACGAGTTGCTGGCAGCAATCAGTAACCATAGTTTAAATGCCTGATCATGATCCGTGTGCCTTTGGTTAAAGTACGCTGCATACCTTTGTTCAGATTTCATTATCAGCTATGGTGTTTTCTGCTGCTGACTGCCGCATTCACCTCCTGCCATAAAAGCCGCAAGGTTAACTTATCCTTTTATTATTGGAAAACCACCTACCGGCAGCAGCCAACCGAAGCCAGGTATCTGAAAGCTTTACACTGCCGGAAACTGTATCTGCGCATCATGGATATCGACTTAAACGCTTCAGGCGCTGGCCTGGCCCCGGTTTCGCCGGTTACCTTCAAATCGCCCGTAGCTGCTGATGTGGCGCTGGTTCCGGTGGTATTCATCGTGAACAAGGCGCTGCTTTCGCAAACGCATCAGCAGCTGGATAATTTAGCCGGTAAAATTGTGCCCTTTGTACAGGCCAAAGCTGAACAGGCCGGCAAAACGGGCTTTGAGGAACTGCAGATAGACTGCGACTGGACACGCACCACACGAGACAACTATTTCTACCTGCTCAAAAGCATAAAGGGCCGCCCTGAACTGAAGGGCCGGCTGCTATCAGTTACCCTGCGCCTGCACCAGTTAAAAAACCGGCAGAGCAGCGGCGTACCGCCTGTAAACCGCGTTATGCTGATGTGCTATAACATGGGCGATCTGCGCAGGTACGGCCCGCACAATTCCATCTTAGAGCAAAGCGATTTAGAGAAATATGCCGGCAGCAGCCTGTCATCCTATGGCAAGCATGTTGATGTTGGCCTGCCCCTGTTTAGCTGGGCGGTTGTATTCAGGCAGCATGAGTATGCTGGTATCAGCAAAAGAATGAATCAGGCTTTGCTTCTGAATCCTGATCTCTTTGCTTCCGCCGGAAATAATCAATACAGGCTGCAAACGGATATGCCGGCCTATGGTTTGCAAAGGGGCGACGAGATAAGGTGGGAAGCAGTTGAAACTAGTGAACTGCAGAATGCCGCCCGGTATATTGCCCGGTACATCAACACAGATACGATAAATGTTATTTACTTTAGCTTAGATGCCCAAACGCTTACCCATTACCCTTATGAAACTTTGGAAAAAACTGCTGCTCTGTTCCGTTAGCCTGGCCGGCCTTTGCCTGGCCTGCACTGCCGTTATCATGGCCTGTACGGATGAGCCTGACCCTTATGACTATTACACCTCCTTTTTCCATGCCGATGTGCAGGGTAAAAAGGATTACGGCGCTTTTTACTTTACTGATTACAGTTTTACCTACGGCGATACCGAGCCGGTGAGCGAAGCCGGCATCAATGCGCAGGAATGGGCAGGCTACTTAGGAACGCCGGTAAAGGCGGCCGACGTTCAACGGGCGATGTACGCAACTGACTCGGCGAGCCGCATACAGTTACAGCAGCACTTTACGCAGAATACCGCCCTGCCCGACAGTTTGGCATCCAACAGCTTTTTACAAGCGCTGTCGGTACCTAAAAACAATGCCGCACTAACTTATTACCTGTTCGCGCTGAAAGCTGAACCTTTGGCTAACAAAACTTATGATTTGTGGAACCCTGCACCTGTTGATACCAGCGGCCTTTTCGGCGCCGCCCGCGAAGCGCTGGCAAAGGCAGGGCAAGCGCAGGATGACTTCACACGGCTGAGATATTATTATCAGGCGCAGCGCTTACGGCATTACGGCCATGGCTATGAGCAGGCCCGAACGGTTTATGAGCAGCACATTGCTCACGCGCCCGGCAGTACCCATGTAAAAGGCTGGTCGCTATCCTGCAAAGCAGGCGAGGACCGCCGGTTAGGAGATACCATACAGGCTGCCTATGAGTTTTCAAAAGTATTTGCCATTTACCCGGAGCGCAGGCTGCTGGCTTACCGTAATTACCATTACCTGAATGCCCCGCTTAATGCTGTAATGCAGCTGGCAAAAACACCCGAAGAAAAGGCTAACCTGTATGCCATTGAAGGATTTGCCAACTCCAACATAGGAATGGAAAATCTGGAACAGGTGTACAATTATGCACCATCCTCAGCTATGGTTGGCGTGCTGATGATAAGGGAGGTGAATAAGTTAGAAAGCTCTTATCTGAATGCAGCCCTGGCCAACAGCAATGATTCGGCCTACCGTTTCCGCGTACCGGCAGCAAAGCCTCATTCAGGGAGCCGGCCGGCTGCAAAATGGCCTTTGATTTTAGGAATATTCATTTCAATAACCGGTATTGTTACCACAATTTTATTAATAAGGCAGCAGCGCAGCCAGCGCACATCTTTTGTAACAGGCGGTATTATAACGGCAGCCGGCCTGCTGCTGACAGGCTGGTTTGCGGTGCAACACATTACCAAAAACCCGGTCAGCGGAACCGTTGCACCAGCCCAGGGAAGCTTTTTTGTAATCCTGCCGGATAGTGTTACCGCTAAATATAATGCTCACATAGAGGCGCTGAGAAAATTCTGCATAAAGGTAGAAGATGAACAAAAAAATAATAAGCCCGGATTAGCTGCCCTGGTGAATGCCTATCTGTATTTTATGCAAAACAAGCCGGATGACGGCTTAACGGCCTTAAACAGGCTTAACGGACAGCCCCTTGATGAAAAACTGGCTGATCAGCGGCAAATTATTCACCTGCTGCTTTCAGCACAGCGCCTTAAAGCGGTGCATAGTGTGGACGAGCAGTCGTTACTGCCATCACTGCAATGGCTGGACAAAAAAGCGGCTGCCGGCACCAGGCATCAAAGTGATGTGTACCCCGAAACGGCAGATAATCATAACTTTTTCAAAATTACAGCCCGCAACTTTTACACCTATGTACTGGCGCCCGCCTACCTGCGCCAGGGCGATACTGCCCGGGCGGCATTAGCTCTGCTAAAAAGCAGCAGTGAGGTTTCAAGCGGCTACAATACCCTGGCCGGAAATCATGATAACCTGCCCGACTTTTGGTTTGACTACCTGCACTCAGGCCAGCTTAAACAATTGATCAACTGGCGGACCAGCCCATCCTCAGATCGCTACCTGACCCTTTTAAGCAGCGAGCTCAGGCAAACCGGCATTGATAAGCTGCAGGAGCTGCTGGGAACGGTATATCTGCGTGAACACCGGTATCAGGAAGCGGCGCTGGCCTTCCGGCAGATTAAAAATACCAAAATTATGGATGGGCCTTATAACGGAGAAGACGCTTTTCAGGGCGACCCGTTCCATGTTGAGGTTAATGATTACCCAAAAACCTATGTCGGAGAGCACTATACCAAGCTGAAGTTCGCCTTGAAAATGGCGGCTTTGCAAACCCAAATTAAAGCCGGTGATGCAGATGCTTACTATCAGATGGCTAACGGCCTTTACAATACCGCAGCCTATGGAAATTCATGGGGACTTATCTCCTACAGCTGGTCATCATACGACTATGGCAGAACTATTTTGCACTATTACGACGGCGACTATATTAAGGCCTCGCTGGCTAAACAATATTATTTAAAAGCCAGGCAGCTTACCCGCAACAGCGAACTGCAGGCCAGGTGCACCTTTATGGCCGCCAAATGTGAACAGAAGCAGTATGAGGCACCCTCCTATACAGATTATGAAAATTATGATAAAAACCAGAAAAAGTTTGAAGCGCTGTTAAAACAGAACAGCTACTTCGGCCAGATGCAGCCTTATAAGAACACCGCTTTTTACAAGCAGGCTGTAAATGAATGCAGTTACCTGCGCGATTTTATAACCAGGTAACAGGTACTGCTTTACCCGGGCTGAGGCTAAGCCAGTTCTTTGCCGAAGGTATCCAGGGCTGCCAGTACCGGTTTAATCAGTATGCCCTTTGCTGTCAGGGCATACTCTACTTTCAGGGGCTTGGTCATGGCAACCGTTCGCGAAATCATCCCGTCGTTTTCTAATCCTTCCAGAACAGAGGTGAGCATTTTAGGAGATATGCCTGCAACCATGTGCTGCAGCTCCTTAAACCTGAGCGTTTCTTCGCTTAACCGATAGAGAACGATGATTTTCCATTTGCCTTCCAAAACGTCCATGGCGTTCAATATGGCGCATTTTTGTTTTTCATTTACCAGCATGTAACCTGATCACCTTTTTGTAACTACTTTCAAAAGTAAAGTATATAACTGACATTTGTTAAATTTTAATTTATGAAAATCGGAATTATAGGAAGCGGCAATATGGGCCGCAGTATTGGCTTTAACCTGGCCGGCAAAGGGCATGAGGTGTTCTTCGGGCATCGCAGGCCTGAGGCAGCAGCATCCATCAAGCAAACTGCGCAGAGTTTAAATTTAAGTGTGCAAACCGGAACCAATGAGGAGGCCGCACTGCACTCGGACGTGGCAGTTTATTGCATCAGGAATGTGCTGCCTTCGTCCATCATGGATAAATCTCAATGGCGGGGCAAGATTCTGATTGATATTAATAACAGGTTTAATGCCGACGAGGCAAGTCAGCTGCCTGCCCATCAATCCATTGCTGAGCACTTTCAGGCCGACCTTCCTGAAACCTATATCGTTAAGGCATTTAATAATCACGCGCACGAAACCTTTGAATTGAGTTATGAAGAACTGAAGAACTCCCGGGCCGGAAGCTTTTACTGCGGCGATAATACAGAGGCAAACCAAACCGTTGCAGCGCTGATGGAGCAGATGGGGCTTACACCGGTTTACGGCGGCAAGATAAACCAGGCCCGCATACTTGAAAGCATGGCTCATCTGTTACGCACGCTCATTCAGGAAAGGGGATTGTTTATATCCTATGCCCTTGCAGCCTTACCGGCACCGCAGGCCATATTGTATGGCAGTAAACGCTGACCAGGCTGCATCCAAATTCAAAAATTTGCTGTACACCCTTTATTTGAATCCTGAATTGTTTGCCGTACACTTTCTCCTGCAGCCAAGCCTGTACTTATATATAATTATGGCAATAGCTTTAACCCACTATTAAGTCGCTTTTAAGTTCTGTTTACTATTTTTGCTTATGGTTCAGCAGCAAACATTAGCCGATTATGCTTCCGCAATCCCCTTGAGTCCGCAGGAGCAACAGCGAGGCGCAGGCTTTTTTGCAGCTGTGCGTCTGAATGATTTTTCGGCCGAAAGTTTTGCAGCTACTACGGTTTACAGCCGCAAGGATTTTTACAAAATCTCCCTGATTACCGGAAACGCCACTTATTACTACCGCGACCGCGAGTACACCTTTAAACAAGGCGAATGTGCACTGGTTTTTACCAATACTGAATCGCCTTACCGCTGGGATACGCACGGGAGCGCCTGCAACGGCTACAGTTGTATGTTTACTGAAGACTTTCTGCCCCTGCATACTTATATCAGGCCTGCCGACTGGGCCGTGTTTAAGCCGGATGGACAATCAGTTTTTTGGCTGGATAACCGGGACAAGGAACTGTTTACCGGACTGTTTCAAAAGATGCTGGCCGAGCAAACCTCCGCCTATGCTAATAAGTACGACTTGCTGTTTTTGTATGTGCTGGAGTGCATTCACAGTGCCTTGAAACTGAAACCAGCAACTGAAACGCACACCCATACGGCGGCGGCCCGTATTACCGAAGGCTTTAAGGCGCTGCTGGCCGGCCAGTTTCCGCTGGTAACACCCTTGCAGCGGCTCAGCCTGCGTACCCCTCAGGCCTTTGCAGAAAAACTGGCTGTACATACCAATTACCTGAACCGAGCCCTTAAGGAAGTAACAGGAAAAACCACAACGCAGTTGATTACAGAGCGCATGATGCAGGAAGCCCGGGCCCTGCTGCTCCACTCAGACTGGCCGGTAAACCAGATCAGCAACTGCCTCGGCTTTGATGAGTCTACCCACTTTGCACAGGCTTTTCGCAAGCACACCGGGCAGCCGCCCTCCGCCCTGCGCCAGGGGGTTTGATTTATGTCAGCAATGGTTTGATGATCGTCCATAAACTGAAGTTAGTCCCGGCTACCTTTGCATTATTGTTTAATTTTAAATACATCATTTATGAAAACGTGGTTTATTACAGGCACCTCATCTGGCTTGGGGCGGGTGCTTACCGAAAAACTTTTAGAGCAGGGGCATCGTGTAGCAGCTACAGTGCGCAAGCCGGATGCGCTTGATGAACTTAAGGCCCGTTACCCCGGCCTGTTATGGGTAGCACAACTGGATGTAACCGATAATCAGGCTGTTAAAGATACGGTTAACGGCGCTTTTGCCGATCTGGGCCATATTGACGTTGTAGTTAATAATGCCGGATATGCCCTGTTCTGCGCAGCAGAGGAAGCCGAAGACGATCAAATCCGCCGGCAAATTGATACCAACATTATGGGTTCTATCCAGGTCATCCGGGCAGCCCTGCCGCATCTGAGGCAACAGGGAGGCGGGCGCATTCTGCAGCTATCATCAGCAGGAGGTCAAACTACTTACCCGAATTTCAGCTACTATCATACAACTAAATGGGCCATGGAAGGTTTTTGCGATACCCTGGCCCAAGAGGTAGCGCCGCTGAACATCGGGGTTACCATTGTGGAGCCGGGCGCCCACAAAACCTCTTTTGCAGCAAGCATGGTTACTGCGCCGGTTATGCCTGCGTACGAGCAAACACCGGCAGGCGATGTTCGCCGGGCGGTGGCAGCAGGCACCTTCCCCATCAAGGGCGATGTCAACAAAACGGTACAGGCGATTATTGACTGCGTTGATACCGTGCCTGCGCCAAGGCGGCTGGCCCTGGGAGGCGATGCTTACCGGGATATGCGCGCGTCACTCGTATCCCGCCTGGAAGCGCTCGATGCGCAAAAGGATCTGGCTTTAGCCAGCGAAATGAAAGACACCTGATAAAAGCGCCGGCAACAGGGGCCGGCGCTTTTGTTATTACGCCTGTATTTGGCGCGGAATTATAAGGCTTGTATCGCCCGAAAAACTGTTGCCAAAATCCTGTCAGCGTTCATGAACGTTCATGAACGTTCACGGGTGTTCAC
>CAXTAP010000062.1:0-6889 GCA_964241965.1 uncultured Mucilaginibacter sp.
TCAGTTACTATCTGCCGCCGCCCATTACGGAGCTTAACTTGCTTTCGTAATCCTTCAGCTGGGCATTCAGTTTGGCGTTCAGGGCGGTTTGGTGCGCATCTTTGGTACTGGTAATTAAACCGTTGAGGACGGACAGCGACAGCTGGATGTCCCGCTGGTTTACCTGGCCTGAGCCGTTTTGCACCAGGGTATAGTTATAATCGAGCAGATTGGTGAGGTAGTCATCCAGCTGGTTGGTCCATTTATTGGCTAAGGCCGTTTCGCCCAGGCGATAGGCGTTATCAACCAGATAATACTTGCGGCCGGCCACCTCGCTGTAAGGCATCAGGTCGGGCATTACCGCATCATATTTGTGTATTACGTTCCGGGCCAGGTCGGGGTGGCCCTCAGCCGCCAGGTTTTGAGCCAGCGTAGTAAACTGGCGTAAAATGATAGGATAAAACATCACCAGTGATTCATGGTCGAGGTAACGGGCATTTTTGAGGTTACCCCACCTGAATTTCGTCATCATGTTGTTATACATGGTCAGGGTATTGGTAGGCTCGGGTGCATTGGCTGCAGTATCAACCCTAACCGGCTGCAGGCGCTGGGCAAATCCCTCGTCGTGCAGGTACTTATCTAAACCAATCAGGTTGTCGCTGCCTACCGTGTTGGCAAAGTAAACAGGGCGTTTCCAATTGTTATGCGCTAAAATATCCAGCAGGGCCAGATTATCCTTAGTTACATAGTTGGAAGTATAGTTCCATTGCAATACAGGCAATATACTGGCTGAATCCTTGGCGGCAACCGTGCCGGTATTCAGTACCTGCGCCTTGTTGATGGTAATTTTAAAGTTTTTGGTAGGCAGGTAATTCTGCGGTGCGCCGCCATCGCTGAACTGCGCCTTCACGTTAGGGTCGTCCGAGGTCAGGAAATCGAATACTTCCTTTAATTCAGTCGGGCCGGCCACCTTCTGGTCGTTGTAATAAATTACATCGCGCACACCGGCTTCAAACTTTTCGTTCGGCATAGTAATGGGCAGCGGCGCCGACTGGTTCATCTGCTGCTTCATCTGGCGGATGTACCAGTCGGTACCCAGCAGGCTCAGGTTTACAATACGCACATCAGGGCGCACATTTTCCACTTCCTGAATGTACCAGAGCGGGTAGGTATCATTATCGCCGTAAGTAAATAAAATGGCGTTGGGGGCGCAGGAGTTCAGGTAATTCCAGGCCATATCATGCGGGGTTAACTTGGTTGAGCGGTCATGGTCGTCCCATTCCTGGTTAGCCATCAGCGCCGGGGCAGCCAGCAAACACACGGCGGCGGCAATAACCGCTCCTGCTTTGGGGCTAACGCGCTTGCTCAGAAACTCGCCGATAAACAATACGCCCAAACCTATCCATATGGCAAAGGCATAAAAGGAACCGGCATAGGCATAGTCACGCTCGCGCGGCTGCAGGGGGTCCTGGTTGAGGTAAAGCACAATAGCCAAACCGGTAAAAAAGAACAGGATGGCTACCACGCCGGCATCCTGCTTATTACGCCTGAAATGGTATATTAAACCCAGCAGGCCAATAATCAGGGGCAGGGCAAACAGGCGGTTGTATGATTTGCTCTGGGTAACCGAATAAGGCAGGGCCTTTTTAAAATTCCAGCCGCTAATCCAGTTGCCATCAATACCGTTGGAGTCGTTTTGCCCGTCCATTTCGTTGGTGCGGCCTACAAAGTTCCACAGAAAGTAGCGGGTGTACATCTGGTTCACCTGCCAGCTGAAAAAGAAAGCCAGGTTTTGCGCAAAGCCCGGGCTGTCATTTTCGCCCATCTCCAGCCAGCCCCGGTAAAACTGCGGGTGCCCGGCCTTATCGCTAAACGTGCGCGGAAATATGGTATTGCGGTCATAAACGGTATTCACCTTTTTACCCGCTGCCTCGTATTGCGTTTTACCGCGGCGGTATATGGTAGCGCCTTCCGTCTGGTCAACCGGTTTAGCGTCAAAGTACTGGCCGTACAGCAGCGGGGTTTCCCCATACTGGTCGCGGTTGAGGTAGCTGTTCAGCGCAAAGGCATCTTCCGGGTCGCTGTTGTTCAGGTTAGTGCCTGCCTTGGCGCGGATGATGATCATCACAAAGGAACTGTAACCCAATAAAATAAACAGGGCGCAGATAAACACCATATTCAGGGTATAACGGTGCCGGCGAACTTTTAACACATACTCTGAAAACGCCAGGATGGCTGCGGCCGCAATTAACCCGATGAAGCCGCCGCTGATAAACAATACCACGGCAAAGCTGATGGCGGTAACCAGCACAGCCGTATTGGAATTGGTAACGGTAAAATAAATTCCGGCAACGATGGTAAGCACTACCAGTACATAAAATACAATAGCGCCGCTGCCGAAGCCCAAGCCAAAGCTGTTGGTAAACAGCAAATCGGTAAAGGCAGCGCCCTTAACGGTATATTGAATAATGCCCCACAGGATAATGCCCAGCGCCACAATACCTAAAAAGAAGGAACCGATAGTGCCCCAGGCAGTTACCTGCTTTGAACGGCGGAAGTAAACCACCAGCGCAATGGCCGGTATGACCAGCAGATTGAGCAGGTGCACGCCGATGGACAGGCCCATAATGTAAAATATAAAAACAATCCAGCGGTCGGCGCCGGGCTCGTCGGCATGGGCGTCCCATTTCAGAATAGCCCAGAATACTATAGCGGTACACAACGAGGATTGAGCATAAACTTCGGACTCCACAGCCGAGAACCAGAAGGTATCAGAAAAAGCATAAGCCAGCGCGCCCACCAAACCGGCACCGATAATCAGTATCTGGTTAGCAGCGGTTAAATCTTCGGCGCGCTTAACCAATATCTTTTTGGCTAAGGCGGTAATACTCCAGAACAGGAACAGGATGGTTGCGCCGCTGGCCAGGGCCGAGGCCATATTGGTCCAGTACGCCACTTTGGTTAAATCGCCGAGGGAGAACAGGGAAAAAACCTTGCCGATCATGGTAAACAGCGGGGCGCCGGGCTGGTGCGCTACCTGCAGGCGGAAAATACAGGCAATAAACTCACCGCAATCCCAAAAGCTGGCCGAGGGCTCAAGCGTAAGGATATAGGTAAGCGATGCAATAAGGAATGCAATCCAGCCGGATAAATTATTAATTTTGGTATAGCTCATGTTCAACGGATACTATAATATTACAGTTTAGCCGACGAAATTAGTAAAACTATCCCTATGTTTTACAGGCAAACCGGCACGTTTAACAAAAATTAACCATTAACCGATTGAGGGAAAGCTGATTGGCAGTTTTTTAAAAAATGCTTTTGACAATATAGAAATCAGTTATATATTTGCAATCGATTTCGGGAGGGGTGCTGAACGGAAGAGGATTGCCTGATAGTATAATGGTAGTACGACGGTTTTTGGTACCGTTTGTCTAGGTTCGAATCCTGGTCGGGCAACAAATAAGTTTCGGATTTCTGATTTTCAATTTCGGATGAACGTCTGATCGGGAAAACAGAAATCCGAATTGTTTTTACAGGGGTTCGGAAGTTAAAATATCGGGCTGATAAAAGCTGAAACTGAACATCAGGATTTCTGAATTTTAAAAAATATGCCTTTACAGTTCAATTCTGTTAAGTTGTTTTCCGGGTCGGGCTCCAAGGAGCTTGCTCATAAAATTGCTGCCGGTTACGGCCGTGAATTGGGCGATATGGTGTTATCCCGCTTCAGCGACGGGGAGTTTCAGCCGCATATTAATGAATCAGTGCGCGGGTGCGATGTATTCTTTATACAATCAACCAACCCGCCTACGGATAACCTGATGGAACTGCTGATGATGATTGATGCCGCCCGCCGTGCATCGGCTCACTACATCATTGCGGTTATCCCTTACTTTGGTTTGGCCCGGCAGGACAGGAAGGATAAGCCCCGCGTGGCTGTAGGCGCCAAGCTGGTAGCCAACCTGCTTACCGCGGCAGGCGCCCACCGGGTAATGACGATGGACTTGCACGCCGCGCAGATACAGGCCTTTTTCGATATTCCGGTTGACCACCTGGATGCCTCGGTAATATTTGTGCCTTATATTAAAAGCCTGGCGCTGCAGAACCTCACCATTGCCTCGCCTGATATGGGCGGCTCGTACCGGGCACGCACCTTTGCCAAGTTTTTTAATGCCGAGGTGGTGATATGCGATAAGCGCCGCAAGCGCGCCAATGAAATTGAATCCATGACCATCATTGGTGATGTAACCGGGCAGGACATTGTGCTGATTGATGATATTATTGATACGGCCGGCACGCTGTCCAAAGCCGCAGGCCTGATTATGGAGCGGGGCGCCCGCAGTGTACGGGCGGTTTGTACGCACCCGGTACTGTCGGGCAAGGCGTATGAAACCATCGAAAATTCGGCGCTGACAGAGCTGATTGTAACCGATACCATACCTTTGAAGCAGCAGAGCACCAAGATAAAGGTACTTTCAACTGCCGACTTATTTGCCCGGGCCATCATGAATGTGAATGAGCACGGTTCCATAAGCCAGTTATTTAAGGTGGATTAAGGTTGCTTAACCCTCCCCGAAAACAGAGGGTGTGCAATAACTGTACTATAAAAACTGAATAAAAATATCGCCCTAAAGCCTTAAATTGGGAACGAGGGGTGCTTAATAAATAAAACAAATAGAAAAATGAAATCAATTGCTATTAGCGGTTCTCCGAGAGAGAACGTAGGGAAACGCGATGCCAAAGAGCTGCGCTACCAAAGCCTGGTGCCGGCCGTGTTGTACGGCGGGGCTACACAAACCCACTTTTCAGTGTCCGCAGCTGATTTGAAACCTGTAATATATACGCCGGAGGTTCATTTCATCGACTTAGACATCGCCGGAACGAAGGCTCAGGCCATTATCAAGGATTTACAGTTTCATCCGCTTACCAGCGAAATCCTGCATGTGGATTTTATGGAGCTGAGCGACAGCAAGCCCATTACCATTGAAATTCCGATCCGTTTAACCGGTACTTCGCCGGGTGTTAAAATGGGCGGTAAGCTGGTGCAAAAACTGCGCAAACTGCGTGTTAAAGGCTTAGCCAAGGATCAGATCGACAATATTGATGTGAGCATCGAAAGCCTGGAAGTAGGCAAATCAGTACGCGTAGGCGAAATCAAAGTGCCTAACCTCACTATCACCAACGCTGCAGAAGATACCGTTGTATCGGTAACTACTTCACGCGCCCTGCGCCAGGCTGAGCAGGAAGCCACCGGTAAGAAATAAAGCTGACCAAGCTTACTGAAAAAGCGGCAGTGCAATATATATTGTACTGTCGCTTTTTTTGCAATATATTCATCTTCGCTGTGGTAAGGCACAGGTTAATTTTGCTTAAAACCGTCCTGCAAGGGAGAGTTATCTAAGCACATCAAAATATCCCTTGTTAAGGAAAGATTTGAAGGGGAACCGGTCTATGCCCGGCAATGGCATGTTTACTAAACTTTTGTCCATCTTTAGCTTTCATTAAACCCGCTCATTATATAAAATGAAATACCTCATCGTTGGCCTCGGCAACATCGGGCCGGAGTATGCTGATACCCGCCATAATATCGGCTTCATGATTCTGGATGAACTGGTAAGGCAGGAAAATAATAAATTTTATAATATGCGCCTGGCTTATTATACCGAAATTCATTACAAAAGCCGCACCCTGCACCTTATTAAGCCTACCACCTACATGAACCTGAGCGGAAAGGCGGTAAGCTACTGGATGAAGGAGCTGCGCATACCTGTTGAAAATATACTGGTGCTGGTAGATGATTTAGCCCTGCCCTTAGGCACCCTGCGCCTTAAACCTAAAGGCAGCGCCGCCGGTCATAACGGGCTGAAAAATATTGAATTAACATTGGGCAACAACGAATATGCCCGCCTGCGTTTTGGCATCAGTGACCATTATCCGAAAGGCCGGCAGGCAGATTATGTACTGAGCGGCTTTGATGATGATGAAAAGCCTGAGCTGCCTGCACTGATAGAGCGCTCCATTGAAATGGTAAAGAGCTTTGCCATAGCAGGTACCGAACTTACCATGACTAAATTTAACAAATAACTAATTAGTTAGTTAAAATATGTTAAATGATGATGCTCTGGTAAAAAAGCTTTATAGCTTTGTGTAGTTATTTCCTCAAAAGTGTAACGTTTGCTTTCAGGCGGTGTCTTATGCCCAGCCCCTGAGGTATTGCAAACCGCAGCTGCTTCCAGGTAAATAACAAGTTCACCATCTTATCATCCAACATGAAACTTTGTTTTGCTGCTCTGCTGTGTTTATCAGCCTTTTTACAGGCAAAGGCACAAGCGCCTGCCCGCACCATTGAAATTACGGGCACCGTTATTGACTCGGCCACCAGTAAACCCGTTGGCTTTGTAACCGTTGCCCTGCGCGATGCCAAAACCAGCCTGCCCGTAAAAAGCACGCTGACTAAGGACGATGGCAGCTTTCAATTGATGAAGGTAGCGCCTAAAGCCTATCAGCTGGTTTTAGTGTTTGTAGGCTATACCAATAAGATCATTGATATTAAGGACGACGGGAAGGCGGTAATCCGGCTGGGAAGTATAAAGCTTTCGGCAGGCACCCGGCAGTTAAAAGAAGTATCGGTAACCACCGTACGCCCGGTACTGAAGCGCGAGGTTGACCGCATCACCTATGATGTGCAGGCCGACCCGGAAAGCAAGGTGCAAACCGTGCTGGATATGCTGCGCAAGGTGCCGCTGGTAAGCGTGGATGGTAACGATGCCATTAAGTTTAAGGGCAGCGGTAACTACAAGATTTTAATTAACGGGAAGGAATCTTCGCTTATTGCTAAAAACCCGTCAGATGTATTTAAGGCTATGCCGGCCACCAACATTGAAAAGATTGAGGTGATTACCACGCCGCC
>CAXTAP010000062.1:6989-20589 GCA_964241965.1 uncultured Mucilaginibacter sp.
TGGAGCTGAGTTATGAGATTGACAGCCTCAACCTGCTTACCGGTTCCATTGAGGGCGAGGGCGGCCGGTTTAAGCAGGCCAGTGATATTTTCAGCCGGCAGCTTGACACCAGGGGCGGACTGACAGAATCCTATCAGCAAACAAACGACGGGTATAATACCTGGCGCGGGGTTGATGCTGCCCTGAACTACCAGTTAGGTTTTAAAAGGAGCAAGGAGCAGCTGCTTACTATATCCTATAAATTTAACCGCTCGCCCCAGCAGCAATTCAACAATATCAGTGTGCTTGAAGCCTATAACTATCCTAACCCCAACAATATGCAGTATAATAAATCGGGCAACAATGTGCATACCTTTCAGTTAGACTATGTACAGCCGCTCAGAAAGCTGAACATTGAGGCCGGCGCCAAGGCCATATTGCGGAATAATTTCAGCGATTATACCACTCAAAACCTGGATGCTGCCACCAATACCTTTATTACCGACCCTAACCAGACCAATAATTTCAATTATCATCAAAACGTTTACAGCCTTTATAATTCTTATCAGTTAAAGCTGGCCAAATGGACGGGAAAGGCGGGCTTGCGTTTAGAGCATACGGCCGTCAATGCTGCCTTCAGCGCAGTAAGTACGCCGGTATCGCCCGATTATAATAACCTGATACCCTCCGTTTCTATACAGCGCAGCTTTAAAACCAGCAGCATTAATTTTGGCTATACCGACCGCATACAGCGGCCCAGCATCTGGCAGCTTAACCCTTTTGTTGATATTTCCAACCCGAAGTTTATTAATACCGGCAACCCTGCCCTGCGGCCGGAAACCGACCATAGTTTAGAACTGAATTACAGTAACTTTACCAAGCAATCAGTTAATATCGGACTGAGTTATGCCTTTTCAAACAATGCCATACAAAATGTAACCAGCATTACCTACCCGGTTAATGCAACCACCGGCAAGCAGGATACCGTTACCAAAACTACTTACCAAAACTTAGGCAGCAATAAAAACCTGGGAGTTAACTTTAATACCAACCTTACCTATTTTAAAAAGCTTACCATCAGCCTGAACGGGCAGCTTAATAAGATTTGGCTGGAAGGCGACTATAACGGCACAGTTTACCACAACCAGGGCATAACCGGCAACGCATTCTTAAACAGCGGCTATAAGTTTGACAATGGCTTGCGGCTGGGTATTAACGCCGGCTACTTTAGCGGCGATGTGCTGCTGCAGGGCAAAACGCGCGAATTTATTTACAGTTCGTACAGTGCATCAAAGGAAATACTGAAAAAGAAAGCTACCATATCCTTCAGCGCCAACAACCCGTACAGCAAGTTCCGTGAGTTTAAATCTTATACCAACACCCCTGATTTCAGGCAAACATCCATCAGTTCTAACCGGTACCGCAGCTTTAATATCAGTTTCAACTACAAGTTCGGTAAGCTGAACGGCGGTATTAAAAAGAACCAGCGGGGTATTAATAATGACGACACCAAAAGCGGCGGCGGCAAAAGTACCGGAGGATGATACCTTTGCATGATGAAAGTTTACGGAATTAAAAATTGTAATACAGTTAAAAAGGCGTTGGATTGGCTGCAGAGCAAACATATAGCCTATGAGTTTCATGATTTTAAGAAACTGGGGGTTGCGCCCGAAAAACTGGCGGAGTGGGATACCCGGGTTGGTTATGAGCAGTTTTTAAACAAGCAGGGCCTTACCTGGAAGCAGTTATCCCCGGCCGAAAAGGATAATACAAAAACCAGTGCTGATGCGCTGAACCTGCTCCGGCAAAAAACCAGCATGATAAAGCGACCGGTTATAGAGAGCGATGGCTTTTTATATTTTGGCTATGATGAGCAGGTTTACGGCAAGCATTTCACCCCTGATAAAAAAGATCAATAAATTTTTTCAAAGCACTGAAATTGTACCGCTTATATATAACGTAAATAAAACGGCAGCCACTGACATGATGCTGTCAGCGTTCATGAACGTTCACAGGTGTTCACGCCTCCGTGAACGTGAACACCTGCGGGTACTCTCCGGTTACTGCAGCAAATTCTTCCAGCTTACCAGGTTGCCGATGATGCTGTCAAGCTCGCCGGCGGGTACGCGCTCCTGCGCCATGGTGTCGCGGTGGCGTATAGTAACGGTGTTATCCTCCAGCGTCTGGTGGTCAACCGTGATGCAGAAAGGGGTTCCGATGGCGTCCTGGCGGCGGTAGCGCTTGCCGATGGCATCCTTTTCCTCATATTGCAGGTTGAAATCCAGCTTGAGCTTATTCATGAGTTCGCGCGCCTTTTCAGGCAGCCCGTCCTTCTTGGTAAGCGGAAAGATGGCGGCCTTCACCGGGGCCAGGCAGGGGTGCAGGCGCAGTACGGTACGGCTGTCCTGCTTATCAGGTGTGCTCAGGTCTTCTTCCTCATAGGCATTAATCAGCGTAAGCAGAAACATACGGTCGAGCCCGATGGAGGTTTCTATCACATAAGGGATGTAGTTGCCGTAGGGCTTGCCATCTTCACCCGCCTCAGGGTCAAAGTACTGCATCTTTTTGCCCGAAAACTTCTGATGCTGGCTCAAGTCAAAATCAGTGCGGCTGTGGATGCCTTCCACCTCCTTAAAACCGAACGGAAAGTTATACTCAATGTCAACGGCGGCGTTGGCGTAATGGGCCAGTTTGGTATGGTCATGGTAACGGTAGCTGTCTGCGGCGGTACCTAAGGCCAGGTGCCATTGCAGGCGTACCGCCTTCCAGTGCTCGTACCATTGCATTTCGGTGCTGGGGCGTACAAAAAACTGCATTTCCATCTGCTCAAATTCCCGCATCCTGATAATGAACTGCCGCGCTATTACCTCGTTACGAAACGCCTTGCCAATCTGCGCTATGCCGAATGGAATCTTCATCCGGCCCGATTTCTGCACGTTCAGGTAATTGACAAAGATGCCCTGTGCCGTTTCGGGGCGCAGGTAAATTACATCGGCATCATCCGCCACGGCGCCCATCTGGGTACTGAACATGAGGTTAAACTGGCGCACTTCAGTCCAGTTTGCGGTTTTGGAAATGCCGCAGGTAATCTGGTTTTCAACAATCAGCTCGCGCAGGCGGTTCAGGTCATCAGCTTTCAGGGCATTGTCCAGTTCCAGCTGCAGCTGTTCCGCCTGGTCAGTTAATCCCTCCTCATCATACCGGGCAATCCGGTCTTCCAGCAGCTGGTCGGCCCGGTAGCGCTTTTTGGAGTCCTTATTGTCAATCATGGGGTCGTTAAAGCCGCCCACATGGCCGCTGGCCTCCCATATTTTGGGGTGCATAAAAATGGCCGAGTCAATACCCACAATGTTTTCATGCAGCTGCACCATGCTTTTCCACCAGTAGGTTTTAATATTGTTTTTCAGCTCGCTGCCATACTGGCCGTAATCATAAACGGCGCTGAGGCCGTCGTAAATTTCGCTCGACTGAAATACAAAGCCATATTCCTTAGCATGGGCTACCACATTTTTAAAAAGCTCGTCGGTATTTTTACTCATAACGCAGCAAAGGTAGTAAGAAGTCGGGAAAGTCCGATGGCTGGAAGTCAGGAAGTCCGGGAGACGGAAAATCAGGGGAGTCAGATGACCAGAAGTTTGAAAGACAGGGCATATTCAAAACTTCAGCAATTGTACATTTTTGTATATAAATTGCTTTAGCTTGTCTGTCTTCTTACTAACAAACTTCCGGTCATCGGACTTCCGGTCGTCCGTCTTTCCGTTTCCCGGACTTCCTGACTTCCGGTCGTCCCACTTCCCGACTTTCCCAACTTCTTACTACCTTTACCCCATGAGCATACAGGTGAGTAACCTAACCAAAATTTACGGGCAGCAAAGGGCTGTGGATGGCATCAGTTTTTCGGCAGGGCAGGGGGTACTGGGTTTTCTGGGCCCCAACGGCGCAGGTAAATCTACCACCATGAAGATACTCACCTGCTTTATTCCGCAAACCGCAGGCAGCGCCTCCGTAAACGGCTTTGATGTGGCCACGCAGCCGCTGGAAGTGCGCCGGCATATTGGTTACCTGCCCGAAAGCAACCCGCTGTACCCGGATATGTATGTAAAGGAATCGCTGGGTTTTGTAGCCGGCATCCACCGGCTTAATGAGCCGCAGCGGCGCATTGCCGAGGTAATTGAGCAAACCGGGCTGGGGCCTGAGCAGCACAAAAAAGTAGGGCAGCTTTCCAAAGGTTACCGCCAGCGGGTGGGCCTGGCACAGGCCATTTTACACAACCCCGAAGTGCTGATTTTAGATGAGCCGACCTCAGGGCTCGACCCTAACCAGCTGGTGGGCATCCGGCAACTGATCCGTGATCTGGGCAAAACCAAAACCATTGTGCTATCCACCCATATTATGCAGGAGGTGGAGGCCGTTTGCAACCAGGTCATTATCATCAGTAAGGGGAAAATAGTGGCCGATGATACCCTGGATGCCCTGCGGGTGAAGTATGAAGAAAGCAACCTGGAGCGGGTATTTATAAAGCTTACCAACTAAACCTGTTCCGGCTTTGCCTGCAATGTTTATATTTGCGGCCTGTACCTTATCATTATTCAGCCATGAAACGTTTTTTATTAGCAGCGCTTGCCTGTCTATCTGTCACCTGCGCAGTTGCGCAAACCAAAACCGCAAAATTGAGCTTAGGCGCCGAAGTTGGGTTACCCACCGGCGAGGCCGGTACTTTTTACAACATAGCGCCCGGCGCATCATTAAAACTGGAGGTGCCGGTATCGGCCTCTATGGTTAATGTTACCGGTTCAGTGGGCTTCAGCAGCTTTATCCCTAAAGGCATTTACCGCGATTACGGCTTCAGCGCAGCCACTTATGTACCTGTGGAGGCGGGCGTTAAGGTTTATGTAATACCTGCCTTTTATATCAATGCTGACGCAGGTGCCTCTATCAATGTAAACCGTAATTATTCGGCTACGCGTACTGCATTTATTTATGCGCCGGGCCTGGGTGTGTCTATCCCGGCCGGCGGCCTTAATGCAGCCGACATTGGCCTGCGGTATGAAGGCCGTGCAGAAAGCGGCGCTACCGTAAGCCAGGTTGCCCTGCGCATAGCCTATAAATTTGGTTTGTAAGTTCTATTTAAACGGTTGAGCGGTTAACGCTGACAGGCGTAACATTAACCGCTTTTTTATTGTGCTAAAAAATCACAAATTCGCATTTTCTGATAAATTGCCGGCCCTGGCGTAACTTGCAGGTATAAATGGCGTTTACGGTTTAGCAGCACTATGTTATCAATTTTTAAAAAAGAAGTTTTTTCCTACCTCAGTTCATTGGCAGCCTATATTACCATCGGGGTATTCCTGCTGGTGCTGGGCCTCTTGCTGTGGGTGTTTCCCGACTCAAGCATACCCGACAACGGCTATGCCGGGCTGGAGAGCCTGTTTAACGTTGCGCCTTATTTGTTTATGTTTCTCATTCCGGCCCTTACCATGCGCTCATTGGCAGAGGAGCGCCGCGAGGGTACGCTGGAACTGCTGGCTACCCGCCCGCTTACCAACTGGCAGATTGTAACCGGCAAGTACTTGGCCTGCCTGGCCCTGGTGTTGTTTGCCTTGCTGCCTACGCTGGTTTATTATTATTCGGTGAGTGCATTAGGCACGCCGCAGGGCAATATTGATACCGGTGCAGTAATCGGCTCCTACATCGGGCTGTTTTTGCTGGGTGCGTGTTTTACAGCCATCGGCATCTTTACTTCTGCCATTACCAAAAATCAGATCATCGCCTTCACCATCGCCGTTTTTTTATGCTACTTTTTCTACACCGGGTTTGACTCGCTGAGCCAGCTGCTGTCACTGCAGGATTTAAACCTGCCTGCTTTAGGCATTACACAGCATTACGAATCGGTAAGCCGGGGTGTACTGGATACGCGCGATTTAGCCTATTTTATCATACTCAGCGGTCTCTTCATTGCATCTGCTTTGCTGGCTGTTACCCTGCAAAGGCAAAAATCGGTACAGCGCAGCGGCCTGCCGGCTATTGTGCTTGTTTTGCTGGCCGCAGGCGTTATGGCTGCCTTTACCTTTACCCGCATTGATTTTACGGCCGAAAAGCGCTTTACCATTGCGCAGGTGAGCCGGAATATGGAGGGCAGTTTGGCGCAGCCTGTAAAAGTAACCGTTTATCTGCAGGGCAACAACTTTCCGGGCGGCATGAAACGGCTGCAGGGTGCCACGCGCGACATGCTGAGCGACTTACAGGCCTACAGCCATCATCAACTGACCTTTGAGTTTCTTGACCCGCTGAAAGGTGTACCGCAGGATCAGCAGGATACTGTAATTAAGGATCTACAGCTGCGCGGAATAGAGCCTACCAACTTCAGCGTAAAAACGGAGGATGGCACCTCGCAGAAAATTATTTTTCCGGCAGCGGTAGTGCAGTCGGGTAACCGCGAGGTGCCCGTGCAGCTGCTGCAGAGCCGTATCGGCTTATCGCCTGATGAGGTGCTCAACAACTCCATTCAAAATCTGGAATATGCTTTTTCCTCGGCTGTAAAAAAGGTAACTAACGGCGGCAGGCCGCTCATTGGTTTTACCGAAGGGCATCAGGAGCTAAGTAATCTGCAGCTGAATGATGCCCTGAAATCATTAGCCGACGGTTACCTGGTGGGTCGGGTTAACCTGCAGAGTATTCCGTTTGCAGGGCTGGAACGGTTAAAGCTGCTGGTGATACCAAAACCTGAAACCGCCTTTACCGAAGCCGAAAAATTTAAATTAGACCAGTACCTGATGCATGGCGGCAGCATTTTGTGGACCATTGACCAGGTAAGCGCCGAACTGGACAGCCTGCGCGGCCATGGCGGCGAGCAGCTGGCCTTTCCGAAACAGCTGAACCTGGATGATCAGCTTTTCAGGTACGGGGTACGCATTAATTATGATTTAATTGCCGATATGAACTGCGCGCAGATCCCTGTCAGCACGGGCAGCATCGGCGGGCAGGCGCAGATTCAGCTGCTGCCCTGGTTATATTACCCGGTTTTTATGCCGGTAAGCAAAAACCCCATTGTAAAGAACCTTGACGGCATCTACAGTGAGTTTGCCGGCAGCATTGACCTGCTGGATACAAAGAATATTAAAAAAACAGTATTGCTGGCCTCTTCGCCTTATAATAAAGCGCTTGCCGCCCCGCGCACCTTATCATTGCAGGCGCTGGAGCGGGAGCCTAACCCTAAGGAGTTTCTGAGCAAACCCAGGCCGGTTGCAGTATTGCTGGAGGGAAGTTTTACTTCCGTTTTCAGAAACCGCCCCGTGCCTGCCGGTATTACTGATGCCGGCCCTGTGCTCAGCAGCAGCAAACCCGCCAAAATGATTATCATCAGCGACGGTGATGTGCTGAAAAACCAGACAGGCAGGGATGGCTCGCCATACCCGCTGGGGTACGACCGTTATACGCAGCAAACCTACGGCAACAAAAACCTGCTGCTTAATATGGCCGATTACCTGACCGGCGACGTAAGCCTGATTGCCCTGCGCAGCAAGGAAATTAAACTGCGCCTGCTGAACCGCGCCCGCATCCGCAATGAAAAACTGTACTGGCAGCTGGTAAATACAGTGCTGCCCTTGCTGCTGGTGCTGGCCGTGGCTATTTTTCAACATTATTTAAGGCGGCGAAAGTATGCGCATTAATTTTTATACTTTTGAATAATCAATTTCAGATTATGAATTTCAGTGTTTCTACCTCCACATTATTAAAGCAATTACAGGCTGTAAGCGGTGCTTTGAGCAACAGCACCGTATTGCCCATACTGGAAAACTTTTTGTTTGAATTAAAGGACGGCAGCCTGAAAATATCTGCCACTGACCTGCAAACCAGTATGACTACCTCGCTGAATGTAGAAACCGAGGCCAACGGGCGCATTGCTATACCTTCGCGCATTTTGCTGGATACATTAAAATCATTGCCCGAGCAGCCGGTAAATTTTTCGGTAGATGATAAAACATTTGCCGTGGAGATCAGCGCCGGCGATGGCAAGTATAAACTAAGCGGTGAAAACGGCGAGGATTTTCCTAAAATTCCGGTGGTGGATAATGCATCATCGGTAAATCTGCCTGCTTCGGTATTAGCTGAGGCTATCAATAAAACCATATTTGCCGTAAGCAGCGATGAACTGCGCCCGGCCATGACAGGGGTTTATTGCCAGCTATCTTCCAGCGCCTTAACCTTTGTGGCTACCGATGCGCACAAACTGGTCCGCTACCGCCGTACGGATGCGCAGGCAGGCAGCAATACTTCATTCATTCTGCCTAAAAAGGCATTGAACCTGCTTAAATCGGCACTGCCGAGCGAGGATGTCAACGTGTCTGTTGAGTATAACAATACCAGCGCCTTTTTTAAGTTTGGCAATATCAATCTGGTTTGCCGGCTGATTGATGAGCGCTACCCGGATTATGAAGCGGTTATACCACAAAACAATCCGAACAAAATGACCATTGACCGCCTGGCATTTTTAGGTACGCTTAGCCGCGTGGCCATTTATGCCAACAAAACAACGCATCAGGTACGCCTGAAGTTAAGCGGGAACGAGCTGAACATTTCATCAGAGGATATTGATTTTTCGAACGAAGCCCATGAGCGGTTAAGCTGCCAGTACGAAGGCGATGAGCTGGAAATCGGCTTTAATGCCCGCTTTCTGATCGAGATGCTCAGGAATTTGAATAGCGAGGAAGTATTGCTGCAAATGTCGACCCCGAACCGGGCCGGCTTGCTGCTGCCGCAGGGCGGAGACGAAAACGAAGACGTGCTGATGCTGGTGATGCCCGTTATGCTGAACAGTTACGCATAGACTCTCTCCGGTTAGGAAGCTTGCTTACACCACAGGTGAAAAACAGGGATAAAGTATAATCTTTACTTTTCATGCTTTTTACCCGCTTCCTTTCAGGGAAATTAAAGAAATGTAAGTCCGGGCAGTGAAATGGCCGGACTTTTTAATTGCAGGATAACAAATAAAAAAATAATGAGTTATAGAACAAATTAATGCATGAGGTATCAGTTGATATACCATTTTACCGCAGCTGCATTGCTTCTGCTGATTTGGGCATGTAATAAGGGGGCCAGCGATGCACCCATTACTAATTCAAGAGCAAGCCTGGATGTGGTTAATGCTACAGATAATGCCCTTAATGTTTATCAGAACGGCGGCCGTTTAAACAGCACAGCCAATATCTATGCACAGGGTTCGTCGGGTTACTTGTCTGTTCTGGCGGGCAGGCAAAATTACTCGTTCAAAAAGCCGTTCAATACCGACAGTATCAATCAAAGCATTACCGATACGCTGTTTTCCAAACAATTGAGTTTAACCGGCACCAGCCATTACTCACTGTTTATAACCGGCAGAAACGCTGACAACGCCTTTTTGGTAAATGATTCCTTACAGGCAGACACTGCCGGTATGGCAAAGTTCAGGTTTGTAAATGCTACAACCAGCTTCGGTGCATTAAGGCTAACCCTCAATGATACTTTGGTTTTTAACAGCCAGGCATCGCATTCAGCAAGCAATTTTATAACCGCCAAACCTTACACTAAGGTTATTAAGGTATATACAGCCAACAGTTCGCTGCCTGTAGCTACAGCAAGCGTAACATTTACTTATCCTACCATATATACTATTTTTGCAAGCAACAAACCGGGCAGTAACGGTGTGCCTGTAGTTAATGTAGCTTACTATGTTAACCAGTAAAAAAAGCAAAGCATGAAGAAACGCAGCCAGGCGCCCTGTTTATTGCTGATACCGTTCATGGTATTGCTGCTGGGTTTCGCCGTTTCATCCTGCAAAAAAGATAAGGATACCAGCAGCGTTGGCACTGATGTTCAGTTATTGATTAATAACTTAAGCCCCGACGTTTACCCGGTGCAGCTGTATATCAACAATGTAATTCAAAACCCTAAAAATACTACTACCACGCTGGCTGCGGTGCAAACCTATGCAGCTTACAGCTATAATGCCCCATCGGGATATTTCAATGTAAAATCTTCAGGTAACCCTATTCAGCTCAGATCTACAAAATCGGGAGATAGCATTTTATTCACCACGCCTGATACAGTTATGCTGAAATCGGGTGTGCGGTATTCACTCTTTATCACCGGCCTGAACGCCGACCGCTCTGTTAAATTTATATACACTACTGATTATATACCCAATAACGCTGCACAGCTGCCATCATTAGGCAAGGCCAGGGTGCGTTTCCTGAACGCCTCCATTGGTTACCCGGCCGGTACAGGGTTTGATGTTTATGCCAACGGTACAAGGGCTTTCAATAATATTACGTTTAACAATGTATCCGGATATGCAGAACTCCCTGCCGGTATTTATGACTTTAAGTTCGTAGCTCCCGGCGCCAGTATAGCCAACAGCAGCAGCGTCATCATCGACCTGCCCAATATTACCGTGCAGGATGGCCGCCTGTACACTATCTACAGCCGGGGTGTGGTTAACCGGGTTGACAGCGCAGCTCTGGGCGCAGGGGTAATTCTGAATAATTGAGGCAGGTTGTTGCTGATATATTTATATTTTTGAGGCTTAAAATTAAAAGGCATTGGAATTACTGCATACCATTATTGACTTCATTCTGCATATTGATAAGCACCTGAGTGAGATTACCAGCCAGTATCAGGGCTGGACCTACCTGATCCTCTTTGCCATCATATTTGCCGAAACCGGTTTTGTAGTTACTCCGTTTCTGCCCGGCGACTCCCTGCTGTTTGCTGCCGGTGCGCTGATTGCCGTCGGCAACTCAGGCCTTGATATTTACCTGCTGGGCATTATACTCATTGTTGCCGCATTTTCCGGAAACACTGTAAACTATGGTTTAGGCCAATACTTGGGCGCCAGGGTTTTTAAGCCGGAAAACAAGGTGCTGAAGCTTGACTACTACCTGAAAACCAAGGCTTTTTTTGATACACATGGCGGCAAGGCGGTCATTTTTAGCCGTTTTATGCCCATTATCCGTACCATTGCTCCGTTTGTTGCCGGCGTAGGCCGCATGAGCTTTCTGCGTTACAGCCTGTATAACATTATTGGCGGTGCAGCATGGATTATTGTATTCCTCGCCGCCGGTTATTTATTGGGTAACATTCCCTTTTTCAAAAATCATTTTTCGCTTATCGCTCTGTTCATCGTGCTGGTATCAATTGTGCCGCCCATCTTTGTGGCATTAAGACAGCGGATAAGCAGTAATGAAACAAAAGCAGTGTAAAGTTTGCGCTGCGCAATAAGTGTGTGCAGATTGATTACTTTGGCAAATACGCTTTTCCGGCCTTAAAGGCAGTCTGCTCAGTGTTAAGTGCAGCTGTTTCAGCCGCGTTCAGCCGTTTTGCAATCAACCTGTTTAAATCCGGCTGGCCGGCATCCACCCAGGCCGAATACCAGAAGCTGCCGGTATATAAAACAGCCATCCGCATACGGCGCTCTACCATGCCATGCAGCATTTGCTGGTAAGCCAGGCTATAAGCCACCGAATAATCCTTTACCTTTTTACCGCTGCGCTTTACCATGGTATATTTCTGAGCCTCAGTATAGCCTGCGCTCAGCTTCCGTTCAAACCTCAAAACAGAGTCCACGCATTTATAGGAACTGCGGCAGATGATGAACGCCTGCCATAACGGGTTTTCAATATATTTTGCCTTACCTGCGTATAAATGGTAACTGGTGCCAAACAGTTCGGGCAGGCGGCTTTCCCAAAGGGCATGCAGCCCTGTTTGGTGGGTTTGCTGCCCGTTATAATTAGAGGTAACATGCAGCGGCACACAGGCATCGGCCACATAATGGCCGAGGTAAGCCGAGGTGTTGAGGATAGCGCTGGTATCATGCTGTTTAAAGGCGTTTACCAGCTTATAATAATTACCCTGTATCACCCAGGGCAGTGTGCCGTATTTGAGCAGGGTATCGGCTGAATACTTTTTAACAGCGTTCTCCCATTTTTGCGGCACCGTATGGAAGGGATCACTGCCATAATGATCAGCATCAAAAAAGTGCCTCGGCGCTTCGGTCGAATCAACATAGCGGCGCCTGTCGGGGCTTACGGCGTGCTCGGTAATATAGGGCAGGTTGGCCCGGTAAAAACCACTCATGGCCGGCGGCAAAATAAAAACCGCCAGGTGATTAATGCGGTAATGCGCATAAAATCCCCAGGAGGTGGTCAGCGTTAACAGTAAACCCGCCAGTACCAGCCGCAGGGCAATCTTCATTTGAGTAAATATTTCGCGATAATACTGCAAAGAAAACAAACATAAGCATATCAGCAACATTTCCACTGACCACTGACCACTGACCACTGACCACTGACCACTGACCACTGACCACTGACCAATAAAACAATTTTAAAAAAGCAATTTGATAATATTAAAATTCATTTTATATTTGCAGTCCGAAAAAATACAAAGAATAAGAAGCTACAATGGCAAATCATAAATCATCAATTAAAAGAATCAGGGCTAACGCTGCGAAGCGCCTACGCAACAGGTACCAGGCTAAAACTACCAGAAATGCAATTAAGGTGTTGAGAAACACTACTTCTAAGGCAGAAGCTCAGCCTCTTTTAATCAAAGTAATTTCAATGCTTGATCGTTTAGCCAAGAAGAATGTTATCCATAAAAACAAGGCATCAAACAATAAATCAAAGCTTACCAAGTTTGTAAACGGCCTGGCGTAAGCAGTAAAAATATTTTTGAAAAGGGATTTTGCCAAAAGCAAAGTCCCTTTTTTGTTTTGTGCCCATTTTTGAATAGTTTAAGCCCGTGGAAGCTTATGAAACCAAAATCAGCATTAAGGCCTGGGCCGAGGAAGACCGCCCGCGCGAAAAACTAAACACCCAGGGCAGGCGTGCCCTGAGCGATGCCGAGCTGATTGCCATCCTGATTGGCTCGGGCAGCCGCACGGAGTCTGCCGTGGAGCTGAGCAAACGCATCCTGCACCATTATGATCATGATTTAAACCGGCTGGGCATGGTTTCGGTGGCAGAGCTTTCCAAATTTAAGGGTATAGGTGAGGCCAAGGCCATTTCAATCATCGCAGCATTAGAATTAGGCCGCAGGCGCGACGATGCAGAGGCCAAGGCGCCCGAAATTATACAGGGCAGCCGCAGCGCCTACAATGCCCTGCGCCGGCACCTGGTTGATTTAAACCACGAGGAGTTCTGGATACTGCTGTTAAGCCGTAACTGTAAAATACTTTCCAAAGAACTTATCAGCAAGGGAGGGCTGTCGGGCACGGTAGCCGACCCGAAAATTATTTTTCACATTGCCCTGCAGCACCAGGCTTCATCCATCATTCTGGCGCATAATCATCCTTCGGGTAACCTGAAACCGAGCCAGCAGGATATTGATCTGACCAAAAAAATCTTTAACGCCGGGCGCATTCTGGATATCGGCGTACTGGATCATATCATCATTGCCGGCCAGAGCTATTTCAGCTTTGGCGATGAAGGATTGCTTTGATGTGCAGATGACAGATGTGCGGATTTTAAATGTGCAGATGTACGAATGAAAAAAGTGAAAAGCGGTAAGTAATTAAAACCATCAGTGGGGAAGACAACTTCCCCTTATCAGCACATCAGCACATCAGCACATCAGCACATCAGCA
>CAXTAP010000063.1:0-20293 GCA_964241965.1 uncultured Mucilaginibacter sp.
ATATAAAGCGTACCAGATTAACAAACTGAAAATCTTGGGGGTTAGCTGCTTCTTTTGCTGTAACGGGTTGTATTTTATTCATGGGCCTGGCAACGAACCCTGCCGGCAGCACGTCGTTCATATTAAACAGAGTTAACAAATTACCGGTCTTTTACTCTTTAAGCTGGCTTAATGTTGTAGCCGGTGACTTATGTTAATAAAATGTAAAGGTATAATAACGCGAAATAAAGCAAATCTGTTTAAACCACAAAAAAAGCCTCCTTACACTTGGTGCCCGGAGGCTTTAACTTAAACCGCCTATGATGCATCAGTTAAAAGGGTATTGTATCGTTAAACTATACAATACTGTTATAATGATTTTAAAACAGTGTTTTAAATAGTATAACATGTAAAAGTTGATAGGTTGAAGGGTGAACCTTAACCCAGGTTTGTTTTACAGGAACGCAGAGGCAACTTATTATTTTATGTTCTGGATTATAATCGGGCAGTTTTCATCATGGCTGGCGGCCTGGCAATATTCCTGGCAGGTCTCTACATTGCTGATCAGCTGCCGGCGTAATTGCGAAAGATCCGCTATCTTGCTGTCAATAACCGCCACCTTTTGAGTTGCACGGTTACGCATTTCATCGCAGGTAGCGGCATTAATCGCAATTAAAGAAATCAGCTCAGCGGTTTCATTTAAGGTAAAGCCAAAATTTTTGATGCGCTTAATAAGGCTGAGCCTTTCCAAAACGGTTTCATCATACTCTTTATAATTGTTTTCGCGGCGCTGTTTGCGGCTCAGCTTAATCAGCCCTTCTTTTTCGTAAAAACGAATGGTATCTCTTGATAAGCCTGTTTTGGCTGATAATTCTCCGATTAACATTTTTTGTGCTTTAAGCCCTTGACCATGGACCATACTCCATGGTTTACTTTTGTAAAAGTAATTAATGCATTAACCACAATGAAATGGATTCTGTTATTATCCCTGATATTATTACCCGGCATTACTGCCTTTGCACAAAAAACTGCCGGCGACAGCATAAGTTACAAAGAGGGAATCGCCGTTGTTGAAATAGGCGGAGCTTTATCTGCTGATATTAAAAGCAATAAATCGAGTTTGGGTTATAGCATTGCTGTTGAGGCTACGCCGATAGAAAACTGGCTGGAAGTTGAATCAGGCATTTCATCTACCTTTGCTGCTTACTACAGGGAAACTGATATTGATTTTTTAATCAAGAAGCCATGGGCCTTTTCTCCCAAGCTCGAATTTATGCTGGGCATTGGCCCTGAATGGGCTCATACAACCGACCATGGCATAACAACCAATTCATGGAGCGGCGAGATTGCATTGGATTTTATGTACTGGCCTTTCAAAAGGCATAATCTTGGTTTTTATGCTGAACCTGCTTATGTGTACGGTTTTAAGGCTGCCCATGAGCAGTCCGTAGAAATAAGTGCGGGTTTGCTTATTGATATTCCGTAGGCCATGAAAACAGCAGCAAAACAATCATACCGGCTTGCTTCAGGCTTAAGTATCTTCACCATTGTTTATAACGCATTGGAGGGATTAGTATCTATAACCCTTGGCGCACATAACGAAACAATTACCTTATTCGGCTTTGGCCTTGATAGTATCATTGAGGTGATTTCCGGCATCGGCATACTAATCATGATCCGGCGGATTTACAAATCGCCGTTAACTAATAAAAGTAAATGGGAGATACAGGCATTAAAGGTAACCGGAACCTCGTTTTATGTACTGCTTTTGTTATTAATCATTAGTTCGATTATTGCGGTACTTACCCATCACAGGCCGGTTACTACCTTTAGCGGAATTATTATATCGCTCATTTCTATCACAGTAATGTTAATTCTGGCCCGCGCCAAAATCAATACCGGCAAAAAACTGAATTCCAAACCTATTATTTCAGATGGTAACTGTACTATGGTTTGCGTGTATATGTCGATAATACTGCTGTTTTCCTCTTTGTTATACTATTGGACTCATTTTGCGTATTTAGACGTATTAGGCAGTCTGGGCTTGTGCTGGTTTTGTTATACTGAAGGCAAGGAGGCCTTGGAAAGTGCATCAGTTAAACAAGAAAAATAATTATTTTTCTTGTTTAAGCCTCTTGGTTTTATTGATTACAGAACAAAACTTGATGGTAAATCAAAAGCCTTTATTTTTGAGGATGTCTTATTATGCCTGACAATCATTACCTGTATCCTTTGCCATATAAAATATGACGATTAAACATTAACCTTATTTACGTCAGCAAACAGATGCTTAATGTAAATTGGCAAACTGTCCTGCTGCTTAAATACGCAATTTGCCAACTGTACAAAATATGATGCCGGTGCTTATTGCGTTATAATTATTTTATTTTAGCGCCCAGCATGCCGTCAGCAGATAACTATGTTTTACTGATTGAAAAGATCAATACATTTATCCGTAAGTACTATTTTAACAGTTTACTGCGCGGCCTGATTTTTTTGGGAGCCGGCTTGTTTTCGGCTTACCTAGTAATTACCCTTACTGAGTACTTCGGCAATTTCAACACCCTGCTTCGCACTGCACTTTTTTACGGTTTTATTTTTATCAATCTATGCCTTTTGGCAGGCCTGGTAGTACCGCCCTTACTGGCCTATTTGCGTTTAGGGAAAACCATAACACACCAGCAGGCTGCCGAAATTATAGGGCTTCATTTTACCGATGTAAAGGATAAGCTGCTAAATACCCTGCAGCTTAAACAATTAGCCGAAGCCGATGTACAGCACCGGCAGTTAATTGAAGCCAGCATCAGTCAAAAGATCGAAGCTTTGCAGCCGGTAAGTTTTCCATCGGCCATCAGCCTGAAAGAAAACTCGAAACATGCAAAGTGGGTTGCCTTACCCTTAAGCGCCATTTTAATTATTGCCGCAGTAGCGCCTGCCATGCTTACGGAAAGTACCAGGCGCCTCATCAGGCACAATGAATACTTTGCGCCGGCTGCGCCGTTTCAGTTTATAATCATGAACCCAGCCTTACAGGCTACGCAGGGAGAAGATTTAAAGCTGCATGTAAGGCTCAAGGGCAACCGCCTGCCTGCAGAGGTATATGCAGAGGTGGCGGGCCAGTCGTTCAGGCTGACGAAGGAAAACACAAGCCGGTTTAATTACCTGTTTACTAATTTGCAGCAAAATACGGTGTTCCGGCTTTCAGCCAATGGTCATAGTTCAGCACTCTACGAAATTAAGGTGACTTACAAGCCCTCCTTGCTGCATTTTAACGTGCAGTTAACCTATCCGGCTTATCTGAATAAAAAAAGCGAAACCCTTGCAAACGCCGGCGAACTCAGTATTCCTGCCGGCACGCAGGTGAAATGGCAACTGAATACTAAAAACAGTACCGGTGTAAACTTTAGTGTCAATGGTATAAGCCGGCAGGCCGCAGCAGCCGGCCGCGACCGGTTTGTTTACAGTGCCCGGTTAATCCATGATACCCGATACACAATAACGCCCATTGGCGGCACTGGTGCGCACAGTGATAGCGCTGCTTACGCCATCCATGTTATTGCCGATGAAGCGCCTGCCATTAACGTACAGCAGGTTACCGATTCTGTAAGTCTGAAAGCTTTTTATTTTAACGGCGACGTAAGGGATGATCATGGTCTGTCGGCGCTCAGCTTTTTTTGCATAGCCGGCAATCCTGATAATCCTCATGAAAGAATAGTGATCAGGAAACCGGTTAAGGCTGATTTAAGTAGGCCGCAAGCCAGCTTCTTTTACTATCTCAATACAGCCGATCTAGCAGTGAAGCCGGGCAGTCACTTAGCTTGTTATTTTGAGGTTACGGATAATGATGCGGTTAACGGGCCAAAAAAAGTGCGGTCGGCCCTGTTTAACTTGCAGATACCCGATGCCCGGCAGCTGAATGAGCAGTTGAATGCAGGCACGCAAAGCGTTAAGGATAAAATGCAGTCGGCTGCAAAAATGGCGGCACAGCTGGAGCGCGAAACGAAGCAGCTGAATCAGCAGCTGTTTAATAAAACTTCATTGTCTTTTGATGAAAAGAAGCAACTGGAAACTTTGATGCAGAAACACCGGGATTTAAATGAACTGGTTAAAACCGTTCAGGAAGAAAATAAAAAGAATGCCTATAACCGGCAGGAAAACCAGCAGCAGGATGCAGCATTAACAGCCAAACAGAAAGAGATGGAGCAGCTGCTGAATAATATGCTGGATGATAAAACGCAGGATATGCTTAAAAAGCTGCAAAATCTGCTGGATCAAAACCAGAAGGATGCTGCCCGCGAGCAGCTGACTGGTATGCAGGCCGATAATCAATCGCTGAAAAAAGATTTAAACCGTATGCTCGAGCTATATAAAAAGCTGGATTTTGATCAGAAAATAAATCAGAGCATCAATCAGCTGAACCAGCTGGCGCAACAGCAGCAGCAGCTGGCAGCCGAAACAGGCGCTAACAATGCCGACAGGCAGCAGCTGCAGAAACAGCAGCAGCAACTGCAGCAGGAGCTGCAAAATATTAATAAAGGCTTAGCTGAGCTTAGCAAGGCAAACGAGCAGCTGGAACAGAAAACAGATTTTAAAAACCCGGAGCAGGAGAGCCGGCAGGCCGAACAGCAGATGGATATAAGCGCCGGGCAATTGAAAAAGGATAACAAAAACAGGGCGCAGCAGGCACAGCAGCAGGCAGCACACCAATTGCAGCAGATGGCTGGCAGCTTAAAGCAGCAAAACCAGGAAAGTGAAGCGCAGCAAAATCAATTAAACCTGCAGCAGCTGCGCGAACTGGAAAAAAATTTAGTGAACAGTTCCTTTGAGCAGGAAAAACTAATGCAGCAATTAAAGGGCATAAGCAGCAACAACCCGCAGTACGTTACCATAGCTCAGCAACAAAAAGATATAAAAGATAATTTAAAAACAGCAGAAGATAGTTTATATTCGCTAAGCCTTAGGGTACCGCAGATACAATCAACCGTCAATCAGGAGGTGAAAAGTATCAACGGACACATTGAAGAAGCTTTAACCAACCTGGATGACAGGCGTACGCCCGAGGCAGCCGGCAACCAGCAATATGCTATGGCATCCATGAATAATTTAGCGCTTATGCTGAGTGAGGTCATCAGCCAGGTGCAGAATATGATGAAAAATGCTAAGCCCGGAAGCGGAAAGAAACAAGGTTCGCTGCAGCAGCTTTCACAAATGCAGCAGCAGCTAAACCAACGTATGCAGCAAATGCGCGAGCAGTTGCAGCAGCAGGGTAACCAGGGTAAAAGCGCAGCTGCCGGGCAAAGCGAACAACTGGCCCGGATGGCCAGGCAACAGGCGGCCATACGCCAGGCGCTCGAAAAATACAGCCAGGATGAAGGCGGCCAAAAAGACGGCGCTGCCGGCAGCCTGAATAAAATTGCGCGCGACATGGAACAAACGGAAAGTGATATCGTAAACAAGAAAATCACAAATGAGTCGTTATTAAGGCAGCAGCAAATACATTCGCGCCTGCTGGAAGCCGATAAGGCCGAGCAGCAGCGGGAGCAGGACAAACAGCGGGAAAGTAATGCAGGCAGACAGATGCCGCCTGGTTACATCAAGGCCCTGGAAAGCTACCGGCAGCAAAAAGTTAAACAAACAGAATTATTGCAAACCGTACCTCCGGCACTTAATTTGTACTTCAAGCAGCGAGTTACGAGCTATTTTAATCAACTAAACGCACATTAATGCAACAGGCCCCTATGCCAACAACCGAATTATATACTTTACAGTTACCGTCAAGTTATGATAGTATAACACAGCTGGAAGCCTTAATTGAGGAAATTGCGGACAAACACCAGATTGCTGATGATACTTTTGCCAACATGATGACCTGCTTAAATGAAGTAGCCATTAATGCTATTGTGCACGGCAACAAACTTGACCCTGAAAAGAAAGTAATTATCAATGCTGAGGTGGATGCCAAGCGCATTATATGGACTATCACCGATGAAGGCGAAGGCTTTGACTACGCCAACCTGCCCGACCCTACAGCGGCCGAAAACTTAGAAAAACTAACTGGCCGCGGTGTTTACATTATTAAACACCTTACAGACCAGTGTATATTTAATGCGACCGGTAATGAAGTTGAACTGCACTTTAAATTTTAATGCCTTCCATTAATTTTTTTCAGGAGGATACCGTTTACAATTTAAAAAACAAGATTAAGGTAAAGCAGTGGATAAAGGATACCATTGCCGCCGAAGGGTTTAAGCTGGCTGAGCTGAATTATATTTTCTGCTCTGATGCCTACCTGCTCAGCATTAATCAGCAATACTTAAACCACGATACCTACACGGATATCGTTACTTTCGATAATTCGGATACAAGCAGCACTATAACCGGCGACATCTTTATTTCGATTGAGCGCATTGCTGAAAACGCCCTGCTTTTTGGCACCGATGCCGTAACCGAAATGCACCGCGTAATGATACACGGCGCCCTGCATCTGTTGGGTTATCAGGACAAAACAGCCGCACACAAAAAGGCAATGACCGGCAAAGAGAATTTTTATTTGGCCGAACGAAAATTTATTTCGTGAAAAATATCTTTATCTTTAGGCCATATCTCTAACTACAAAAAATCATGAAAATTTTGATGCTATTCTTTGCGCTGCTGTTTACTGCACCAGGCAGCGTGTATGATTTTAAATTAAAGAATATTGACGGTAAAACCTTAAATCTGGCGCAATACCGGGGCAAAAAGGTTTTAATAGTGAACACCGCCTCTAAATGCGGTTTTACGCCTCAGTACGCCGAACTGCAAAAACTGGCCGATCAGTATAAAGGCAAGGTTGTAGTAGTGGGTTTCCCGGCCAATAATTTTGCGCAGCAGGAGCCAGGATTGAACTCGGAGATTAAAACCTTTTGCCAGAAAAACTATGGAGTTACCTTTCCGCTCAGCGAAAAAGTAAGCGTTAAGGGAGATGATATCAGCCCCTTGTTCAAATACTTAACCGCTGCGCCCAACCCCGATTTTACCGGCGAAATTAAATGGAACTTTGAAAAGTTTTTGATTGATGAAAACGGCAAGCTGATTCACCGCTACCGTTCGACTGTAACGCCATTATCAGCTGAAATTACCAGCCAGTTATAATCTTCAGGTATTCATTAATATAAAACAAAAGAAGCGCCTGTAGCGCTTCTTTTGTTTTATATCTGTTTTCTGCTTACTCAACAGCAAAATGCTGATGCGCTGAATCAGGCTGCATTATATCAGTTTATATATTTATTGTTGATTTGCCTCTTCCGCTTTTTGGGCAGCCTTAGCTGCTTTTTTGGCTGCTTTGTCCGCTTTCTTCTGTGCCTTATTGATTGAATCCTGCCTGGCTTTGGCTGCTTTCTTCTTTTTGTTAAAAAATCCCTTAAGCAAAAAATTGCTTTGTGCTGCCTTTAAATCTTCATTCAGGGTCCCTGTACTTCTGTTAACGTTGGTTACTGTGGTTTTGGCAGCGGCTACAGTACTTTCCAGATCTTTAGCCATCCGGTCGTCTTTGAGCAGATGGCCTAAGGTGCCTTGCCCGTTGTTTACCTTTTTAAATATACCCGACAGGCTTTCCGTTAAATCAGCAGCGTTATCAGCAACTTTGGTAAACCGGGCAATAATTTTATCTACTTCGAGCGGGTTTACTGTTCTCAGCTCATCTCCGTTGTCAACCTCAGCGGTATGAATACCGCTTCCCGGGTTAATCATAATCAGCTTATCTCCCATTAAACCGTCGCTGCCAATGGCTATCTTTGCATCCTTCTTTATAAATTTCTTTACATTGTTATTAAGCGTCAGGTCCACCTGTACCGTACTGTCTGATACAATGTTGATGCCCTGAACCACGCCTACGTTAATGCCTGCAAAACGCACATTGTTACCTACCATAAGGCCGCTTACATTTTTAAAGGTGCCATGAACCTTAAAGGTTGACGTGAACATACTTTTTTGATTGCCAATCAGGAATATGCCTAAAAAAAGAATAACCAGGCCTATAATTACAAATATTCCTATTCTTACTTTTTGTCCGGATGTTGCTTTCATTTTATATCATTAAAAAAAGATTTTACCAATTCATCCTCCGAATTTTTTAACTCGTCAAATGTACCTTCAGCTATGTATTCGCCTTCATACATTACCACAATACGGTCGGCCGTAATTTTGGCGCATTCCATGTCGTGCGTTATAATGATGGAGGTGGTCTTATATTTTTTCTGCATCTGCAGTATCAGTTCGCTTATTTCTTTAGAAGTAATCGGGTCCAGCCCGGTTGTCGGCTCATCATACAGCATTATTTCTGGGTGCACAATCAGTGTTCGGGCCAACCCGATACGTTTGCGCATACCGCCGGATAAATCCGAAGGCATCTTATCGGCAGCATCCGGTAAACCTACGCTGTCCAGCACTTCAGTTACGCGCCCCTTAATTTCATTATCATCTTTAAGCTTTAAAACACGGGTAAGCGGAAATTCAAGGTTATCTCTGACAGTCATAGAATCGTACAGGGCTGCGCTTTGAAACAGGAAACCAATCTTTTTTCTGAGTTCTTTCAGCGCCTTATCATCCAGTGCAGCTACCTCCTCGCCAAAAACCTTAACAGAGCCGTCATCCGGCGTCAGCAGCCCGACAATGCATTGAATAGTAACAGATTTACCTTCGCCCGAGCGGCCTAATATCACTACGTTTTCTCCTTTGGTTACTGTTAGGTTGATGTTCCGTAATACTTCCTTACTGCCAAATCTTTTTTTAAGGGCGCTGATACTGATAACTGCATCCGCCTGTGGCTGGCGGGCAGTACCGGATGATACTGGCTCGTGCATTATATTTCCCATATCAGTAAAATAAAATGGTTGAAATCTGTACAACAACCATGTCAATAAAGAATATCCACAGCGAGGCCGTTACCACCGCTGAGTTGGCCGCAATACCCACACTTTCCGTACCCCGGTTTGAGGTATAGCCCTTATAACAGCCTACAAAGCCAATGGCAAAACCGAAGAAGAAGGTTTTGATTAGGGCAGGCGTGTAATCGGTAAAATCAAGCGCTGAGATGCATTTCGTCATATACAGTACAAAACTGATCTTGTCGGTATTGTTTAAGGCTACATATCCTCCCAACAGCGAAACCAGATCGCCGAAGGCAGCTAATAAAGGTATCATCAGTGTAGTGGCAATAATGCGGGTAACTACCAGATACTGTATCGGGTTAGCACCCGATACCTCCATGGCATCAATCTGTTCGGTTACATTCATGCTGCCTAATTCAGCGCCGATACTCGATGCCACTTTGCCTGCGCAGATAATGGCTGTAATGACCGGCCCTATTTCCCGGATTACTGACACTGACAGCATATGAGGCAGCATACTTTCAGCCCCGAAGGCAACTAATGATGGCCTTATTTGCAGGATGAGCACCAGGCCCATAATAAATGAGGTAAGCCCCACCAGCATAATGGAACGATAGCCTATCTCATAGCATTGCCTTATAAATTCTGACCATTCGAAACCTCCAGAAAAAATATTCCTGAAAAACTTTGAGAAGAAGACACTTTGATCTCCTGCGCTCTCCATTAACCGTTTCCAGGCAGGTACTTCTATTAATTGTTCGGCCATTGCATCTGAAATTTATATGCTTACCATGAGCTATACCCACACTTTATTACAACTATATTTAACAACTTAATTAGTTGTTTGAAATTCAACCGTTTGTAAGCACTCTGTTAAACCATCATTAGTTAAATTTTGTTTATACAGCAGAGTGATTTTAGTAGCAACAATTACTTTGTATCAATAATTAATAATTTATCGTTTATGGCAATGGGCGTGTTTAATTAAGCAATATTTAAGTCATACATCAACGCTTATCCCTTTACATCCTATTAGTTTTATTATTTTTGTAAGTTATTAATGATTAATGCCTGATAAAGCAATAGTAGCCGGCGCAAGCGGCTTGATAGGTTCTTCGCTTCTTCAGATTTTATTGGAGCAGCCTGAGTATGATGAAGTGCTTGCTTTGGGAAGAAAAGAGCTGCCATTCAGCCATAAAAAGCTGGTGCAGCTAACAATAGATTTTAATCATCTTGAAAATTACAGCGCAGCTATCAACGGCCACGCGTTATTTTGCTGCTTAGGATCCACACGCCGGAAAACGCCCAGCCTAAGCCAATACCGTAAAGTTGATTTTGACTATCCGGTACAGCTGGCAAAAATGGCAGCAGCAAATCACATGGATCAGTATCATCTGGTATCTTCCTTAGGCGCTGATGCCGGGTCATCATACTTTTATACAAAAATGAAAGGCGAAACTGAACAGGCGGTTGAACAGGCAGGGTTAAAGTGCCTGCATATCTACCAGCCTTCGGTGCTGGAAGGCAAGCGTACAGAACTGCGCCTGGCGGAGCGCCTGGCTTTAGGTGTAATGAAGATGATTAACCCGCTGCTGGTTGGGAGGTTTAAAAAATATAAAAGCATATCAGCATCAACCGTAGCCATGGCTATGTTTAAAGAATCATTGAAAAACGATGACGGACTATTTATACATCCGTCTGATCATATTAAAGAAATACTGTGAGTACTTATTTATCTGCAGAAAATTTAGGTCATTCCTTTCATGACCACTGGCTGTTTCGCAATCTGACATTAGGCATCAATCGCGGCCGCCGGGTGGCGCTGGTTGGCATCAATGGCGCCGGCAAGTCCACTTTATTAAAACTATTAGCAGAGCAATTCTTCCCTGCAGAAGGAAAGGTAGTTCATGCCCGCGATGTGACTATTGGTTATTTGGATCAGGACCCGAAATTTGAAAAGGATGCTACCATCAGTGATTTTATTTTCAGCGCCGATAACGAACAGCAGCAGCTGATCAGGCGTTATGAAGAACTACTGACTAATGAGCCAGATAATATAAAGGTTATTGACAAGGTAATGGAGCAGTTGAGCACTACCAATGCCTGGGAATATGAATACAAAATCAAGAATATTTTAGGGCGGCTGGATGTACATGACTTAACTCAAAAAATAAATACTCTTTCGGGCGGACAAAAGAAGCGTTTATCATTAGCCCGGCTGCTCATTGAAGAGCCGCATGTTTATATTATAGATGAGCCAACCAACCATCTGGACATCGACACCATTGAGTGGCTGGAAAAACTGCTTACTGACGGTTCCAAAACTATTTTGATGGTAACGCACGACCGTTATTTTTTAGATAACGTTTGTAATGAAATTATTGAGCTTGACCGGGGGAAGGTGTTTACCTATCAGGGCAACTATGGTTACTTTTTAGAAAAAAAAGCTGAACGTGAGGCCACGCTGGATATACAATTTCAGCGAAATTCCAACCTGCTGAAAAAGGAACTGGAGTGGATGCGCCGGCAGCCCCAGGCACGAGGTACGAAGTCACAATCGCGCATTAACGCTTTCTATGACCTGGAAGAAAAGACTAAAAACGCCGGACCTAATGCTAAGGTGGAGCTTAGTATTAAAACAGCAAGGCAGGGCAATAAAATATTGGAACTGCACCACGTGCAAAAGATTTTTGACCACCGCTTGGTTATTGAAGATTTTAGCTATACGTTTAAAAAGGGTGATCGCATTGGTTTAGCTGGTAAAAACGGCAGCGGAAAATCAACCCTTTTAAATTTAATTACAGCCGCTCTGCTGCCCGACCACGGCGAAGTTGTTAAGGGTGAAACTACAGTTATGGGTTATTTCCACCAGGCAGGTATGACCTTTATGCCTAACGAGCGGGTAATTGATGTAGTCAAAAATGTAGCTGAATATATTACCATGGCCGATGGTAAAATGATTACTGCATCGCAGCTGCTTACCCAGTTTCTCTTCCCGCCTGCCAAACAGCATGGCATGGTTTCGAACCTGAGCGGCGGTGAAAAAAAGCGGCTCCAGCTGATGAGCATCCTGATCAAAAATCCGAACTTTTTGATTCTGGATGAGCCTACCAATGATCTGGATATTGATACCTTGAATGTATTGGAAGAATTTCTGCTTTCATACAACGGCGTTTTAATTCTGGTATCGCACGACAGGTATTTGCTGGACAGGTTAACTGATCAGCTTTTCATCATGGAAGGTAATGGAATCATTACGCTTTATAATGGAAACTATTCCTCTTACAAAGAGGATATGGAAGAAAAAAAGGTTCAGGAAAAACAGGTTGCATCGGCTGTCAAAGCTGCGCCGGTGGCACCATTACAACCTAAAAAAAGTAAGTTGAGCTTTAAGGAGGTTAAGGAAATGGAAACATTGGAAGATGATGTAGCAAAGCTCGAAAATCAGGTTAAGAACTTAACTGCATTATTGAATTCGGGCGATAACAATCATCAGCAATTAACTGAGCTGGCTGCGCAAATACAGGGCTTGACAAATCAGATTGATAAAAAGAGCTTACGCTGGATGGAATTGACTGAGCTAAACGAGGCGTAATCATGAAAATATCAGACATTATTGCATCTGCTGGTGTTGTTATCCTGTTAATTGGCTTTTTATTGAACTTGTATAAAAAATTATCAGCCGACAGCGTTATTTATAAATTATTGAATTTAATCGGCGCTGGCTTGTGCGGATATTCTTTTTATTTAATTGGCTTTTATCCATTTGTGGCGCTTGAGAGTATATGGGCACTGGTTGCTTTATTATCACTGTTTAAAGTTCCACGTGGAACCTAAAGCAGTTAATACAAAACGTTCCACGTGGAACATGGAGGTTAAAGATGTTTAAAAAATATAATGTGATAGTGGCAGGCGCAGGTCATGCCGGATGTGAAGCCGCTGCAGCAGCGGCTAATATGGGCTCTTCAGTGCTGCTCATTACCATGAATATGGGTACCATAGCGCAAATGAGCTGTAACCCGGCTATGGGCGGCGTAGCAAAGGGGCAAATTGTACGTGAGATTGATGCCCTTGGCGGTTACTCAGGCATTATTGCTGATAAAACTACATTGCAGTTCCGTATGCTGAACCGGTCGAAAGGACCGGCTATGTGGAGCCCCCGTACACAAAACGACCGCATGCGCTTTGCAGAAGAATGGCGGCTGACCTTAGAAAGTATTACAAATCTGGACATCTGGCAGGATACTGTAACTTCTTTGCTGGTAAAGAACGGAAAAGCCTGCGGCGTTAAAACCTCTTTAGGAGTAGAGATTGAAGCAGATGCGGTAATATTAACAAGCGGAACCTTTTTGAACGGCGTTATTCATATCGGTGAAAAAAAGTTTGGCGGCGGCCGCACCGGTGAAAAATCAGCAACAGGTTTAACAGAACAATTAGTAGAACTGGGGTTCGAAGCCGGCCGGATGAAAACAGGTACGCCGCCCCGCATTGATGGCCGCACCTTAAATTATAAGGTGATGGAAGAGCAGTGGGGCGATGAAGATCGCGGACGCTTTTCATACACCGATGTAGCCCTGCCTGCAGCACAGCGCTGTTGCTGGATTACTTATACTAACAGCCAGGTACACGAAACTTTGAAGGAAGGCTTTGAAAAGTCGCCTATGTTTACCGGCCGAATCAAAGGCTTAGGGCCGCGTTACTGCCCTTCTATTGAGGATAAGATTAACCGATTTGCTGAGCGCGACCGCCACCAGATATTTGTAGAGCCCGAAGGCTGGAATACGGTAGAAATTTATGTAAACGGCTTTTCCACTTCATTACCAGAGGATGTGCAGTTCAAGGCATTGCGCCAGATACAGGGGTTTGAGCAGGCCAAAATGTTCAGGCCCGGCTATGCCATAGAATATGACTACTTCCCTCCTACCCAACTCGACCTTACCTTAGAAACCAAAAAGATAAGTCATCTGTACTTTGCAGGGCAAATCAATGGCACTACCGGCTACGAGGAAGCAGCATCACAGGGGCTGATGGCGGGCATCAATGCACATCAGAAGGTGCATAACCAAGGTGAGCTTATTCTGAAGCGTTCGGAGTCGTATATCGGGGTTTTAATTGATGACTTGATTACCAAGGGCACGGAAGAGCCATACCGGATGTTTACTTCACGTGCTGAACACCGTTTATTGCTGCGGCAGGACAATGCAGATATTCGCCTGAGCGCTAAAGGTTATAATTTGGGATTAATAAGCGCTGAACGGCTGGATAAGGTAAATCAGAAAATAAAGGACTCGGATGATATTGTAAAATACACAAAATCAAAAACCATCGAACCAGGCCAGGTGAACCGATTGCTGGAAAATTTGGAAACCAGCGCCCTTAGCCAAAACACCAAGCTGTTTAACTTGTTGAGCCGCCCGCAGGTTGGTTTTAATGATCTGCAAAAAGCAGATGCCGGATTACAAGAGTTATTATCGCACTATAACAAAGAAACAATAGAGCAGGCCGAAATAAAAATCAAATATGAGAGTTACTTTGATAAGGAACTGGAAATAGTAGAGAAGATGAAAAAAATGGAGGATAAAGAAATTAATCCCGAATTTAACTACCATCAGCTGGTATCGCTATCAAAGGAGGCACGTGAAAAATTAATGCGTATCAAGCCACGTACTTTAGGGCAAGCCTCCCGTATTTCAGGAGTTTCCCCATCGGATATATCAGTTTTGATGGTACATGTGTCAAGGTAGATGTTTAAATTACTGATAAACAGAATTTTACATTTTAAATAATGGGTCCTTTTAAAATTTTACAGGAGAGCCACTATTTTTATTTTTTAATATAAATCTTCATAAAAAAACAAAAACTGATTATAACGCCTTAAAATGCCCCAAAACCTGAATTCATCATTTTTTTTGAAAATTTGTGTCTATGTAATCGTTTTAACTGTATTATTTTCCTGTGCCAGCATCCAGCGCCCCCAAGGCGGACCGCGGGATCATACACCGCCCAAATTGGTTTCGGCAGTACCCGAAAATATGTCGCGCAATTTTAAGGCAAAGCAGATTATCCTCACCTTTGATGAATACTTTAAGCTGGCCAACCCTTACCAGGAAATCAGCATCAGCCCCGCTCCTGAAAAAACCCCGGAATACAAGGTAAAGGATAAAAGCCTCGTCATCCGCCTTCGGGACAGCCTTACCAAGAATACCACGTATGTCTTCAGCTTTGGCAAAGCCATAGCCGATACCCATGAGGGTAACATCCTCAAAAATTTTACTTATGTTTTCTCTACCGGTGCCCATATCGATTCGCTTAGCATTACCGGCAGCGTATCAAACACCTCCACCGGAGAAAAGGAGAAGGATGCTACTGTGATGCTCTTTCCTTTAAGCCAGGACTCCGCCTACTTTGGCAAAAAGCGACCCTCCATTTTTACCACGACAGATTCTTCCGGCAATTTTGCGCTGAACAACCTGCATGATGATGATTACCGTATCTATGCCCTGAAGGAACCATCGCCTGACAAAATATATAACAGTGATGCGGAACTGATTGCCTTTTTAAAGCAGCCCATTCACTTAACCAGTGATACCAGCGGCATACAGCTTCGTTTATTCAAGCAGGTGCCCGATAAGTTCAGGGTCGCCGAAAAACGTACCGAACCCAGTGGAATGATGCTGTTTGCGTTCAACAAAAGCCTGATAGAACCGGGAATGAAGGTAAACTTCCCTGCAGCGCTCGATAATCAGAAGATCGTGAATTTTACGAAAAACAAGGATACTGCACAGGTATGGATGCGCAATACAGATTTTGACTCTATCAGCGTATCATTTACCGACCAGGGCAAAATACTGGATACCGTGTTTTTAAAAAAGGGCCGCAAGGAAAGCTTTATCCGTAACGTTTCGGCACAATACAATATCAACGTGGATAACAAGCTGAGCCCGAATACTGATTTGCTGCTTACCGCCAATATACCTATTGACAGTTTTGACCCCTCAAAAATATCATTAATGGAAGATTCGGCCGCCGTTAACTTTACGATGCAGCGCGCAGAGGGCACCGACAGGCGCTTTACCCTCAGATACCGCTGGAAGCAGGACGCTAAGTATGAACTGACATTAGATGCAGAAGCGCTTACTGATATTTACAACGATAAAAATAAGCGGGCAATTAAGCGCTTTACCATTGATAAGCCCGAGAACTATGGCACACTTACCGTAAAAGTTACGGTGCCAGATACTACTAAATCGTACATTGTGCAATTGCTTACGCAGCAAAAGAACGTACTCTTTTCGGAAGTGATAAAGCGGAACACGCCGGTAGTTTATAAAAATCTGTTCGCCACACGTTACCGGATGCGCATTGTTTATGATGATAACCGCAACGGCCGCTGGGACAGCGGCAATGTTAAGCAAAGGCGTTACCCCGAAAATATATGGACCGATACCAGGGAAATTGTATTGCGCCCCAACTGGGAACAGGAGGAAACGCTGGATGTGCCTAAAGAGACGTCTCTCCCGTAAACCAGCCTGAGTACAAAATATAATTAACGGGCAGTTGCGTTAACAGCTGCCGCTGCTCCGGGGTAAGCGGCTTGATTTTTTTGGCCGGCGTACCGGCGTAAAGGTACCCCGATTCACATACTGTATTTTCCAGCACCACAGAGCCGGCCGCTATAATTACATAAGGCTCTACGACGGCATGATCCATCACAATGGCGCCCATGCCGACCAGTACATTATCGTGCAGTGTGCAGCCATGTACAATGGCATTATGCCCTACAGATACATTATTGCCGATAGCGGTAGCCGCCTTTTGATAAGTAGCATGAATAACCGCACCATCCTGGATATTGGTTTTATGGCCGATACGTATGCTGTTCACATCACCGCGTATTACGGCGTTGAACCATACGGAGCACTGGCTGCCCATCACTACATCACCCACAATGGTACAGTTATCGGCAATGAAACAGTTATCTCCCCAGTTGGGATGTTTATTTTTTACAGGTAAGATGAGGGGCATAATGCTATATCATAAATGTTGTCATTGCGAAGTATGAAGCAATGGTACGAGAGCATTGTCGCCCCGTATAGTATGCAATTGCCACATTAACGTCCACTATGACAAAAATATATATTATTTGCAGTAAGATTTTGTATGTTTGGTTAAACCAAAAGCGGAAATAGCTCAGCTGGTAGAGCATCAGTTTCCCAAACTGAAGGCCGCGGGTTCGAATCCCGTTTTCCGCTCTTTTCACTTCAATACCGTATCTACCGCCTCAGCCGCATGCTCCGGGTAATCCGTGGTGTAATGCAGCCCCCGGCTCTCTTTGCGCTGCATAGCTGATTTTACCACAATGTACGATACCTGGATCAGGTTACGCAGTTCGCATAGTTTAACTGACAGCTTGGTACGCTTGTAAAATTCCTCGGTTTCCTCATACAGCAAACGCAGGCGGCGCATGGCGCGTTCCAAACGGAAATCGGAACGCACGATACCCACATAATCATTCATCAGTTTCTGCATTTCGCGCAGGTTATGCGTTACTAAAATATCCTCATTCAGCAGCTGTACGCCATGCTCATCCCAGTCAGGAATGTGGTCAGGAATGTGATTATGTTCAAACTGCTGTATGGCATCTTCATAAATGCGGTGAGCAAAAACCAGCGCTTCCAGTAATGAATTAGATGCCAGCCGGTTAGCGCCATGCAAACCGGTTGATGAGCACTCGCCGCAGGCATACAGCCGCCTGATGGATGAACGCCCCATGTGATTAACCATAATGCCGCCGCACATATAGTGGCAGGCCGGCGAAACGGGGATCATATCCTTCGTCATGTCAATACCGATATCCAGGCACTTGGCATATATGTTGGGAAAATGCGCCAGTATGTCCGGCTTACTCCGGTGCCGCACATCCAGGTAAACATAATCCTCTCCAGATTTTTTAATTTCAGCATCAATGGCCCTGGCCACAATATCGCGGGGAGCCAATGATTTTCTGGCATCATACTCCTGCATAAATTCCTCGCCGTTGGTCCGTTTTAAAATGCCTCCGAAACCCCGTACAGCCTCCGAGATCAGGAATGATGGATATTCGCCCGGATTATACAGCGCCGTCGGGTGAAACTGGATGAATTCCATATTGCGCACCCTGCCCTTAGCCCGGTACACCATCGCTACGCCATCACCGGTGGCAATCACAGGGTTGGTGGTGGTGGCATATATATGCCCTGCCCCTCCCGAAGCCATGAGGGTAACCTTTGATAAAAACTGATCTACCTGCTGTGTTTCGGTGTTAAAGGCATAAATGCCGTAGCAGGTAATATCCGTAGAGGCCTTATCCACATACCGGCCTAAGTGGTGCTGCGTAATCAGGTCAACCGCAAAATGGTGGGTGAGCACTTCAATATTAGGGTTGCGGTGTATCTGCTCCAGCAGGGCGCGCTCCATTTCAAAACCGGTAATATCCTTATAATGCAGTACCCGGTACTCTGAGTGACCTCCTTCCTTGGCCAAATCATAGATACCCTCGTTGGTTTTATCAAAGTTGGTACCATAATCAATAATTTCACGGATGCGTTCCGGACCTTCCTCCACCACAATACGCACTACTTCCTTGTCGCACAAACCATCACCGGCAACCAGTGTATCCCGGATGTGCTTTTCAAACGAGTCTTCCTGTTTATCCACAACCACGGCAACGCCGCCCTGGGCATACTTCGTGTTCGATTCATCTTCGCTTGCCTTCGTAACTATCAGAACCTTACCATGCCTGGCTGCCTTAAGGGCAAAACTTAATCCGGCTATGCCCGATCCCACAATCAGGAAATCCACATTTTTGGTCATATCAAATCTATAAAATGTGTAAAAGTATAAGTTATGTGCATAACCGCTTCAAAAGATGTTAATTTTGCGTCGGTAAAAAAGGATAAGTTTTCCTGTATGTGAATAACCTCACTTTTTGCTGCACACCGTGCAAAGTTGTTACTGTTTTGCCGTTCAGTTCAACAGCGCTGTTAACATTTGCAGCATTAAGTTTTAATTCACATTTTTTGTTTGTTGATAAAGTGTTAAGAAAATTTTGATGCTGTAAATCAGCAATTTAAAAGGAATACAGCTGGCATAAGCTGTGGATAAAACGCTGATAACTCACAAATCAGAAACATAGTGGTTTCATTTATGCACATAACTAACACCTTAACAAACAATAGTATTTATATTAATATATAATAATTGTATTTATTAGTGTGTGAAAAGCCATGACAGACGTTTTAGAGGAAATAGAAATTAAAGGTTACGCCGACGAATACATTGACCCGCAACTGGACCTGTTTGATGAAATAGAAAGATTAAAGCGTGAAAAAAATGCCGTTATCCTGGCGCATTATTACCAGGAGGGCGACATACAGGATATTGCAGATTACATTGGCGACAGCCTGGGCCTGTCGCAGCAGGCAGCAAAAACAGATGCCGATATTATTGTATTTGCGGGCGTGCACTTTATGGCAGAAACAGCCAAAATACTTTCGCCCGGTAAAAAGGTATTGCTGCCCGATATAAAGGCCGGCTGCTCTCTGGCTGATAGCTGCCCTCCTCACCTGTTTAAAAAATTTAAGGAGCAATACCCGGATCACCTGGTAATTACTTACGTAAACTGTACAGCTGAGTTAAAGGCAATGAGCGATATTGTGTGCACCAGCAGCAACGCTGTGCAGATAGTGGAAAGCCTGCCGCCCGATCAAAAAATAATTTTCGGGCCCGACCGTAACCTGGGCGCTTATGTAGCTAAGAAAACCGGCCGCGATTTAGTGCTGTGGAACGGTGCCTGTATGGTGCATGAAATATTTTCGCGCGAGAAAATTACCAGATTGAAAGAGCGCCACCCCGGCGCCAGGCTGCTGGCCCACCCCGAATGTGAGGACACCATATTGCAGATGGCTGATTACATCGGCTCTACCACCGGTATTCTCAAATACGCTACTTCGCACAGCGACCGGGAATTTATTGTGGCCACCGAGGCCGGCATTCTGCATCAGATGCAGAAGGATAACCCTGATAAGGTTTTTATCCCTGCTCCGCCCAATAACAACTGTGCCTGCAATGATTGCCCTCACATGAAAAGAAACACGCTGGAGAAGCTCTATTTATGCCTTAAAAACGAACTGCCCGAAATAACCCTGCCGGCCGACATTATTGCCCGTGCCGTAAAGCCCATTGAGCGCATGCTCGATATCTCGGCACAATTAGGGCTTTAATCCTGATAGCTAGGCAGCGAATAATGTCAATGGTGAGCAGTATATGGTGAATAATCAATGATGAGCAGTGAATAGTCAGTAAAAAGCGTAAGGAAGGTCAAACAATCGTTTTACAAAATAATTGCCACTACTCACTACTCACTACTCACTACTCACTACTCACTACTCACTACTCACTACTCACTA
>CAXTAP010000064.1:0-20205 GCA_964241965.1 uncultured Mucilaginibacter sp.
TTGCCATCATCCTGTCAGTGTTCATGAACGTTCATGAACGTTCACGGGTGTTCACGCCTCTGTGAACGTGAACACCTGGAAAGGAGGCCGGCTCATCCCGCCGGTCAAAATTTATACTTCAGCCGGCTGATTAGCCGGCAATTGTTTCTACTTTTGAAAAAAATCTACTCATAAGCTTTGGATCAACATCTTGTACAGCCCTTTATTCTGAATGCACTTGCCGAAGACGTGGGCGACGGCGACCATACCTCATTAGCTACCATACCCGCCGGCACCACCGGTAAGGCCCGCCTGCTGGTAAAGGATAACGGCATACTGGCCGGCATGGAGCTGGCCGCCTGTATATTCAGCACCATTGACCCGCAGCTGCAGCTGGATACCCACCTGCACGATGGCTCGGCCATCAGCCGGGGCGATGTAGCCTTTGAGGTGCAGGGCAGCGTGCACAGCATTTTAAAGGCCGAGCGCCTGGTGCTCAATTGTATGCAGCGCATGAGCGGCATTGCTACCAAAACCAGCCAGCTGGTGCAGCTGCTGAAAGGCACCGGCACCCGGGTGCTTGATACCCGTAAAACCACGCCGGGTTTCCGGTATTTTGAAAAATGGGCGGTGGCCATCGGCAGCGGCGTAAACCACCGCTTCGGGCTGTTCGATATGATTTTGATCAAGGATAACCATGTGGATTATTCGGGCGGCATCAGGCAGGCCATTGAAAATGCACACCGTTATCTGAAGCAAACCGGCCGGCAGCTGAAGATTGAGATTGAGGTGCGCAGCCCCGCTGAACTGCAGCAGGCGCTTGATACCGGCGGCATTGACCGCATTATGCTGGATAATTTCGACCTTGCTACCCTGCGGGAGGCCGTAGCCGCTGTTAATGGCCGGTACGAAACCGAGGCCTCGGGCGGTATCACTGCCGAAACCATCCGCGCCTATGCTGAGTGCGGGGTAGATTATATATCCGTAGGTGCGCTCACCCACTCGGTTAAAAGCCTCGATTTAAGTTTAAAAGCGGTTAAATGATGTTTTTACGCTTTACTTAGAATATCATTTTATTAATATTGCAGTAAAATGATTTCTATTTACTCCATCGGTGCACTCTTGCTGGCGTATCTGTTTGGCTCCATTCCCACCGCGGTATGGATAGGACAGGCGTTTTACGGCATTGATGTGCGCGAGTATGGCAGCGGCAATGCCGGGGCTACCAACACCTTCAGGGTGCTGGGCAAAAAGGCCGGCATCCCGGTGATGCTGATTGATATACTGAAGGGGTGGACGGCCACCAACCTCGCCTACTTTATCGGCATCTCCACCACCGGCGCCTATCATTCCATCGCCTTTACCAATTATGAGCTGGCCCTGGGCATCACTGCCGTAATGGGGCACCTGTTCCCGGTGTTTGCGGGTTTCAGGGGCGGCAAGGGGGTGGCTACGCTGCTGGGTATGGTGCTGGCCATCAACCTGCATTCGGCGCTGCTGTGTATTGCGGTGTTTATTGTGGTGCTGCTGGTTACCCGCTATGTTTCGCTGAGTTCTATCTTAGCCGGCTTTACTTACCTGCTGGGCGTTACCTTTATCTTTCCGGTTTATATTAAATCGGTAATTATTTACGGTATGTGTATCTGCGTGCTTATTCTGGTTACGCATCAAAAAAACATTGAGCGCCTGCTCAAGGGTAAGGAATCGAAAGTAAACCTTTTCAGGAAAAAAGCTGTTTAATGATGATGAGAGCCTTTAAACCTGCTGCGGTTATTACTGCAGCACTGCTGTTTTTTTCCTGTTCTACGGTGCCCTTAACCGGCCGCCGGCAGTTTAATGTGGTAAGCGATGCACAGATTAATCAGTCGGCAGCGCAAAGTTACACACAACTGTTAACCAGCCCTAAAACCAGGGTAATTACAGGGACAGCCAATGCAGAGAGCGTAAAAAGGGTGGGCAACCGCTTAGCCGGGGCTATACAGCAATATTTACAGGCTAACGGCTATGGTAACCTGTATCAGAACTACCAGTGGCAGTTCAATCTCATTCAAAGCCCCGAAATAAATGCCTGGTGTATGCCCGGCGGCAAGGTAGCGGTTTACAGCGGCATTTTGCCTATTACGCAGGATGACGCCGGCCTGGCCACCGTGCTGGGCCATGAAATAGGCCATGCCATAGCGCACCATTCGGCCGAGCGTATTTCACAGCAGTATGTAGCGCAGGGCCTGGGTGCAGCCATCGGGGTTGCCGCAAGCAATTCCGCTTCGGGCACCGTGGCTGTCGTTAACCAGTTGTACGGCGTTGGCGGCAACCTGGTACTGCTGAAATACTCCCGTAATCAGGAATCGGAGGCCGATCGGCTGGGGCTTACCTTTATGGCTATGGCCGGCTATGACCCTAATAATGCGGTTACTTTCTGGAAGCGGATGGCAGCCCAGGGCGGCAAAAGCTCCACGCCCGAATTTTTGAGCACCCACCCGGCGGATGCCACCCGCATAGCCGCTATACAGGCGCAGATACCCGAAGCCATGAAATATTACCGGCGTTAGACAAACAAATGCCGCCCCGGCAGGATTGGTTGTATAACTATGGGCAAGCGAAAATTTTTACAGGCTGAATGGAACAACCTGCTGATGCTGAACTACGAGGTTGACCCCGCCATATTGCAGCCCTACCTGCCTGCCTATACCGAGCTCGACCTGTGGCAGGGCAGGGCGCTGGTCAGCATGGTAGGTTTCATGTTTAATAATACCCGGGTATTGGGCATTAAATGGCCCTTTCATGTAAATTTTGAGGAAGTAAACCTGCGGTTCTATGTTCGCTTCTTCAACGGTAAGCTATGGAAGCGCGGAGCGGTATTTATCAGTGAGATTGTGCCCAAGCCTGTTATTGCCATCATTGCCAATAATCTGTACAATGAACATTACCGCGCCCTGCCCATGCGGCACTCGGTAAAGTCATCCCTGATTAAGGGCTGCTCAGATTACCTGTTTGAGTGGAAGTTTAAGGGAACCTGGAATAAACTGGGGGCTACCGTAAGCGATAACTCTGTACCCATGGAACCGGGCAGCGCCGAAGAATTTATTTTTGAGCATTACTGGGGCTATAATCGCATCAGCGCCCGTAAAACTGTTGAATATGCCGTAGAGCACGCTCCCTGGCGCATCAACAAGGTAAGCCTGCCGGTATTTGAGGCGGATATTACCGGCTTGTACGGGCCTGCATTTGAACCTTACCTGCATAAGGCGCCTTATTCGGCATTCTTTGCACAGGGTTCGGCAGTGGCCGTCAGGATTGGCGGAAAGATTGCGCAGCGCCCAGCGCCTCCAGTATTGCCTTAGCCTTTAACAGGCACTCTTCGTACTCTTGTTCTGCCTGTGCATCATAAGTGATGGCGCTGCCGGTGTGGAAGGACAAATACCGGTTGCCAGCATTGTACAGCAGGGTACGTATCACTACATTAAAATCAAAATCGTCCTGCGGGTCAAAATACCCTACGGTACCCGAATAAATTCCGCGCCTGCTTTCTTCGTACTGCTCCATCAGCTGCATGGCGCTCAGCTTGGGCGCCCCGGTCATGCTGCCCATCGGGAAGGTTGCGCTGAGGGCATCAACGGCGGTCAGCCTGCGGTTCAGCGTGCCGGTTACGGTAGAAATCATCTGATGAACCTGCTCAAAGCTGTAAATGCCGAACAGCTCCTGCACGGTAACGGAGCCTGGTTCGGCACAGCGGGTTAAATCATTGCGCACCAAATCCACAATCATTACATTTTCCTGCCGCTCTTTGGGGTGCCGGTGCAGTTGCTGCTTTATGTTTTCATCATCTGCCGGGTTCCTTGCTGCCGTACCTTTAATAGGCTGTGAAATGAGCTGATTGCCGCGCCTGGCCAGATAACGCTCGGGCGATGCGCCGATGATGTATTGCCGATAATATTTAAAAAAGCACGAGAAGGGATTGGGTGATATCTCGTTCAGCCGCCGGTAAACCATGAGCGGGTTAATATCCGCCTCCGTTGCATAAAATTCCTGACAGAAATTGGTCACATAAATATCGCCCCGGCCGATGTGCTGCTTAATCTGGTTAACCTTTTGCAGATAAGTTTCTCTGCTCATCCTGGCGCTGATCTTTACATCAGGAAAATCATAGATAGTATCTATAAGCTGCCTGCTGATGTCAGCAAGCACACTGGCATCATCCGACAGAATTTCTGCCTCCTGCCCCCTGATAATGATCAGATGCCGGGGCGCGAAGAAAAACAGGTCGGGAAAGTGCAGATCATCCGGATTACCGGAGCTTAGCTCTTCCAGCTCGTTTTTTAAATCGTAACCCAGAAAGCCGGTGCACCAACCGGGATTCCGGGTTCTGAATTGCTGAAGCTGCTCAAAGGCATTGCCGGCACCGGCAGTAATGCTGTCCCGAACGCCGGCGGCAATCAGCATGTCAAATTTAGTGTACCGGTCGGTAAAGCGGTTGGCATCCAGGCAGCAGCATACCTCAAACATCGAGGCCCATTGCAGTGCCTTTTGCTGAAAGAGGCGGATATTATCGGGCCGGAAAATCATGCGGGCGGTGTACAGGCGTTGGTAAAAAACAACGGCAATATTAATCAAAATAAAAGAACCTGTACACGGGGCCGTCAGTGTACAGGTTCTTGAGCGGAACAAACCTGAAAGCAGCCCCACCCAAACCCTCCCCGGGAGGGAGGGCTTAGGCGGAGCTAATCAAATATTTTACTTGCTAAGAAGACTTAACGGAGCTTCTGCTTTATGGCAGCTATTTGCCCTGATATAAGCTGTTGGCTGTATTCACATCGGGCAGCTGTTTCTGCGGGTCGAGCTGTATGCTTTGAATAGCAGAGGTGGATGGGTATTTAAACGTCCAGACACCGCCGCGCTGCCAGATGTTAACCGGCAGCTTAATGGTTTCTGTTTTACCGTTAGCCTGGGTAATCAGCAGGGTTACCGGCATGGCCATCTTTTCGCGGTTAGTTAGGGTGATCAGCGCACCTTTGGCCGCGTCATTATCCACATATTTTACAGCGGTTACCGCCTGGTCCAGTTTCCAGGTGGTAAAGAACCATTCCTTCCAGAACCAGTTCAGGTCTTCGCCGGCAGCATCGTTCATCGCCCTGAAAAAATCATACGGCAGCGGGTGCTTCATCGCCCAATGATTAATATATTCATGAAAGGCATAATCAAACCGGTCGGCTCCCAGTACCTCGTTGCGTAAAATATTCAGCCCTAAGGAAGTTTTGCTGTAGTACAGGCCATAATCGCGCAGGTTCATGGCTTCCGGCGGTGTCATCAGCGGGTCGGTATTCCGTACCATGCCCCGGGTAAGGCGGGGGTCATTGCCGTTGCCCTTGCTGTCGTATTCGCCATTGTTGAACTGGCGCGAAGCATACTCATTGATAAAGGTATTAAAACCCTCATCCATCCACATATATTTACGCTCATTGGTGCCTACGATCATCGGGAACCAGTTATGGCCGATTTCATGCGTTACATCGCCCCAGAGCTGGCCGTTCTTGATATTGTCCAGGCAGAAGATGATACCCGGATATTCCATACCCAGGGCAACGCCTGCCACGGTGGTAGCGCCGTTCCAGGGGTATTCGATATACTTTTTAGAGTAAATCTCCATGCTGTATTTCAGGTATTCGGCAGCGCGGCCCCATGAATCATTGCCTGCGCTCTCAGCCGGGTAAACTGCCATGGCAATACCCTTGCGCCCGGATGGAAAGTTAACCCGTGCCGCATCCCAGATAAAGGCTTTGGAGGCCGCCCAGGATACATCGCGGCTGTTCAGCATTTTAAAGTGCCAGGTTTTTGTGCCGGCAGCCGCGCGGGAGGCCAGATCGCTTACCTCTTCGGGCTTGATTATCATCGTGGTTTTATCGCTCTGGCGGGCCTGCGCCAGGCGGCTCTGCTGGGCAGCGGTAAGTACCTGAGCACCGTTCTGCAAATCACCGGAGCCAACTACCGTCATGGCGGCAGGGGTGGTTATATAATAATCAAAGTCGCCGTAATCGCAGTAAAACTCGCCCAGGCCCATGTAGGGTAATGTGTTCCAGCCTTCAGCATCATCATAAACGCACATACGCGGGTACCATTGAGCTATTTCATAAACTATCCCCTGCTTAAAGGTTTTGCGCCCCATACGGTCGGCCCCGTAAAAGGGAACCGAAAAATTATAATTAATCTTTACCTGTATCTTATCGCCTTTGGCGCCCAGCGGCGTCTTTAAGCGCACCTGCATACGGGCATCGGTAATGGTAGGGGTAACGGTATAACTTTGCCCCTTGTAGGTTACCGTAACGCTGCCGATATGGTAACCGCCGCGGTTAAAGCCCCGCACATCAAAGCGGTCGCCGCTGATGGGCGTGGTTGCCGCCCCGCGCGAGTCGGGTTTGAACAGGTTCTGGTCAAGTTGCATCCACAGGTGGTTCAGCCTGTCGGGGCTGTTGTTGGTGTAGGTAATGGTTACCTCTCCGGTAATGGTGGTATCCTGCCGGCCTTCGGTTAGTCTGGCCTTAATGAGGTAATCGGCCCGGTTCTGCCAGTAGCGCTGGCCGGGCTGGCCGCTGCCCGAGCGGGTATCGCCGCCGGTTACCGGCCAGGTGATGGGCCCGAATAAATCCAGATGGTCGTATTTAACAGAATCAGGCGCCGGTGCGGCAGGCTGCTGCCCGTAAGTCAGCGCTGTGGTAAATGCAGCTAATAAACAGGGTATTAGTTTTTTAAAGTTCATATTATTCAATAATGGGCGCAAAGAAACCAAAAATTAATGGAATCCCGCAGGGTTTGCCGCCCGGATTAATGATTGTAACAAAACAATTATACGTTTGAGGCTTTACCTTATCATGATGAACCGACTTGCCAATTCAGCATCGCCCTATTTACTGCAGCACGCTCATAACCCGGTTAACTGGTACCCCTGGGGGCCGGAGGCATTGCAAAGGGCCCGGGATGAGAATAAGCTTATCCTGGTAAGCATCGGCTACTCGGCCTGCCACTGGTGCCATGTTATGGAGCATGAAAGCTTTGAGGACGAGCAGGTGGCCGCCGTGATGAACGAATACTTTGTATGCATTAAGGTGGACCGCGAGGAGCGCCCTGACGTTGACCAGATTTATATGAGCGCGGCGCAGCTGATGACCGGCCGCGGCGGCTGGCCGCTGAACTGCATATGCCTGCCCGACCAGCGGCCTATTTATGGCGGCACCTACTTCAAAAAAAATGACTGGGTGAGCCTGCTGTTCAACTTAGCCGATTTTTACAAGCAGAAACCGCAGGAGGCTGAGGAATACGCTGTGCGGCTAACCGACGGCATCAGGCAGTATGAGTCGGTGGATTTTATATCGGAACAGCCGCAATACAGGCGGGCCGACCTGGAAATGATTGTGGGCAACTGGCAAAAGCATTTCGATAAAAACGAGGGCGGTACCGGCAAGGCGCCCAAATTCCCGATGCCGAACAACTGGCAGTTTCTGATGCGTTACGCCCACCTGATGCAGGATGAAAGCATAGCAAAATTTGTAAGGCTTACGCTGAATAAAATGTCTTACGGCGGCATCTATGATCACATAGGCGGCGGCTTTGCCCGCTACTCGGTTGACAGCCGCTGGCATGTGCCGCATTTTGAAAAAATGCTTTATGACAATGCGCAGCTGATTGCCCTGTACGCCGAGGCGTACACCTGGCAGCCCGATGAATTGTACCGGAAGGTGGTTAAGGAAACCATAGCCTTTACAGCGCGCGAACTTAACTCACCGGACGGCGGCTTTTACTCGGCGCTGGATGCGGACAGCGAAGGGGTGGAGGGTAAATTTTATACATTCACCAGGGCCGAGGCGGAGGATGTTCTGGGTGAAAACGCTGCAACTTTTTGTGCTTATTACCATATAACCGAAGAGGGTAACTGGGAGGAAGAGGAAACTAACGTGCTGTTCCGCCGGGAAAGTGACGGGCTGATTGCCCAGCAGCTTAACCTGCCGGCAGAGGAGCTGCAAGTTATCATTGAAACCGGCAGGCAGAAAATGTTCGACTACCGCAGCAAACGCATCAGGCCGGGACTGGATAATAAGATACTGGCCTCATGGAACGGTTTGATGCTGAAGGGTTTGTGCGAAGCCTACCGCACTTTTAATGAAGACGCATATCTGGAGATGGCCCTGAAGAATGCCGCCTTTATTGCCGGGCGCCTGATCAAAGCTGACAGCCGGCTTATCCGCATTTACCGGGCGAATACTGACCGGAATGCAACCCAGGTTGCCTTCCTGGATGATTATGCCAACGTGATAGAAGCATTTATAGCCTTGTATGAGGTTACATTTGACATAGAATGGCTTACTAAGGCCAGGGCGCTTACAGAACAGGCCATACAGCAATATTACAGCCCAGAGGAAGGTATGTTTTTTTATACGGCTCAGGATGATGAGCAGCTGATTGCCCGCAAAAGCGAAATTATGGACGGCGTAATTCCTTCCTCTAATTCCGTAATGGCCATAAACCTGAAAAAATTGAGCCTGTTTTATGCTAACGATGGCTTTGAGGAAATTGCCGCCCAGTTACTGCGAAACCTGATGCCTTACATGGCCAGGTATGGTTCGGCATATTCCAACTGGGCCGTGCTGCTTCTGTACAAGGTTTTTGGCATTAACGAAGTTGCGGTTACCGGGCCCAATGCGGCCTTGCAGCGCCGCGAACTGGAGCAGCACTATATACCCCATAAAATAATGTTAGGCGGCAGCCAGGAAAATTTACCTTTGCTGCAAAACCGCATTGGCCCCGCCAGCCGGATTTATATATGCAGGGACAAAACCTGCGGCCTGCCTGCACCAACCGTTGCTGATGCGCTAAAACAAATTAACGCTTAACGGCTTATTATAAATTCATCCGGAAAAAATCAATACCCATGAAAATAGAACCCCAAAGCGTAGTATCGTTAACCTATGAATTGTATGTTAACCAGGAGGATGGCACCGAAGCCCATGTAGAAAGCGCCACCCAGGAGCAGCCGCTTACCTTTTTGTACGGCGCCGGCCAGATGCTGCCCAAGTTTGAAGATAATTTAAGCAGCCTTTCGGTAGGGGATCATTTTGATTTTCGCCTGGCGGCCGAGGATGCTTATGGCGAATATAATGACGAAGCCGTGGCTAACCTGCCCAAGGAAATGTTTAAGGATACTGAAATGCCCGAAGTAGGCGCTATACTGCCCCTGCAGGACAATCAGGGCAACCGCTTTCAGGGCCAGGTGGTATCGGTGGTAGAGGATTCGGTTATTGTGGACCTGAACCACCCGATGGCCGGGCAGCAGCTGCATTTCAAGGGTGAAATCCTGAATTCGCGCCCTGCCACGCCCGAAGAATTATCGCACGGCCATGCACACGGGCCGGACGGTCATCACGACCATTAATCAAAACTACGCAGCCGATTGTGCTTGTTATTTTGAGGCTAAAAAAAGCGCCATTGTAAAGAAACAAAGTATTTCCCTGCTTGCAGAGCAGGCTTACCCGAAAGATTTCCTTTTTCCTTTACGATGGCGCTTTTAGTATAAAGTTTTATTTCTATAAATTTCCTTACAAACTCAGCCTGCCATTGGCGTTTAAAAAGCATAGGATAAAAATACGGCAGGCAACATCTGCACCGTTGATGGTAGCGGGTGCAAAGGCTTTGTCATCATCGCTCAGCTGGCTGGTATTTACGCTTAATATGCGTTCGCCGTATTGCGGCAATATTAAATGAATCCGGTAGTCGGCCAGCCGCCCGGCAGGGCTTACCAGCAATTCGAGATATACCCTGGTTGAGGCATCATTATAATCGCTGTAGTTATTGGGCAGCTTAAACAAATTCAGGTAAGGCAGGTAGCCAAAGTACCGGCCCCCGACTTTAACCGGCTTGGTAGTCTGATCGGCTTTTTTGAGGGTATCATCAACGAGGTATTTGAATCTTGCGGCGCTGTCATCAGGCGCTTCGTAAAGCAGGGTGTTATGGCTGTAGTCAAAATGTTCCAGCAGTTTTCCGTTCTTGTTAAAGAAATGCCAGGTGCCGGTGCGTTTGCCCCGCTCGTAAGACCCGCTTGCAACAGGCGTTTTCCGTTTATAAAACGCCTGGAACAGCCCCTGATACACCTGCGGATCAGCTTTCAGAACATGATAAACAAGGGTAACCTGCGGGGTTAATTTATCCGTAAGCTGAATGGTTTCCTGAGCGCGGGCATACGCACAAACCATAAGGTTTGCCGTAAATAGCAGTAGTTTAAGCTTCATCCCAAACAATATACTTAATCATATTTATCCGATTAACTGCTCGCCGATGGTTTGTATATCGGCCTGGTTAAAACCGCTGTTATCATCTGCTGCCCAGGTGTACATCGTATCCTTGTATAAAGTCAGCGTAAACTCGTTGGTAACCACTTCATAATAAGTTCTGTCATTATCAGCGTATAAATGTACGTGTGCAGGTATCTGCTGCCCGTTTACAGCTAAAGTGGTTTCAAAGTCTTCCATAATTTTTTGTTATCATAGTTTAACCGCAAATTAACAGGAGAGTTTTATAGTAATATTTCATTAAGTCTTTGCTAAACTCTGTGGTAAAGCTTTGCCCAGCGTAGCAACTGCTTTTTATACTTGTTACTCAGGCGCTTAGCCGGCAGGCGCCACAACCAGTTGTTTTTAGCCGAGGCCGGGTTGTTCATGCGGGCGGTTTCATCCAGCCCCAGAATATCCTGCAGGGGCAATATAACGGTATCGGCTGTGGAGGCGTAAGCCATGCGGCCAAGCACCTTATTGATGTTTTTGGCCGATGCCTTGATGCCGGTGTACTGCCTGATCTGCTTTTTTACCGGGGTATCAATATCCTGCCGGTACCAGCCGAGCGTGGTATTGTTATCGTGCGTGCCGGTATATACCACAAAGTTTTCCTGATGATGGTGCGGAATATAGTCCGAAGCAGGCATAGCATCGCCGAAGGCAAATTGCAGTACCTTCATGCCGGGCAGGTTAAACTCATCGCGCAGCCGGGTAACGCCGGGGTTAATATCGCCCAGATCCTCTGCAATAAAGGGCAGTTCGCCCAGCGCCTCCTGTACTTTCTTGAAAAAATCACTGCCCGGGCCAAGTTTCCACTCGCCGTTACGGGCAGTGGTTTCCCCGGCAGGTACCTCCCAGTAATCGGCAAAGGCCCTGAAATGATCAAGCCGGAGCCGGTCAAACAACTCCATGTTTTTGCCCAGGCGGTTAATCCACCACCGGTAACCGTTGCTTTTTAGAATATCCCAGCGGTAAACGGGCATACCCCAAAGCTGGCCGTCTGCGTTAAAATAATCGGGCGGCACGCCGGCAATGCCTGCCATATTCCCCTGCCTGTTCAGCCTGAATATAGCACTGTTCGCCCAGACATCTGATGAATCATAGCTCACATAAAAGGGCAGGTCGCCCAGCAGCTGTATATTTAAGGAGTGGCAGTGAGCTTTCAGCCTGTGCCATTGCTGAATGAAAACAAATTGCAGCCACTTAATTTTGTCCAGTTCGTGCCGGCGGGTTTTGGCAAGGCGGCTCAAGGCCGCAGGTCTTCTCAGCCTGAATTCATCCGGCCATTGGTACCAGGGCTGGCTGTACTGCTGCCTGAGCAGCGTATATAGCGCAAAATCGTGCAGCCAGTAATTTTCCCGATCACAAAACTGCCCGAATCTCTGGTGCATAGCCGGTGTGCAATTAGTGAGATAGTTGCTGTAGGCTATATCAAACAAATCATTCTTGATGGTAACGGCTGTTTCGTAATCTGTTTGGCTGCCGGCCGGCCGGCGGAAGGGTTTAAGGTCATCGGCGGCAAGTAAACCTTCGTCCGCCAGCATATCCGGACTTATCAGCAAGGTGTTACCTGCCATACTGCAGGCCGAACTGTAGGGCGAATACAATTCATCAGCGCTTACCGGGTTGAGCGGCAGCAACTGCCATAAGTGCTGGCCGCTTTTGCTTAGAAAGCCGGCAAAGCGGTAAGCCTGCGGCCCTATATCGCCGATGCCGTAGGCCGATGGCAGCGATGTAATGTGCATCAGCACACCTGCCCGGCGCTTGTTGGGCTTGTGCTCCAGCCTGAGCAATGCCAGCGGCAGCGAACCAAATATTTCACTGATTAAAATTTCGCCGTTATGATTGCCCGAAGTGTTGAAGAGCCGGTGCTGCCAGTCAGTGGGCGCATCATCGGGTAATACAATACAGGTGTCTTTCCAGTCAATCAGTGCAGGGCTTGTATCGAGGCTGCCGGCCAGCCCGGCCAGGTGCAGCGGCGCAACTGTGATGTACCATTGGGTGTGGTAGCGGCGCGCAAAAGCAATGATGTGTTTTTTATAGATGCCCTTTACTTTGAGCGGTATGTAGTGGCCCTTGCTGTAAACATCCGCAGCTTGTTTGCGCTCCTGAAACAGCAACCGGGTAAGCCAGAATTTGATGCTGCCGGTGTAACGGCTTGCCCATAAATCATTGATCAGGTTTGCGGCGGATTGACTGCTGGCCTCAAGCTGCTGCAGCAGCCCGGCACGGTGAGCGTAATCAACCGGGCGGCGGTTGTCGGGGTCAACCAGGCTTAAATCCCACAGCTCGCAGCCCTGATATACATCGGGCACGCCGGGGCAGGTAAACTTCAGGAGTACCTGTGCCAATGAATTGATAATACCATAATCCGCAATTCTCTGCTGAAACTGTTTGAACGAGCTCCAGAATGCCGTTTCCTTTTTCAGCAGCGCGGATGCAAAGCTTAAAACCCCCGTTTCATAAGGTTCGTCGGGTGATGCCCAGTTGGTATTAACCTTTGCTTCGCGCAGGGCTTTCGTCAGGTACTCGGGCAGGCGTTTGTCAAGCTCATCCTCATCCTGCCCCGGCATGGCATATACGCCCGTCAGCGTTTGGTAAATAAAGTATTCATCATTGGCGTCGGGCACGTTCTCCTGCTTTAAGCCGGCATTCAGCTGCTGCCAGTGCTGCACGGTTTGCAGCCATTCCTGGTGGATGTCGGTCAGCACGTTCAGCCGGGCCCGTACATCTTCGCCGCGCTTGGTATCATGGGTGGAGGTGCCGTTGATGGTTAGCGGCCAGCGCTTTTGCCGCCGCTTCATTTGCCGGTGGAACTTTTTTTTACTGATGCCAAAGGCATCCGGTGCGTCGCCTACCTCATTATGGCCGATAAAGCGGTTCCAGGTGTACATCAGTGTATCTTCTACGCCCTTGGCCATCAGCGGGCCGGTAAACTGCATAAGCCGCCGGTAAAACGTTAAGGCCCTGCCGCAGTAATCGGCCGGGGCGTGCTGCGGCTTATGAATCAAGGCTTCCCTGAGCAGGGTAAAGGCAGCCGTCAGCTCCTTATGCGTATGCTCCGCCTGCTGTAAAATATTTTTAAGCGCCTGTTCATCATCGGCCTGCAGCGGCATCTGATCAGCATAGTACCGGTACACCGGGCAGTAAATCAGCACCTGTGCAATGGCCTCTTTTAACGCCTGACCGGAAACCTGGTTAAGAGACTTTCTGCCGGCCAGCCTGAGCTTAACAAACAGGCGTGAAAGGTTATCCAGTTCGCCTCCCATATGCCCGGTGAGTATATATGCCTTTTTTTGCAATATCTGCTCATGTACGGCAGCGTGGCTGTTAACCAGCTGCTCATAAAACTGAGTAAAGGGCTTCCCGGCGCTGCGGCTGGTAAAAAGGTTATTGACCAAGGCCAGAAAATCGTAACCGGTGCTGCCTTGTACCGGCCATTGCTGAGGCATATGTTCGCCCTTTTCCAGTATCTTTTCGGCAACAATGTAGGTTTCCTCACCGGCCAGATCACGCAGGCGGCCCAGGTACCGGCCGGGGTTGTAAAGGCCGTCGATATGATCAATCCGCAGGCCCTGAAAGATGCCGGCGCCGGTCAGCTTCCTGACATACTGATGAAAATCATCAAACACCTGCTGATGCTGAATATTGAGGCAGATGAGGCTGTTCACGGTAAAGAACCGGCGGTAATTGATGTGCTGGTCGGTTTCCTCATAACTGCACAGGCGGTACACCTGTTCCTTGGCAATATCTTCAATAGCATCGGTGCTGTTATTGACAGCGGCCAGGCACCTGTTTAAACTATCCTTACCGGCACGGCCTGCGGCAAAGGTGTTTAGGGTTTGCTTAAAGTCGTCCCAGCGCGGGCCGAAATCTGCAGCGGCACTGGCAAGCAGCGTTGCCAGCTCATGAAGCAGCGGCTGCAGCTGCTGGTTTTTGGATTTGACTGCACCTAAAACCCGCTGATAACTTTTAGGATGAAGCGGCCAGGTGTTATCATAATATTTAAACAGCAACTGATTACCCTGGTAAATAATGGTTAGCTCTCCGCCCTCAATAACACGGTTAAGGGCGCTGCCTAAAAAGGGCGCCATGATGCGCTCCTCGTTAAACAGGTCGCTTGCCCAGGCTGCATCAAAATAGTCAGCATAGGCCGACAGTCGGCCTTTCTCCAGTACATCCGTCAGCCAGGGGTTATTGAAGTGGTAGCCCATATGATTAGGCACTATATCCTGCAGCCAGCCCATGTTTTGCGCCTTCAGGGCGGCGCTGATCTGAGTTAACTGCTCTTCGGTGCCAATTTCAGGATTGATGCGGTGCGGATTTACACCATCATAACCATGGGTGCTGCCGGGTGCCGCCTCAAAAACGGGTGCGGCATATATGGTACTCACTCCCAACTGCTGCAAATAAGCGATGAGGCTTTCCAGATGCGTAAATGTAAACGTTTGGTTGAATTGCAGGCGATAGGTAGCAACCGGATTGAACATGGCGTTGTATTAAGTGGGTTTGAACTATAAATGTTTAGAGCGTGTTTAAATATATTATAGATAAATAACAGTTGCCATGGCGGGGAGGAACGACGAAGCAAACGCATAGCTGTACTTATCCGCCCTATAAATGACGAGGTTGCTTCGTTCCTCGCAATGACACATAGTTAAGCTGGTATGAGTCAATTAAATATGGTAAACGACTGCGGCTGCACTGTAACATCCAAATCGTGGCGCAGGGCATCACCGGGGCCGCCCCATTCATCGGCGGCCGAATTGAGTAACAGGCTCCAGCCGGTTTTTGTGTCGGGCAGCCGGATTTTCTGAGCCTGGTTCGAAAAATTCATCAGGGTTACGGCATCATCTTCCCCCTGCCAGCGGTGTAAGGTGAGCGTTTGTGCCGCTTCGTTACAAGTTACAGTTAGCTGCCTGCGGTTCAGGCTGCGCAGGGCCGGGCTTTGCCTGCGTACGGCAATCAGCTGCTTATAAAAACCGAGCATGGTTTTGTGCAATCCTTCAGTCAGCAGATTCCATTGCAGTTTGGACTGCTCAAAGGTGCCGGTATCCATAGGATCGGGAGCTTCGCCTTCGGCGTGAAATGCGGCAAACTCTTCCTTGCGGCCCTTGCGTACGGCCTCAGCCAGTTCAGGGTCGGTATGGCTCACAAAGTAGAGGAAGGGGTGCGGTTCGCTCCACTCTTCGCCCATAAACAGCATGGGCAGGTAAGGGGCGGTAAGTACGGCGCCTGCCATCAGCTTTTGCATTTCAAAGCCGAACAGGGCGCTGCTGCGTTCGCCCAGCATACGGTTGCCTACCTGATCATGGTTTTGTGAAAAAACCACAAACTGCTGACCGGGATGATCAGCAGCCTTGCTGCCGAATGTTTTAAGCCGGTGGGGCGAGTACTGCCCATCATATACATAGGCGTCCCGGTAGGATTTAGCCAGGTCGGCTATGCCGTTAAAATCCTGGTAATAGCCGCTGCGTTCGCCGCCTGCCGCAATGCGCAGGGCATGGTGAAATTCATCAATCCACTGCGCATCCATACCATAGCCGGCCCGGCTTTGCGGGTTGATGTACCTTACATCGTTTAAATCACATTCGGCAATGAGGTAATGGGGCTTGCCTGTTTTCTGGTTCAGTTCATTAACAGCGGTGCGAAGCTCACTTAATATATGCTCAGCGCCAAAATCCTTGATGGCGTGCACGGCATCCATCCGCAGGGCATCAATATGAAAATCGCGAAACCACATCAGGGCATTTTGTATCAGGTAGTTGCGCACGCCATCGCTCCACTCGTCATCCACGTTAACGGCATCGCCCCAGGGTGTGTGGTACTTATCGGTAAAGTATTTGCCGAACCGCCCGAAGTAGTTGCCTTCGGGGCCGATGTGATTGTAAACCACATCAAGCACTACTGCCAGCCCCTTTTGGTGGCAGGCATTTACCAGGCGCTGCAAGCCTTCGGCACCGCCGTAGGAATTTTGCACAGCGTAGGGAAATACACCGTCGTACCCCCAGTTGCGTCCGCCCGGAAACTGTGCCACCGGCATAATTTCAATGGCGTTGATGCCCAGGCTGAGCAGATGATCCAGCTTTTGCTCTATGCCGGCAAAGGTGCCTTCGGGCGTAAAGGCGCCGGTATGCAGCTCGTACAAAATGTACTCCTGCTGCGGGATATTCAGCCAGTGCTCATCAGACCACCGGAAACTGCGCAGGTCAACTACCGCAGAGGCGCCGTGAACGCCCTCGGGCTGGCTCAGCGAGGCCGGGTCGGGCAGATCATCTTTACCATCCAGTACAAATTTATACCGGTCGCCCGGTTTAAGCCGGCTGGTGCTCAGGCTCCAGTAACCGTAGGTTTGCTGCAGCAGCGGCAATACCTCGCCGCTGCTGCACAGCATAAGGCCTGCGGTTTCAGCAGCGGGCGCCCAAAGCAGCACATCAGCCTCATTGTTTGCATGGAGGCCGACACCGGGGCGAAGCCCCTTAAGCGTTGGATTGCTCATGTTGCGCATCATGATAACTTAATACAACTACGGCACGGCCCAGCACCTTGATGATGTCCCCGGCCTTGCATACTTCCTTTTTTGACAAATCATCCTTGGCGGTATCTAAAATTTTGGTCCAGTTGGGTGCATAGGCCGGTGATGGCGGCAACTGGTATTCTATAGGCTCGTGGTAAGCATTGAAGATAACATAATAGCGGTCGTCAACCATGTCGTTCCCCTCGGCATCGCGGGTGTGCAGGGCATCGCCGTTAATGAATATGGCCAGTGATTTTGCAAAATGCGTATTCCAGTGCTCATCATCCATTTGCGCGCCTTCGGGCAAAAACCAGGCAATATCTTCCACCCGGCCTTCAGTAATGGTGCCTCTGAACCAGCGCCTCCGGCGGAAGGCCGGATGCTCCTTGCGCAGCTTAATCAGATTTTTGGTAAATGCAATCAGGCTTTGGTCGGCCTTGCCCCAGTCCAGCCATGATATTTCATTATCCTGGCAGTAGGCATTGTTGTTGCCCTGCTGCGTGCGGCTCAATTCATCGCCGGCCACCAGCATGGGTACGCCCTGCGATAAAAACAGGGTGGCTAAGAAGTTCTTCTTCTGCTGCTCCCTTATCCTGTTAATTTCTGCATCATCAGTAGGCCCCTCGGCTCCGTAATTGCAGGAACGGTTGTTATTGTCGCCATCCTGATTGTTCTCGCCGTTGGCATCATTATGCTTATCATTATAGCTCACCAGATCATTCAGGGTAAAGCCATCGTGCGCGGTGATGAAGTTTATACTGGCTGAAGGGTGGCGGGCATCATCCTCATACAAATCGGCGCTGCCGGTAAAGCGCTGGGCAAACTCGGCCAGCATACTGTCGGCCCCGCGCCAGTAGTCGCGTATGTTATCACGGTACTTGCCGTTCCACTCGGCCCACCCCGGCGGAAACTTGCCCACCTGGTAACCGCCTTCGCCCACATCCCAGGGTTCGGCAATAAGCTTTACCTGCGAAATAACGGGATCCTGGTAAATGATTTCAAAGAATGAGCTTAGCTGATTCACATCCTTCAGTTCACGCGCCAGGGTAGAGGCCAGGTCGAACCGGAAACCATCAACATGCATTTCGGTAATCCAGTAGCGCAGGCTATCCATAATGAGCCTTAACACGTTGGGCAGCTGTGCGTTTAAGGTATTGCCGGTGCCGGTATAATCCACATAATAACGCTTGTTTTCTTCGGCCAGGCGGTAATAATCTTCATTGTCAGCGCCCTTTAAGGATAGGGTAGGCCCCAGCTCATTGCCTTCGGCCGTATGGTTGTACACTACATCGAGTATAACCTCAATGCCTGCCTGGTGCAGCGCCTTTACCATATCCTTAAACTCAATTACCTGCTCGCCGCATATACCGCTGGCAGAATAGCGGGCATCGGGCGCCAAAAAGCCTATGGTGTTGTAACCCCAATAGTTGGTTAAGCCCTGCTCATGCAGGTGCTGGTCGGTTACAAAGTGGTGCACCGGCAGCAGCTCGAGGGCCGTAATACCCAGCTCCTTTAAATAATTGAGCGTGGCCGGATGGGCGATGGCCGCATAGGTACCCCTGATGTTTTCCGGAATGTCAGGGTTCAATTTGGTAAAGCCCTTAACGTGGGCCTCATAAATAATAGTTTCGGTAAGCTCAACTTGCGGCAGGCGGTCGTCCTCCCAATCATATTCAGGGTTAATTACCACGCTTTTGGGCAGGTAGCGGCTGCTGTCGGCCCCGCTGAAGCTTAAATCCTTATCCTCGCTGTTAACATCATAGCCAAACAGCGTTTCGTTCCATTCAATAACGCCGGCTATAGCCTTAGCATAGGGGTCAATCAGCAGTTTGTTGGCATTATAACGCTGCCCGTTTCCGGGCTCGTAGGGGCCGTGCACCCGGTAGCCATATAGCTGCCCGGGTTGTATGTCGGGCACGTAGGCATGCCATATCTGGTGCGTACGTTCGGTAAGCTCTATCTTTTCGGCTTCTTCCTCATTTTTTTCGCTGTTAAACAAGCATAAGTCCACCCCAGTGGCGTGGGCCGAGTATAAGGCAAAGTTTACGCCCTTGCCATCCCAAGTGGCGCCAAGCGGATAAGCCGTGCCCGGTAGTATATTTCTTTCCATAATTACCGAAGAAATGCAGCAGGCGGAAAAAAGTTTTGGAGCAACCCTGCTTCCGGCAGGCATTAGTAAACGTAAATTGTTGATTAAAGTAAGCTGCCTGGTTAATCAGCAGGATATTGATTTACCGTAAAATATTGTGATTCAAAAAGGTACGATTCTGAAAATGAACCCGCTGTAAGTAACAGGGGTGTGGAAAATTAGTTGTGAGAAAGTTGCGCAATGATGAAAAGGCAATCTGACTAAGACCTTTGCACAAAGTTGATTTACTGCTGCTGCACCGCTATCTAATTATAAAATAACTATAGCCGAATATAAAATGGTGTATAACACCGGCCGCCCGATAAGCAGCTTTTTGAATTTATAAAACTACTTTAATTTTTTTCAGGTAATATCGCCGTTGTTTTGCGGTATGGAAAACATTACAGCAACCGTTACCAGCTACGTAGGTGCCTGGGACGAGAAAACACCTGAGACTATCAAAGCAGCCCTTGCCAGATGCTGCGCCGAAGAAATTACTTACAAGGACAGGCAAACGCCAACCATTCAAGGAGTTGATGAACTGGTTAAATTAATTATGGCATCGTACGAAAAGGTACCCGGCAGAACATTTTCCATACTGACAGCCCCTGAATTTTTTGATCACAGCTGCCATTACAGCTGGGGCATCAACATTCCGGGGAAAGGGGTGCTGGCAGGCCGGGATTATCTGGAGTATAATAACGACAATAAAATAACGGCAATTGTAGGTTTTATTCCGTAAGGATTTACAGCAATTATGTTTGATGATATACTGGCAAACTTTGCCCTGCATGTTGATTTAAGCCCTGCCGAAGCAGCGCTTGTAGTTACCGCGCTGCAGGTTGCAGCTATTAAAAAAAATGGCAGTCTGCTCCAGGCCGGGCATACCTGCCGCAGCCTTTATTTTGTAAATAAAGGCTGCCTGCGCGTTTTTAACAGGGATGAGGAAGGCAGGGAGCATAACCTCCTTTTTTGCCCGGAAAACTGGTGGGCTGCCGATATAGCCAGTTTTTCCTCACAGTTGCCGGCATTTTATAACATCAGCGCACTGGAGGATACTGAGGTAATCTGCATTAGCCACCCTGCATTAGAACAGTTGTTCAGAGAAGTGCCCAAACTTGAGCGCTTTTTCAGGATACTGATGCAGAATGGTTTCAGCTTGTATCAGCGGCGCATCAACTCAAATTTATCCAGATCAGCCGAGGAGCGTTATGCTATGTTCAGGCGGCAGTATCCAAAGCTCGAACAGCGGATAGCTCAGAAGCATA
>CAXTAP010000065.1:0-1573 GCA_964241965.1 uncultured Mucilaginibacter sp.
GCAATATACAGGCGCTTGTTCTTTACGGCCTGTAAATCAGTAAAACCGGGCAGCTGCAGCAAGGTATCTATTTCAGCCAGTGTGCGCCCGATGGAGAACCCGCAGGGCATCAGCACCATGATGTCCGGATCCTGCAATCGCAAATCAGCCCATTCAATATAAGGCGAATGCTGTCCCTGCTGTGCCAGTACGGGTTGTCCGCCTGCAATCTCTACCAGTTCCGGTATCCAGTTGCCGGATATCATCAAGGGGTCCAGCCATTCAATACAGGCTACAGAGGGCTTGTTTTCTATAAATTTGAGCTTATGGCGTATCAGGTCCAGTCGTTCCTGTAATTCTTCCACTAAAATATCCCCCTGTCTGCGTACCTGCAACGCCTGCGCTGCTTCGGTAATGTTATCAAATATATCGTTCAGCACTGCCGGCTGCAGCGAAATAATATGAGCGGGTTTTTCAAGGTAATTATCCAGCGCCTGCTCCACTTCGGGCAATGATACGGCGCAGACTTCGCATTGCGCCTGGGTAATCACCACATCAGGCTGCAGGCCCTTGATCACTTCCCGGTTAACGGTGTACACTGATAAGGCATCGGCTAATATCTCCTTTACCCTGCGATCGATCTCCGGGCTGCTCAGGTTATCGGCCAGGTTGGCTTCCGAGCATACCGGCAGGGCCTTTACGCGTTCCGGGTAGTCACACTCGTGCGAGCGGCCAACCAGCCGGTGCTCTAAACCGAGGGCGCAAACAATTTCGGTAGCGGCAGGCAGCAGGGATACAATACGTTGGGCAGGCATGCTTTAATTTTTTGCAAAGTAAATCTAATTTGAGCGTAGCTATATCGATACCGGTGCAGAAAATTCAAAAACCTGATTATTTTTGACCAATGATCTTTTTAACCTTCTTTATCGGCCTGGTGGTCAATTTTATTGGCTACATACCGCCGGGTAATATCAACCTTACACTGGTGCAGCTTGCCATTAACCGCGGCATAAAGCAGGCGCTGAAGTTCATTACCGCGTTCTCGTGCGTAGAGTTCTTTTTCACATTCTTTATCATTCATGCAGCCAAATGGCTGTCGCAGCAGGTGCACATCAATACCATTATCGACTGGGTGATGGTGATACTTTTCGGCACACTCGGCACCATTACTTGGATTAACCGGAATAACCCGCCCAAAACCAATTACTCCGATAAGGAAAGCATACGTTATGGTTTGCTGTTAGGGTTTTTAAACCCCATGCAGATTCCGTTCTGGATGATTGCCGGTACCTACGTTATATCGCACGGCTGGATACTGAGCGGTCAGTTCGCCCTGATTATCTTCAGCATGGGCTCTGCCGCAGGCGCATTTGCGTGCTTGTTTGTCTATGCCAGATCGGCCAAATATATTCAGGACAGGTTTGCGCTCAGCACACAGATTATCAATAAAAGCATTGCACTGCTTTTTTTTGCCTTTGCCGGCTATCATCTGATCAAGCAGGTGTACCTGCTGGTATGGCATCGTTAAGGGGCAATCAAATCATCAGGCATCCACCGCATCATAAACTACTACCTTTTCCCACAGGTGACCGTA
>CAXTAP010000065.1:1673-20155 GCA_964241965.1 uncultured Mucilaginibacter sp.
TTGTTCAAAGGCATCGCCGAGGCGGCCGTACCTGCTGCCAGCGCAGCCGCGGTGGTTATGAATCTTCTTCTGTTGGAGGTTTTCATATTTCGATAAAGTGAATTGTAAGTTACTGATCAATCTTCCGGCACCGTCCGCAGGTTCCAGATCTTTTCCGCCTTGCGGCCAATGAGCCAGAAGGAAACGGCCAGGATGGAAAAGAACAGGGTGTAAGGAATGTGCTGCCACAAATATTCAAAGTATTTAGTGTATAAAAAGATAAGCAAAAAGGTGATGCCAAACTCACGTGCAATCACATCCTTGGTTTTTAAGCCGAAGAAAAGGAACCCGCCGGCAATAGCCAATGCAATCAGTCCCCAGTAATACAGCGTAATCTGCTTAACCAGCAGCCACTGCTCCAGGTGGCCGTAATTGCCGAAAATGCTCAGCATCCACAGCGATAAAAACAAATAGGTGAGGCCGACCACATAGGTAAGCTCGTAAAAACGGGCAAACCACCGGCGCGTTCTCAAAACGTAACAAGCCGCAACCAGCACCATGCCGAACAATACAAAGCGCAGCGGATAGTTCATCCCCAAAAAATAGTAGCTCCATTTGGTTTGGTAACCGGTTTCAGTGCCAAACCAGCTGCCTAATGAAATTAAGGCAAACAGCCAGATCAACCTTGAATTTAATTTCTGCCCCAAAAAGCCATAAACAAAAACCGAGAGCAGGAACAAGAGGGAGAAATGCCCTGAGCCATTATCAAAGGTTTTACCCAGGTAGCCAATGCAGCAGGCGGTAAACAAAATGCCGGTAAAGGTAACAGCCTCATTACTGAATACCTGCTTCGGGTACCGCATCTCGCGCCGGCGGCCGATGTAAAACAGGCAGGCGGCCAGCACGCCCGAGCTGATGCTGATAATAATATCAGGCGTATAATACAGGTTTTTAAGCCAGCGCACAATCCGGTCGTCCACCAGCAGGGAGGCAAAGGCAATACCGCCGCACAGCAGTGCAACCCAAAAGGAGTATTTAGCCAGCCGCATCCAGTCGAATCCCTTGGTTTCATAGGATCCGCGCAGTTCTCTGGCCTGGTCATCATTCAGCAGGCGGCCTTCTTCCCAAAAGGAAATCATCCGGTCCAGAAACTCGCTTTCCTGCTTATCCAGGTTCATTTTAGGCATAGATGAGTCAAATATAACGAGTGAGCCGGTGAATGAGAGAATTGTGCATGGTAATTAATCAAATCGGCACAACCTCAATACCCCAAACGTTATATAAGCTGCGCGCTGCTCACCCAAAAGTTAATTACTGTTAAAAAACTTCCCTGCCGATAATAAACATTATTTTAGTTTTACCTTTAAGGCGCGTTTGCTATTTTCGCAGTTTAATAAGGTTACAGCCATGGAAGAATTTGAAGCCAGTACATCTGCCAAAAAAACAAAGGCCATATACATTTCCACCGTATTTGGCATTGCTATGGTGTTGCTGATGGTAGGCTTGCTGGGCTTGATACTGGTGCATGCCAATAACCTATCGAGGTACATTAAGGAAAACATGGTGGTAAATGTATTTGTGGACGAAAGCGCACATGAAACCGATGTGCTGCAGCTGCAGAAGCAACTGGATGCCAACCCCTATGTAAAGCAAAGCCAGTATGTAAGCAAGGAGCTGGCCGCCCGCAACCTGCAAAAGGATCTGGGCGAGGACTTTGTAAAGTTTTTAGGCGTTAACCCCTTATCGCAATCCATTGATGTGTATATCAAGGCCGATTATGCCAACAATGCCGACCTGGCGAAATTCAAAACCGAGCTGCTGAAAAACCCGCTTATCAAGGAGGTAAAATATCAGCAGTCGCTGGTGGATATCATGAATAAAAACATCGGTTCCATCAGTCTGGTTATTCTGGCTTTTGCTGCCATTTTCATGGTGGTATCCATTGCATTGATCAATAATACCATCAGGCTGTCTATTTACTCGCAGCGCTTTCTCATTAAATCGATGCAGCTGGTAGGGGCCACTAAGGGGTTTATCCGCAAGCCGTTCTTGCTGTACGGTATATGGCACGGCCTGCTGGGCGCATTAATTGCCATCATCATCCTGATGGGAACCTTATACCTGGCCACCCAGCAGATACCCGACCTGGTAGTGCTGCAAAATCTTACCGAATTCGGCCTGGTATTTTTAATAGTTATTGGCCTGGGTATCTTTATTTCGGCCCTGAGCACTTACCTGGCCGTTAACCGATTTCTACGTTTAAAAATATACGATTTATACCGTTAATATTATGGCACAACCATTCAACAAGCCCCTGAAAACCTATGCCGCGCCAGGCCGGGCAGCCGATCCTGCACAGCCGGTAAACTTTGTGTTTGCCAAAGCCAATTACCAGTTGCTGGCTGCCAGTGTAATTGTGGTAGCCTTAGGTTTTTTGCTGATGAGCGGTAATACCGATATTTACAGCAATACTAAAATTGTACTGGCGCCCATTGTAGTGCTGGCCGGTTTTGCCTTGGGCTTTTACTCCATACTTAAAAAGCCGGCAGCAAAGGCATGAACCTTTTTCACGTTATTATCCTGGCTATTATTGAGGGCCTTACGGAGTTTTTGCCTGTATCCTCAACCGGGCATATGGTGGTAGCCAGCGCCCTGATGGGCATTGGCAGGGATGAGTTTGTAAAGCTGTTTGAAGTGGTTATCCAGTTAGGCGCCATCCTGGCTGTGGTGGTGCTGTATTTCAAAAGGTTTGTACGCTCTGTTGATTTTTATATCAAGCTGGTTATTGCCGTTATACCGGCAGTTATTGCAGGAGTGCTTTTGAAAAAGCACATTGACAAGCTGCTGGAAAGCCCGCTGGTGGTTGCCTATGCCTTTATCATAGGCGGTATCATCCTGCTTTTTGTAGATCAATGGTTTAACCGCCCTGCAATTAAGGAGGAAAAGGGAATTAATTATGTAACCGCCTTTAAAATCGGGGTGTTTCAGTGCCTGGCTATCATTCCGGGAGTGTCGCGTTCGGCAGCTACTATTGTGGGCGGCATGTCGCAAAAGCTGAGCCGTACGGCTGCTGCCGAGTTTTCCTTCTTTCTGGCGGTACCTACCATGTTCGGCGCAACCCTCAAGGATTTGTACGACACCTATAAGCACGGCCACATTCCGGCTGCCGAAATTCATCAGGATATTAAGTTTTTAATCATCGGCAGCGTAATTGCGTTCATAGTAGCTATGCTGGCTATCCGCACATTTATTACTTTTTTAGAACGCAGGGGCTTCCGGCTGTTTGGCGTTTACCGCATCATTGCCGGCTTGTTTGTAATCGGGCTGTATTACACCGGGCATTTGGTGGCGTAAGGATTCTGCTGATTTTTTCCAACGCAAAGGGTTTTAGGTAAACAGCTGTATTACAAATTAGATAAATTTATAATTTAAGGTAAAGCCTTCCCGGCAGGGAAGGCCGGAAGGGCAATGCGCAAGTTCACTATTGAAGATTTTATACAGGGCGAGATGCTCCTGATCAACAAGCCTTACCGCTGGACCAGTTTTGACATTGTAGGCAAGGTGCGCAATGCCTTTAAGCCCTTAAAATTAAAGGTGGGCCACGCCGGCACGCTTGATCCGCTGGCTACCGGTTTGCTCATTGTATGTACGGGTAAGCTCACCAAGCAGATAGATACCTTCCAGGCTGAGGAAAAGGAATATACCGGTACTATGACACTTGGGGCCGTAACACCATCCTATGACATGGAGACGGAGCCTGACCGGCATTTCGACATCAGCCACTTAACGGAACAGCAGCTGCGCGATAATTGCAGGCAGTTCATTGGCGACATTCAGCAGTATCCGCCTGCACACTCGGCAGTAAAGATTGACGGTGAACGTTTGTATGAGAAGGCCCGCCGGGGCGAGGAGGTAGAGCTGCGCCTGCGCAGGGTTACCATCAGCGAATTTGAACTTACCCGTATTGAATTGCCCGAAGTTGACTTCAGGGTGGTATGCAGCAAGGGAACCTACATCCGCTCGCTGGTGCACGATTTTGGCAGGGCGCTCAGCAACGGCGCTTATCTGTCGAAATTAAGGCGCACGCGCAGCGGCAGTTTCAGGGTAGCCGACGCCTGGGAGGTCATGGAACTGGTAACCTTAATCCGCGAATTAAAAGTTGGGGCCGAAATGCAGAAATAAGTTATTTTTGCGCCGCAGGCGCTGCCTGCCTATTGTTTATGAAAATTTATCATCACATTGATGAGTTTAAGCCGGTCAGCAACGCCGTGGTTACCATTGGTACCTTTGACGGTGTACACATCGGCCACCGGAAAATTGCAGCCGGCCTGAAGCAAACAGCGCTGGCTACCGGCGGCGAAACCGTGCTGCTTACCTTTTTTCCGCATCCGCGGATGATACTGCACCCCGAAGACCACGAACTGAAATTAATCAATACGATTAACGAACGTGCAGAACTGCTGGAGCAGGCCGGCATTGACCACCTGATCATTACTCCTTTTTCCCGCGATTTTTCCAACCAGCTGGCTGAGGATTATATCCGTGAGATTCTGGCAGAAAAGATAGGCGCTAAAACTGTGGTTATCGGTTACGACCACCGCTTTGGCAAGGACCGCAGGGGCGGCCTGGCCGAAATGGAAGCCGCTGCCCCGCTGTATAACTTTACCCTGCAGGAAATACCGGAACAGGATATCAACGAAGTGGCCATCAGTTCCACCCGCATCCGCGAAGCCCTGCTCGGGGCAGATATTCAACTGGCTAACTCATGTTTGGGTTATTCCTTTTTTATCACCGGCAAGGTTATCCGGGGCGACCAGATCGGGCGCACCATCGGCTACCCAACCGCCAACCTGTTTGTTGCAGAGGCCTATAAGCTGATACCTGCAGACGGTATTTTTGCCGTAACCATTGACGTTGCCGGCAAAAGCTACCAGGGTATGGCCTACATCGGGCATCGCCCTACCATCAACGGCATGTCGCGCAATATTGAGGTGAATATTTTTGATTTTGGTGATGATATTTACAACCAAACCGTGCGTATGCACTTTCAGCATTTCGTGAGGCATGATGTTAAGTTCACTTCGCTCAACGCCTTAAAGGAGCAGTTAGGGCAGGATAAGCTGGATGTGCTGCGGTTGCTGAACGGGTAGGTTAATTATACCAATAATAGTACACCTGTACTATTAGAAGAAATTGCGCTATAAAATTGCGCTCGTTTCCAAATGAGCGCTTAATTCTGTTTCGCGTTTGCAACGCCCCCGTATTGCGTACAGAAACAGGTTTAAATAACCAAGGTATCCATATCATGCACCTTATTATACTTACTATATATAGCGAAGCAGGAACCAGCCCCCTTTGAATATCCCCCGGCAGGGGAAACTTTTAAGTAAAGATTTTATAAGGCTCTTCCTTCCGCGGAGGTTTTGGGTGGGGCTATCCGCTAAAACCGCACACTGCCTCCCGCGTAATAATTTCGCAGCGGCGCGGGGTTGTAATAGCGGTTGCCTACTGCATTCAAATCATTGCCCAGGCTGTAGTGCTCATTGAGCAGGTTGTCGGCGCCTGCATAAAGTTCAATTACATAATGTTTGCTTAAACGGCGCTGCCAGCCCGCTTTGGCCTGCAACAAATTATAGTGTGCCGCATAAGCTGTACCGGCATCATTAAGCGGAATGCGGGCGGTATAATTGTGCTGCACAAACAGGTAAAAGCTTTGCGGAAACCGTAACTGCATACTGCTTACAGCTACCTGAGCCGGTACGCCGGTAAGGGCGTTGCCCGAATAGTCGGCGCCGGATGCCTGGTAGTTGCTGAACCGGAATTTGCTGAGTGTATAACCTTCATTAAATTGCAGGCCGCGAATAAAGCCGCCTGTATGCTGGCGGATAACCCACCAGTTAAAATTGGCCTCCAGGCCCGGCTGCCTGGTGCCGCCGGCATTTATATAGTATTCGGTTTCATCAGGGTGCAGCCGCCTTACAATAGCATTTTGCAGGCGATAATAAAAAACAGAGGCATCCAGCAGCAGCGTTTCATCCCGGTTACGCAGGCGGAAGCCTGTTTCATAGTTCCAGCCATACTGGGCCTGGAGGCTGGTATTAATGACATTATCAGTGGGCCGTACCTCGGCAATGGCAGGAGGGGAGTAGCCCCGGCTCACCGATGCCCGCCATATAAAATTACCCGTGATTTGATAAGACAAGGCCACTCTTGGCATTAACGCCGGCGTGAAGCTGCGGCTGGTAAAGCCGGGCTGGCCGAGCGGATAAATGTTTTTAAAATCATAACCATAGTAATTCAGGCTTAACGCTGCTTCAAGGTGCAGGCGCCTGTAAACATTGCTGGTAAAGCGGGCGAAAACAAAATGCTGATTATTATGGATGTTGTCAATGGTCTGCGCCGTATCCCTGATGCCCTGGCGGTTGCCATAATTGCCGATAATGGAATTGGTTTGCTGCCATTCAATACCGGCGTTGGCTTGCCAGTTGTAATCAGGGTGCCGCCCGCCCGCCCATATCAAGTAGCTGCGGAAGCCGTAAGTATTTTCGCTGCGCTGCTCATAATTGGTAATAAACGGGTTGTTAAAATCAACATGTGAGCCGTAAACAGCGGTTACATTCCTTAAACCAGGGGCGATGCTGATCTCGTTTACAGCGCCGCCGTAAATAATTTTGGTATCAATGTCCAGATGCTGCTGTATAGCGCCCGGCAGGGTAGCGGTTGGCGGCCGGGCTGCCTGCGGATTGGCCAGCGCCTGGCTCAGGGTTAAGCCGCCCGGTGTCTGGTAGTTCAAGTCGGAATAAAAACCCAGGATGCGCAGCTGATTTTTACGGCCGTAATTGAATTTATCCGCCGCCTGCAGGTAATGGCGGTACATATAACTATGATCGCGGTAACCATCGTAAGTTTGGTAGGCCTGATTGATGGTTAGCTGGTTGTGCTGCCACTGGTGCTGCACTGCAATGTTTTCGTGCAGTAAACCGTACGAGCCGCCGTTAATGCCTGCGGCGGCATAATTGCCCGTATCCGCCCGGTTTACAGGGCTGATCAGTACCACCCCGCCCGAATTGGCACCGAAAAGGCTTCCGTCGGGCCCTTTCAGCACTTCAATGCCCTGTATGCTGTTAAAATCAATCGCGTTCAGGTACGTGTTTCCCCCGGCATCGGTAAGGGGCAAATCATCAAAATATATTTTCACATCGCGGATGCCAAAGGGCGAGCGCAGCAGGCTGCCGCGGATAGACAGGCGATAACTGCCCGGCGTACGCTCTTCCATCCTTACCCCGGGTATGGTATTTAAGGCCGGTACTAACGACAGGCTGGGCTGCAGCTTTAATTGCCCTGCGCTGAGCGTACCCACAGAAGCCGGTACGCTCAGCGCCGGCTGGTCGGACAGGTAGCCATGAATAACTACCTGCTGCAACTGGCGCAGGGTATCACGCCTGGCCGTATCTTGTCGGGCCGGTACAGGGTTCTGTGCCCAAACCCGGAGCTGACCGGTAAGAAGCAATAAAAGGATAACATAACTTTTTACCATAGCTGCAGCGGGGGCATTCCGCCGGTAAAAGTAACTAATCCGGCCTGAGCAAGCTAAATATATTACTTAGCCGGGCTTACCCGCCAGATGTGGTTGCCGCTGTCGTCGGCCACTAATAAGGCGCCGTCTTTAGCTACGGCTATTTCTACCGGGCGGCCGTGTACTTCATTCTTGGCAGTATCAGCCATAAAGCCGGTTAAAAAATCCTGCGGCTTACCGCTGGGTTTGCCTTGGGCAAACGGAACAAATACCACTTTATAGCCCGATAGCCTGGAGCGGTTCCATGAACCATGCTGCCCGATGTAAGCGCCATTCCGGTATCCTTTCGGAAACCGGTTGCCGGTATAAAATGCCAGGCCGAGGGAGGCTGTATGCGCACCGAGGGCAACATCGGGCACAATGGCTTTCTGCACCAGGTCGGGGCGCTGTGCCTTAACCCGGGGGTCGGTATGCCTGCCCCAGTAGCTATAGGGCCATCCATAAAAGCCGCCCTGCTGTACGCTGGTCAGGTAATCGGGCACCAGTTCGTCGCCCAGTTCATCGCGCTCATTTACGGCAGACCATAAAGTTTTGGTAACCGGCTCAACAGCTATGCCTGCAGGGTTGCGCAATCCGGCGGCATAAATATGCTCGTTCCGGCCATCCAGATCGGTAATCAACACATCAGCCCGCCTTTTTTCCACTGCCATGCCGTGCTCAGCAATGTTGGTACCCGAACCTACGGCAATAAACAGGTGCCTGCCATCAGGGCTCAGCCGCAAATTGCGCGTCCAGTGATTATTGTAGCCTCCGGCCGGCAGGCTTACAATCATGGTGCCGGGCACGGTAATTTTGGTTTGCCCCGCAGTGTAAGGGTATTTCCACAAGCCATCGGTATTGGCCACATAGAAGCTGTTGCCTGCAATGAGCATACCATAGGGCTGGTTGAGGTTACTCAGAAATACTGTTTTTAAATCCGGCAGCCCATCGCCGTTGGTATCGCGCAGCAATATAATGTTGTTGGCGCTTTTACCCAGCTTTTGCGACTTGCCAACCGCGGTAAGGTTAGCGCCAAGTTTTTTTACTCCCTTTGCTTCTGTGTTGGCCTGCGAAACAAAAACATCGCCTGAGGGCGCTACATAGATATTGCGGGGGTTATCCAGTCCGTCGGCATAGGAGGTTACTTTGAAACCTGCGGGCGCGGCAGGTACTGTCCCGTTTGCCCAGCCAATCACCTTACAGTAATTACGCACTGACTTGCTTTGATACGGTGCCGGCAGGTTTACCCGCTGCCGGCTGTTATCGGTTAACTGGTCGGCCCGGCTGGGGTCGGGTTTGTGCTGAGAGCAGGAGGCGAGTGCAAGCGTTACGCCCGCGGTCAGATACCAGAAATGCTGTTTTGTCATAAATCGGCCTGTTATAGCGGCTTATCGAATAACCTGCGGCCAAAGTTATTTGTTTGCGCCCGCGGTACAGGCAGCTTCGGCTCAATAGCTGATGAATTTATCCAGCTGCTCTTCCGTAAACTTTAAGGTATCGGGCTGAAACAGGTTGCCTTCGCTGTCAAGCTCCTTATGTATAGCCGGGATGTGCAGCTTGAGCGGCAGCACATGCATATTCATGTAGTTACATACGCCGGTAAAATGATCAATGCCGCGTATGTTGCCATACTTGCCGGTAGAGTGCCCCACCAGCGCGGCCTTCTTATCATAAAAACTGTCCGGAAAGTCGCAGCAGTCAATAAACAGTTTCAGCACGCCGGGATAGCTGCCATTATATTCGGGTATAATGAATAAAAACTTTTGTGTTTGGGTAACTAATTGCTGCAGGGGCCTAAACCCGTCGCTGCGCTTGCCGTACATATCGGTTTGTAAAATATCGGCCGGCAGTTCGGTGAGCGATAACAGGCTGGCCGCAACACCCTTTGCCTCCAGCCGGCGCTGATAATATCGGGCCAGTTTAAGGGTAGCGCTGCCCGGGCGGTTGGTGGAAGCAATGATGGTTACCATGTCGGGATGTTTGTAAGTTGGCAAAAGCTGTGAATTAAGCGATTTTAAAATTCGTATCTTTAACGCCGGTTAAAAACTTAGCGAAAGTAGAAATTTTTAGTGTTACTTTTCGTTTAGGGCTAACTACCTTGCGTTATATAAAACTGAGAACAGAGAGAATGAGTAAGATAATAGCTTTGGCTAATCAAAAGGGCGGTGTAGGTAAAACCACTTCATCCATTAACCTGGCTGCGAGTTTGGCCGTGCTCGAATATAAAACCCTGCTGGTTGATGCCGACCCGCAGGCCAACTCCACATCGGGCATTGGTTTTGATCCGCGCACTATCAAAAACAGCATATATGAATGCATCATTAACCAAATTGACCCTAATGATGCCATTCAGCAAACAGAAACACCCAACCTTGATTTGCTGCCTGCGCATATTGACCTGGTTGGGGCTGAAATAGAAATGATTAACCTTACCGACCGCGAATACAAAATGCGCGGCGTGCTGGACAAGGTAAAGGACCGTTACGATTTCATTATCATTGACTGCTCTCCTTCCCTGGGCCTGATTACCATCAATGCCCTGACGGCGGCCAACTCGGTAATTATTCCGGTACAGTGCGAATATTTTGCGCTGGAGGGCCTGGGCAAACTGCTTAATACCATCAAGATTGTGCAGAACAGGCTGAACCCTCAGCTGGATATTGAAGGCATTCTGTTAACGATGTACGATGTCAGGCTGCGCCTCTCGAACCAGGTGGTAGAGGAGGTGCGCACTCACTTTGAGGACCTGGTATTTGAAACCATTATACAGCGCAATACCCGCCTGAGCGAAGCGCCGAGCTTTGGCGTATCGGTAATTATGCACGATGCTACCTGTAAAGGGGCTATCAATTATTTAAACCTGGCGCGCGAAATCATCCGGAAAAATAATCTGGTGCGCGAACCCGGCGAGCAAAATACAGTAACTGTTTAAGTACCCGATGAGCGTAGAGAAAAAAAGAGCATTAGGAAAAGGATTAAGCGCCCTGCTGGACGATTCAGTTAGCGTAATGCCCGCCAAGGGCAGCGTAACGCCTGTTGCCGTGCCCGAAGCCGGCAGCCTGGGCTCGGTTAATGAAATAAAAATAAGCGAAATAGAGGTAAACCCCTACCAGCCCCGTACTGATTTTGATCAGGATGCCATGCAGGATCTGGCCGGTTCCATTAAGCTGCAGGGCCTCATACAGCCCATTACCGTGCGCCGCATCAATGCACATGCCTATCAGCTCATATCGGGCGAGCGGCGCCTGCGGGCCTCCAGGCTGGCCGGGTTAAAAACCGTACCGGCCTATGTGCGTACGGCTAATGACCAGCAAATGCTGGAAATGGCGCTGATTGAAAACATACAGCGCGAAAACCTGAATGCCATTGAGGTGGCGCTCAGCTTTCAGCGGATGCTGGACGAATGCAACTTAAAACAGGAAGAACTGGGCGAGCGTGTGAGTAAAAACCGCTCCACTGTTACCAATTATCTGCGGCTGTTAAAGCTGCCGCCCGATATTCAGGCTTCCATCCGCGACGGGAATATCAGTATGGGCCATGCCCGCGCTTTAATCACGGTGGATGACCCGGCCAGGCAACTGTATATTCATCAGCAGATTTTGCAGCAGGGCCTCTCTGTGCGCAAGGTGGAAGAGCTGGTGCGCGGGCTGCAAAAGGCGCCGCAAAAAAAGCAGCCGCAGCAGCCGGTTCAGCTTTCGCACCATGTACGGAGAATACAGGACGACCTGGCATCCAAATTCAGCACGCAGGTAAAGCTTAAAATGGGCGCTGAAGGTAAGGGCAGCATTGAAATTCCCTTCCTGTCCGAAGATGATTTGAACCGTATATTAGAAATGCTGGACTGGTAGCATGTATAAGGCCCTCATCATCTTCCTTGCTGCTTCGTTTTTTACCATGCGCTGTTTTGCCCAAGAGCCTGACACGGTTAAAACCAGCAGGCGGGATTCCCTTAACCACCGGCAGGACTCGCTCGCCAGGCCTTTTGTAATCAAACCCTTTGCACCCAAACCGGTAAAGGAAAAAACCTACCACCCCGATAGTACGCACCTGCCGCATACGGCCGTAATGCGTTCCTTAAAAATGCCGGGCTGGGGCCAGGTCTATAATCATCAATGGTGGAAAGTGCCCTTAATTTATGGCGGCTTAGGCGCGCTGGGGTATTACGCTATTTACAACCGTAATCAATACCGTTCTTATGAAGCCGAAGCTGTGGCGCTGCGCGCCGGGCAGCCCGGTCTGCCGCAATATCAGGCTTTTGCATCGCAAGGCTACACTGTGTTTCAAACAGCAGCCGATGGTGCGTCCCGTAACTTTCAGTTATGTATTTTGGGTTTTGCGGGTGTATGGGGCATTAACATTATTGATGCCTACATCCAGTCGAAATTTATTCATTCCTATACAATGGATAATAATTTCGGTATGAGGGTTTCGCCGGGCATCATGGCGCAGCCTTCGTACGGTTACAATAATATTGGTACATTTACGCCTGTTTTAAAAGTAAGCTTTACCCTGAAATGAAAATTGCAATATTGGGCTATGGCAAAATGGGCAGAATTATAGAAAGCATTGCCCTGAACCGCGGCCACCAGATTGTGCTGAAGATAGATAAGGACAATGCGCATGAGCTCACTGTTCAAAACCTGCAGCAGGCCGACGCTGCTATTGAGTTCAGTACCCCCGCAACTGCCTTGAACAACATACAGCAATGCTTTGATGCCCGTGTGCCGGTTGTGGTAGGTACTACCGGCTGGTACGGGCATTTGCCGCAGGTACAAGCCCTGTATCAGGGCAGTGATGCCGCGCTGGTTTACGGCACTAATTACAGCGTAGGCGTTAACATTTTTTTTCATGTCAACAAAATGCTGGCAAAGCTGATGAACCATTATCCGTACTATGAGGTACAGGTGGAGGAAATTCATCATACCCAGAAACTGGATTCGCCCAGCGGCACCGCCATTACCATTGCCGAGGGCATACTGGAAGGTATTACCGGCAAGCACAAATGGATGAACGTGCTGAGCACCGGTACGGATGCTGATGAAGATATCAGCATCCCGGCGGACCAGCTGCTGATTGAATCGCACCGGATTGATAGTGTGCCCGGCACCCATACCGTAATCTATGATTCGGATGTGGACAGCCTGGAGCTTAAGCATACGGCACACAACCGCAATGGCTTTGCCCTGGGTGCGGTGCTGGCTGCCGAATGGATACAGGGAAGAAAAGGCTGTTACCCGGTAACCGCCATGTTTGATTTTAATGCTGAATAAGCACACAATTTATTATATGAACTGGAAATTCTGGAACAGGAAAAACACCGCCCCTGCCAAAAAGAAAAAAAGCGCTGCCCGCGAGTGGACGGATGCCATTATTTTTGCCATTGTGGCGGCTACCTTAATCCGCACGCTGTTTATTGAAGCCTATACTATACCTACACCATCCATGGAGCGGTCGCTGCTGGTGGGCGATTTTTTGTTTGTAAGCAAGGTAAACTATGGCGCCCGTTTGCCCATGACACCCATTGCCTTTCCGTTTGCACACCACACCATGCCGGTGCTGGGCACCAAAGCCTACTGGGATGGCATCAAGCTGCCTTACTACCGTTTGCCTGGTTTAAGCACGGTAAAAAAGGGCGATGTAGTGGTGTTCAATTATCCGATGGAGGCCGACTCTCCGTTTTACAGGCCGGTAGACAAGCGTGAAAACTATATTAAACGATGCCAGGGCGGCCCCGGCGATACGCTTTCGGTGGTGGATGAGCAGGTGATGGTCAATGGTAAACCTGCCCCGAACCCGCCGGGCGAGCAAACCGATTACAGCATCCAGTCAACCGGCGCTATGGAAATCAACCCGCTGATTATGCAGGATCTGGACATCAGCATGTATGAGGGCAACCCGAACCCTACCATGACCAAAGCTTCGGCCAATGCGTTGCGGGGCTACTCCAATATTAAATCAGTTACGCCGGTGATGGCTCCCAAAGGTCAGCGTGATTTGCAGATATTCCCCTATGATAACCGCTTTAAATGGAATGCAGATAATTACGGCCCGATCATCATCCCCAAAAAGGGCTGGACGGTTAAGTTAGACAGTAATAATATAGCCGTTTATAAGCGTGCCATCGAGATTTATGAGCATAACCAGCTTACAGTAAAGGGCAATGTTTTTACCATCAACGGGCAGCCAACCGATCACTATACCTTCAAATTGAATTATTACTGGATGATGGGGGATAACCGCCATGATTCGGCCGACTCCCGCTACTGGGGCTTTGTACCCGAAGACCATATTGTAGGCAAGGCCCTGTTTATCTGGATGAGCTGGGATGATAACGCCTCCTTCCTGCACAAAATACGCTGGGACAGGCTGTTCAGGGGTATTCATTAAGATTGTTTAATTAACTTTGCGGTAAGAATCTCATTAATCAATTCGCCATCATATCTTAAGATTCTGCCTAAAAACGGTTAAGTAAAGTTATTTAACTCTGCCTTGTCATTTCGAACGATAGTGAGAAATCCTCTTTGCCCGGCAAGTGAACTGTTTGCAAAGCCGGCTGTCCACAGAAGATTTCTCACTATCGTTCGAAATGACAACGTTTTTTTGCTTTAAACAGTCTTTAAGAGTATTAAATAAACAGAATACTGAGGTTGCCTTATACTTTCAAAAATATCCATGCTTACCATGCTACAAACTTACTGGTTTATACCTGAACTGAACAGGCAGGTACGTTTAATGCAGAGTACACGGGCAATATAAACTAAGGTTAATAAACGTCATCGTTGTTGTCATTACCGCCGCAATTTTGTAAATATGTGATATATCTGTTTCCCGATGTTGAAGAAACGCTTATCACCACTGTTTATGGCCCTGCTGCTGTTGCCTGGGTTTGCTGCCTTTGCACAGCCCTACCAGCCTGCCCGCTTTACCGATAGCAGCCGGCTGCAAAAAATTGAGGCCGCCATTCCGGTTATCGACCGGATGTATAAGGCTTATGCCGGGCAGAATCACTGGCCGGGCATGGTGTACGGTATTGTAGCCGATGGCCGGCTGATATATGCCGGTGCCGCGGGTTATACCCATGTGGATTCCAAAACACCGGCAACGCCGCAATCGGCCTTTCGCATTGCTTCCATGACTAAAAGCTTTACCGCAATGGCTATCCTGAAGCTGCGCGATGAGGGCAAGCTGAAACTGGATGATCCGGCTTACCTGTACATACCGGAGATGAAAAACCTGCATTACCTTACGCGTGATGCCGCTCCGGTAACCATACGCAATCTGCTTACCCACTCAGCAGGCTACCCTGAAGACAACCCCTGGGGCGACCGGCAGCTGGCCGATACTGATGAGCAGCTGCTGGCCCTGTATAAAAAAGGTGTATCATTTTCCACCAATCCCGGCACGGGTTACGAATACAGTAACCTGGGTTTTGCCACCTTGGGTTATATCATTAAAAAGGTATCCGGCCAAACCTATGAGAATTATATTACCGGGCATATACTGAAACCGCTGGGCATGAGCCATACTTACTGGGAATACACTCGTGTGCCCGAAAACCGGCTGGCCCATGGTTACCGCTGGCTCAACGGGCAGTGGGCAGAGCAGCACCTGCTGCACGATGGCAGCTACGGCGCTATGGGCGGCCTGATCACCAGTATTGATGATTTCAGTAAGTATGTAATATTGCAGCTCTCGGCCTGGCCGCCGCGCGACGATGCAGAAACCGGACCGGTGAAGCGCAGTTCCATCCGTGAGATGCAATATCCCTGGGATATATCCTACCTGAATGCCAGGGCTAAAACGCCCGGCGGCGCACCCTGCCCAACAGTAAGCGCCTACTCCTATGGTTTACGCTGGCTGCGCGATTGCGAGGGCCGTACATATATCGGCCATACCGGCGGCCTGCCCGGTTTTGGCAGTCAATGGAATATAATGCCCGATTACGGTATCGGCGTCATCTGCTTTGCCAATTTAACTTACGCTAATGCCGGGGCTATCAACAACCAGGTGCTGGATACGCTGCTGCACCTGTCGGGCATTGGCCCGCGCAGGCTGCCGCCCTCAGCCATCCTGAACCAGCGCAAAAATGAATTGCTAAAGCTGCTGCCCGACTGGAGCAACGCACAGGCAAGCGGCATTTTTGCTCAAAATTTTTTTATGGATTATTTTCCTGACCAGTTACAGGCAGAAGCCAGGGCTGCCTTTGCCGGGGCAGGGCGTATTGTAAGCGTTGATGAACTGGCTGCTGCCAACCAGCTGCGGGGCTATTTTATATTGAAAGGCGAAAAAGCAAATATCAGGGTAAGTTTCACCCTGACGCCCGAAAACCCGCCGCTGATACAGGAATATGAACTGGAGGTAACAGACAAATAAGCGGCCTGCCACCGAACGGTTACACCAGTCGTTGGAACACTTTTTGTACCTTGGTTATTATGGAATACAACAAACTGACACCCGAAGAAGAACGGGTAATTATATACAAAGGCACCGAGCGGCCATTTACCGGGTCCCTGCTTAATAATAAAATGCAGGGCGTTTATCTGTGTAAACGCTGCAATAACCCTCTTTACCGCTCAGAGGATAAGTTTGAGTCGTTTTGCGGATGGCCGAGCTTTGACGATGAAATACCCGGCGCTGTACGAAAGGAAACTGACGCCGACGGCAGCCGGACCGAAATTTTGTGCAACAACTGTGGCGCCCACCTGGGCCACGTTTTTGTTGGCGAACGCTTTACTGCCAAAAATACCCGGCACTGCGTTAATTCAGTTTCCATGAAGTTTGTATCGCTCGAAGACCTGAATAAGCAGTAAGCCAACCCCGGAATTTTTTAAAAGCCCGCTGAAAGTTCAGCGGGCTTTTTCTGTTTGAAGGCGGATGTGGCCGAAGGCCGGTAACACAGGCACCTGTTGCAAGATTGCAGTAAGCACAGGTTGCCGGCTGACACGATTATGTCAGCGTTCATGAACGTTCATGAACGTTCACGGGTGTTCACACCCCTGTGAACGTGAACACCTGTTTTGCCAATGCTTAATTGAGCCATCGTTTTGCTCAATAAAATTTCCTTATTGTTTATTTGTTTTTTCAACACTTATGCACAGTGTTAACTAAACTGCTGATTTTCAGAAACTATCATTGTTCAAAACTTTTTACCGCAAATAGTTACAAACCGTAATGTTAATAACTATTCAAGTGGTGTTCAAAACTACGCTAAACCGGGTAGTTTTTACGCTGTACTAATACTGTACATTTGTTATGTAAGTTCTTTACAAGCGGCTGAAAGGGGCCGGCTCCGGCCAGCCCCAGGAGAAAGTTTCTTTCGGGAAACCAGTGCGGGCGGATACAAATAATTGTAAAAACAAGGCTCGGTAAATTCAGTAAAGCGCAACGGAAGTTGAGCCAATTGCTTGTCTGACAGTGTTTTGTATTAGTTTTTAAAAAGGATAATAAAGGTAAAGCCATATGAATCAGGAAGAAGAAGTATTATTGAGAGAGAACAAGGACAGGTTTGTTATACTGCCCATTAATTACCCGGCTATCTGGGAGATGTACAAAAAGCACGAGGCCAGCTTCTGGACGGCTGAGGAAATTGACCTGTCGGACGACCAGAAGCACTGGGATAGCATGAATGACGGTGAGCGCCATTTTGTGAGCCATGTACTGGCCTTCTTTGCTGCCAGCGACGGTATTGTAAATGAAAACCTGGCGGTAAATTTTATGAGCGAGGTACAGGTGCCCGAAGCACGTTGTTTCTACGGTTTCCAGATCATGATGGAGAACATCCACTCAGAAACCTATGCCCTGCTGATTGATACTTACGTGAAGGATCCCACCGAGAAGGATCGCCTGTTTCATGCCATTGAAACCGTACCCTGCGTAAAGAAAAAGGCTGAGTGGGCCCTCCGCTGGATTGACGGCGGTAACTTTGCTGAGCGCCTGGTAGCCTTTGCCGCAGTGGAAGGCATCTTCTTTTCCGGCAGTTTCTGCTCTATCTTCTGGCTTAAAAAGCGCGGCCTGATGCCCGGTTTAACCTTCAGCAATGAGCTTATCTCGCGCGATGAGGGCCTGCATTGCGAATTTGCCTGCCTGCTCTACAAAATGCTGAAAAACCGGTTATCGCAGGAAGCCGTAACCGCCATCATTACCGATGCGGTGGAAATTGAAAAGGAGTTTGTAAACGATGCCCTGCCCGTAAATCTGATTGGCATGAATGCCAAGCTGATGAGCCAGTACATTGAATTTGTGGCTGACCGCTGGCTGGTGGAGCTGGGTTACGATAAATATTATAATGCTGCCAACCCGTTCGATTTTATGGAAATGATTTCACTGCAGGGTAAAACCAATTTCTTCGAGAAGCGCGTGGGTGACTATCAGAAAAGCGGTGTGCTTAACGCCCAGCCCGCCGGCCAGGTTTCATTCTCGCTGGATGATGACTTTTAGGTTGTAAGTTGTCAGTTATGAATTGTCAATTATTGCAGAGTACAAAATGTTCTTAACACTGAATCATCAGAAATTACATGCTTATACCCTTGCCAGGCAATTTGTACAGGCTTGTTACACTGCTGTTAATTGCTTTCCAAGCGATGAAAAATATGTGTTGGCATTACAAATTAAAAGGGCTGCCTTATCAGTACACTTAAATATAGCCGAAGGCAGCTCAAGGAAATCCGGCATTGAAAGAAGAAGATTTTATGAAATTGCCAGAGGGTCTATCATTGAAGTAGATGCTGCATTTGATGTAGCAGCTGATCTCAAATATTGTACATCTGAAAGCTTGCAGATTTTAGGCGCTATCATGATTGATTGTTTTAAGGTGCTGAGCGGCCTGATCAACTCAGCTTCAATTCACACTGATGTTCTTCAATAAATTCACTATTCACCATTAACATCTCACTATATGTTCGTAATAAAAAGAGACGGAAAAACAGAAACGGTTAAATTTGACAAGATA
>CAXTAP010000066.1:0-4395 GCA_964241965.1 uncultured Mucilaginibacter sp.
TCACAGAGGCGTGAACACCCGTGAACGTTCATGAACACTGGCAGAATGATGGCAGTTTCTGGCAGGGTTGCTGATTAAGGCATCAGGACAAATTTTACTAATGTACTGCCTGGCAGCATGCCTATCTGGTTAAGCTGATATACTCATATGAGGCACCTCCGGGGGTAATGATATTGCCGATTAAAGTAAGGTTATGTTCATTTATGGTAGTGATGGTATAGCTGATGGTTGAACTTACAATCATTACTCCCTGATGAAACGGAGCGCTATGGGCGATGCTCAGCTGGTTTTGATTGATGGTGTAAGCGGCAGTATCCTGCAGGTTATTCCCTTCTCTGATATAGAGTAACCCTTGTGCGCTAAAATTAAAGTAATCGGTGCCGAGGCCCATATATTTGGCGGAAGCAGCGCGGCCGCTTGCACCAACGCCGGTAGTGCTGGTAGAATCGCTGACCACATTCCATTTCCCGGTAATTGCTGCTCCGGCATCAGTAATAGCAGCACTATTTGCGGTACTCTGCTTTCCGGTAGCTGCCATTATTGCCGGCGAGTACCCTTCTCTTTTGCAAGAAAACAGCGTGGCTGTTAAAATAAACAATGCTGATAAGAGTAATGATTTTTTCATAACAACTGCTTGTTAATTAAAGCTATGAGTATAATTTGAATTGAGCAAATAAATATTAATAAGCTGTTTAAAAACGGTTAAATGATTTTGTTAAACCCTCTTCGCCCTTACCTGCGCTCGTTTCTAAACGAGCCGCTTAATTCTGTAGGGCGTTTGCAACGCCTCTACAAATTAATAATAGCTTGCTTTTCTACTGCACTTGTCTGCTCCGGCTTATCCGCTAATCAATGCAGGCAAATAATTAAAGGTGGCTGAACTCTATGGTAAAAACGGTGCCCCCCTCCGCCTGTGATTGTATGCGGATGGTGCCCTTAAAAAGCTGTATAATTTTTTGGGTAACATACAGCCCTACCCCGCTGCCCTGAAACATGCGGCCGTTGGGGCTGCGGTAAAACGAATGAAATATTTTTTCCGCATCGGCCTCGGGTATGCCAATGCCCTGGTCGCTGATGCTGAGGCGGATAAGCGCATCATCCACATACAAAGCGCAGCTAACAGGCCGGTTATCGGAGAACTTGTAGGCATTGCTGATGATATTGTTGATAGCAATGGCAAGCAGCGATTTATTGGCCGCTACAAACAGGTGCTGCTGATCTTCGGGCAGGTGCAGGATGTTGATGAGCAGCATACGCTCACCCATCCGGGCAGTCCAGTAATCGCCAAGTTCCCACAGCAGTTCATCAACCTGTACCGGGCCGAGGGTAGCCTGCGTATATTGCATATCGGCCTGGGCAAGCTCCATCAGGCTGGCAATGGTTTCCTTAAGCCGCCCGGCATCGGTGAGCACCGAGTGCAAGGTATCGCGGTAATCGCCGGAGGACCGCTGCCTGTTGAGCGCCACCTCTATTTCACCGATGATGCTGGTAACGGGCGTGCGCAGCTCATGCGAGGCGTTGGCCACAAAGGTTTGCTGCAGTTCAAAGGCGTTCTGCAGGTGCTCCAGCAGCCGGTTAAAGTTCTGGGCCAGCTCGCTGATTTCGTCGCGGCCGTTGCCCTCATCAACCCGCAGGTGCAGGTTGCTGGCGGTGATGCGCTGCATCTGGCTCACCACCGCATCAATGGGCGACAGGGACTGCTGGGCAAACAGGCGGCCCACAAAGAACAGGATGCCATTCAGCACCACAAACAGCACGGCCATAATTTCGAGCAGGTCATTGAGGCGGGTATAGCCCTGGGCATCAAGCGCAGAGGCCAGTATCACATAATCGCCCTGGTTATCATGCTCAAAAATGCCTACCGTTTGCCGCTGACCTTCCATAAACTGAACGTAATGCCTGCGCCTAACCTCATTAATCACATTGCCGCCCCAATATTGCTGATTGTCCCTGATGTAGATGGCCGTATTATGCCGGTCATATATCCTGATTACCTCATCGTGCAGGCGCGATACGTAACGCTCCTTTACCCGCAGCAGGGAGTCGGCGGTTATTTCATCGGCATTCAGGTAAACATCGGCCGCCACCCTGGCCCGCGTGGCCAGCCTGCCGTAAAAATCATTCAGGAAGAAGGAGTAAAAGGCAATATAAATAATTACCATCACGGTAAGCAGCGCCGCCGAGCTGATGAGCGAAAAATAAAAGGCCAGCCGGTTTTTAATCTTCATACCGCCTTGTCTTCCTTCAAAATGTAACCCATACCGATTACCGTATGTATCAGTTTGCCCTTAAAGCCCCTTTCTATCTTTTTGCGCAGGTAGTTGATGTAAACATCAATAAAATTGGTGCCGGTATCAAACTCAATGCCCCAAACCTTATCGGCAATATACTCGCGAGAAAGCGTTTTATTGGCGTTGCGCATAAACAGTTCCAGCAGCGTATATTCCTTGGCGGTAAGCGCAATGCGTACGCCTGCACGCTCGGCGGTTTTGCTCCAGGTATCCAGCCTCAAATCGCTGAAGGCAAGCGCCTGGCTGTCTGACGAGCCTGCACGGTTGCGGCGCAGCAGGGCATCCATGCGGGCCAGCAGTTCGCTGAAGTGAAAAGGCTTTACCAGATAATCATCCGCGCCGGCCTGCAGGCCCGATACCTTGTCCTGTATGCTATCCAGCGCGGTAAGCATCAGCACCGGTATGTTGCTGTTTATATGCCTGATTTGCCGGCACAAGTCTATACCATTGATATCAGGCAGCATTACATCCATAATGATGATATCAAAACGGTAATCGCCGATCAGCTTCATCCCCGAAGCGCCATCAGCAGCGGTTTGCACTTCATAAGGATATTCCTGCAGCCCACGGGCAATAAAGGCAGCTACCTTCTCCTCATCTTCAATTAAGCATACACTGGTCATTGGCAAACAATTGTGGGCACAAAATACAGCAAATAAAACAGGGCCTCAAAATTCTGTTTCAAGGCCCTGCTGCTGTAATAGTGTTGCCCGCTGTTAGCGGGCCTTCACTATTTCCAGCATAATTTTGCCGCGTGCATGGCCATGCTCACTCAGTTCCTGCGCCTGCACAGCTTCCTCCAGCGGGAATATCCTGGTAACAATGGGCTGAATTTTGCCATCATCAAGCAGGCTGCCGATGGTTTTCAACTGCTCAGGCAGGGATTGTGCATGGTAATCCAACCCTTGTATGTTTTTCTCTTTGAAAGCATCAGGGTTAACGAGGCCAACGGTTGATACCAGTATGCCGCCGGGTTTAAGCACCCGTATTGATTTAATTTGAGTATCACCACCCAGGGTATCAAACACTACATCAAAATCCTTTAATTTTTCCTCAAAGTTTTCCTTGCTGTAATCAATCACCTCATCAGCGCCTAAATCCTTCAAAAACTGAATGTTGCTTTCGGATGCCGTAGTGGCCACATAGGCATGCTTCCATTTGGCAAATTGTATGGCCATAGTGCCTACCCCGCCCGAGCCGCCGTGTATGAGTATTTTCTGGCCGGGCTGCAGTTTGCCATGATCAAAAATGCCCTGCCAGGCGGTAAGGCCGGCCATGGTAAGCGCGGCAGCGGTTAAAAAATCTGCCTTTTCGGGCTTTAAAGCCAGCGCACTGGCCTTTACTGCTACATATTCGGCGTAAGAGCCGTTGCGGGTCATGTCGGGCATACCGTAAACGGCATCGCCTGCCTTGAAGCTGGTTACCTCATCGCCTGCCTTTTCAACCACGCCTGCCATATCCCAGCCCAATATCAGCGGGAAGGAATAGCTGAGACCCTGTGCCTGCATATCGCCGTTGCGTACTTTCCAGTCCACAGGGTTAACGCTGGCAGCGTAAACCTTTACCAAAACTTCGTCGGCCTTAATTTCGGGCAGCTGCGCGTCCTCAACTTTCAATGCTTCGGGGCCGCCATACTGATGAATTTGTACTGCTTTCATTTGATTTTATTTTAAGAGTTAATCTATAAAAAAGCAGGAAGCAAATAGTTTTGGTTGAATTCTATATAACTTACCTGAAGCAGGCAGGCATCCGGCACATTAAAGAAAACAAAACTTAATGTTGTTTACCTGTTTATCAGGCACCGTAAAGCAAGTGCACAAGCGAGTTTTTTAAACTGTTATGGCAGCGTTTAAATTATTATTTAATTAACCATATGCACTGATTGATAAAAATCTTCGTTAAATTTGATTAAAAGCTTAACAATATGGCATCATCGGTTAAGTATGCCCGGGGCAGTCATAAAAAGCAATACACCTGCCCCTATTGCGGCGAAGCGCTTACCTCACGCGCCCGCCGCGGTTTTTTGGTTAAAGCCCTGCTTTTCTGGCTGCCCCTGAAAAGGTTTGTTTGCTATCAGTGCAAATGCAAACCTTACCTGTGGTAA
>CAXTAP010000066.1:4495-18904 GCA_964241965.1 uncultured Mucilaginibacter sp.
AAAAATCTGTTCGCAGAAGTGAATAAAATAACAGATACTTTACTGCTGAAAATTGTCAGGCCGGCTTGCAGCCCGAATGTTAAAAACTCATGAATTGCTGTTGATAAGTTTTTTAAGAACTGAAAATCAGCATTATTGGTATAAACCGCAATAAATTCCGGTAAACCTATATCAGCCCGTTTGCATGGTACACCTATTGTTAGGTGGGTAGAATGCAAGCAGTAAACTTAAATAAAGCCTGCCGGACATTAAGTGCAGAGGCAACCAGCGATATCGGGTCTGGCGTACATATTGTAAGGGATATGGCTGGAACCGTATGGTTCGGGCAACGGAGAATCGGAAAAGGATTAATCCGGACTGCCGCACTTACAAAAACGACTACATAAGATGAGCAGGATATTAGCAGTTGACGACGATAACGATATTTTAGAGGTTTTACAATTTATTTTAGAAGATTCGGGCTATCAGGTTGAAACCCTTTCCGATGGCCGCAAAATGCTGGAAAGAATAAATGAACATGCCCCCGACCTCATTTTGCTTGATATTATGCTGGGCAACGTTGACGGCCGGGATTTGTGCAAGAATGTAAAATCTCATATTGAAACCAACGGCATTCCGGTTATCATGATTTCTGCCAGCCATAGTATGTCGGATATTTTAAAGCAGGATTGTGCTCCCGATGATTTTATTGCCAAACCGTTCGATATTAATGTATTGCTCAACAAAGTGAAGCAGCAGCTGGCGGCATAGCTTAGTAAACAATTTCCCACTGCGCAGCGGATAGTATTTCTTGCAGCAAACCATCTCAAAGTCCTTTATACAGGTCAGTTTTGTAATGAATAGATTACAGACCCTATACAAAAGCTGATGAGCCTGTTGCTGAATTACTTAATTTACTTCATATTTATTTAACCCTGTGTTTACAATACGCCGTATTTTTTGAGTTCGTCCTCAATTTTGGTGTTCCACCGCTCTTGTTCAGCCGCATCCGTTCCGTGGCGGGTGTCGTCGTCATAATTATCCTGCAGCTTATTAAGCTCACGCAACGCCTCAAAATATTCTGTGTATAAATCTCCGTCATAATTTTCGGCGGGAAGTTTCATTTGCAGCATCCTGCGCTTGTAGCGCTCACTTACAATTTTTACTATATTAAAGTGCCCCTGCTCGTGCCGCAACGTATAGTCGTTCCGGCTATCCCCGCGCACCCAGCATGCACTCTTAGGCACATATACCTTCATGGCTACATTGATGTAGATGGTACTATTGCTCACGGTATAATGCTCATCAAACCCTAACGACGGAAACACCTCGGCGGCAAAGCGGCTGCCGCGTACCTTAGCCTTAAAATCATCCCATTGCAGGGGCCTGTTTCTGCTGTAATAAATGGTATCCGGTTCGGCTGTGCTGTTGTAGTCGGTAAAGTTCAGCTTAACGGCTGTTGCCAATTTAAGGCTTTGGGCCGCTTCCCTGTTCATCCAGTTATTAAAATAATTCAGTGCGTTCATCAGGCTTCGCCGCAGGCAGGGCTCAATCATCTGCCTGTTGCTTAGCGGTCGGTTGTACTGCATACCTCCATCATAACTGATGATGTGTATAGTATCCTCCGTTCTTTTTAAATTGAACGACAAGCTGACAGCTATTTTGCCCTGCACCCGGTTACCCGGCAGGGCGGTTTCAGTAATACTTAACTGCTTAATGCTGATAATTACCGGCCTTATCCGCGTTTCGGCCGAAAGATTACGTTTTATAAACTGCTGTACTGCCGCCAGGGCGCCGCCTTCCAGATCGGCAGATTCATTTGCTGTATTAAAGCCGGTAGCAAGCCGGGCTACCGCTGCTTTCACAGGGCGTTCGTCATCAATACCGGCCACATAAAAAGAAGTAACGATAACAGGCGAAGGCTCATTTTTCAGCACCAGGGGGGTACTATGGCCTAACCGGAAGCCTCCGCAGCACATCATGATTCCTGCTGACATGATTATAACCAAAACTTGCAGCCAATGGACTGATCTATGTTTCCACATCAGGCAAAAAACGAAAATATGCCCGTTAAATTATGCTGCCTTGCCTGCACTTACCGGTAGTCGACAGCCTATTGACGATGGCAGGCAGAGCGCCGGCACCACCCGCCGACGGCACATTTATGATAAAATTCAGGCGCAAAATACCATCAATCTTATACCTTCGTTTAAAATGTGCTTTACCATTTGTGATTAACTGCTTTGGATTGCATTTTTGCACTTTGCTTTTTGAAAGCCTCACAGTTAGTATAACTCTATGATTAAATTCAAGTACGCCGCCTTATCCGCATCACTGTTGCTAACCTTGCCGGCAATTGCACAGCAGAATCCGTCGTTCAACTTTTACCGCACTTATCATACGGCTACTGAACTGCTGGACAAGCAAAAATTTGTAGCTGCGGCAGAGCAGTTCAGGCTGATTGAAGAGCGCCGGCTGCTGCCGCTTCATCAGTCGCGCTTTGAATCAGACCTCACCTTGCTGCAGGAAAATGCGCAGTATTACGAAGCCCTGTGTGCCCTTGAATTAAATAATGACGATGCTGAAAGCATGTTTCTGCGTTTTATCAAAGAGCATCCCGAAAACCCGCTGGCCAAGCTGGCTTATTATCAGATCGGTAAATCCTATTCCAAGCAAGGCCGTTACGAAGATGCGCTGCGCTGGTTTGATAAAATCAAGGCTTCTGATTTATACGGCCGCGAAAACACAGAGTATAAGTTTCGCAAGGGTTACGCCTACTTTCAAACCAATGATTATAAGGATGCGCAGGCGCTGTTCAGCGAGGTAAAAAACACCCGTTCGGCCTTTACCGAAGACGCTACCTATTACTTTGCCTACATTGCTTACCTCAACAAGGATTACGCTTTGGCGCTTACCAACTTTGAAAAGCTTAAAAACTCTAAAAAATATGAAAACAGCTATCCTTACTATATTACAGCTGTTTACTTCTTGGATAAACGCTATGATGATGTTATCAGCTACGCTATCCCCATCCTGAACAGTACCCATCAGCAGCATGAAACCGAAATGCTGCGCCTGGTGGGCGCATCTTACTTTGCAAAAGGCAATTATGCGGAAGCGGTTAATTATTACAGCCGCTTTCAGCAGGAGGATGCCGGCAAAACGCAAAGCACACAGGATGATTACCAGATCGGCTATGCTTATTACAAAACAGGCAACAACGCAAAGGCTGTTGTTGAACTGGAGAAACTGGTGGACCAGAATGATGTGTACAGCCAAAACGGCAATTATACTCTGGGCAGCATTTTTTTAAAGCAAAACAATAAGCAAAGCGCCCGTAATGCCTTCCAGGTTGCCGCGAAGCTCGATTTTGACAAGCAGCTGCAGGAGGATGCCCTGTATGAATATGCCAAGCTATCCTATGAGCTCGATTTTAACACCGAGGCGCTGAACGCCACACGCTTGTATCTCAAAAATTATCCCCGCGCCAGGCGGACCGATGAGGTAAAGACGCTGCTGGGCGAGGAATTAATAAACTCGCGCAATTACAAGGAAGCCGTAGAGATTTTGGAACCCATCGTGTCCACATCGGCCAATGCGGCGGTGGCTTACCAGAAGGTAACTTACTACCGCGGACTGGAATTTTATAACGAGCGTGCCTTTGAAAACGCTATCGGAATTTTTATCCGTTCGCTCAAGTATCCGCAGGACCCAACCATCGTGGCGCTTACCACTTACTGGAAGGCGGAAGCGATGTATGAAGTGCGCAAATATGCAGAATCGGTTGATAACTTTGAGGCATTCCTGGCTATGCCCGAAGCCAGGCAAACATCCGTTTACAATTATGCCAATTACGGTTTGGCTTATGCCGCCTTTGGCGACGAGCAATATAAAAAGGCAGCCACCTATTTTGAACGCTTTTTAGCCGGCAACGAAAAAGACCAGAGTACCATCAACGATGCGCAAACCCGCCTGGCCGACAGCTATTTTGTATTGAAAAGCTACAATAATGCGCTCAGTTATTACGACCGCATTATTGCCAGGCATACGCAGGGAGAGGACTATGCATTGTTTCAGCGCGGCATGATCCAGGGGCTGCAGGGCGCCCTTGATGCCAAGATAACCACCCTGAATAAGGTGCTGAGCCAGTTCCCCAACTCGGATTTTGCCGATGATGCAGCTTTTGAAATTGCCTACACTTACTTTTTAAAGAATGATAACGAGCGGGCCAAAACCGAACTGCAGGCCATGGTGCAGAAATATCCGCGCAGCAGCTATGTTCCCCGCGCCCTGCTCACCACAGGTTTAATCAATTACAACAGCAACCAGGATGATGCAGCCGTGGAATCATTTAAACAGGTAATTGCCAGCTACCCGCAAACCGATGAGGCCAAACAATCACTTAAGCAGATCGAAAAGATTTATACGGATAAGGGCGATGCGCAGGGCTTTATCAGTTATGCCGCAACTACGCCCATCGGCAACTACTCAGCAGCTGAGCAGGAAAGCATTATGGTAACTGCTGCCAACAACCTGTACCTCAAAGGCGAGTGGCAGGGCGCAGTATCAGCCGTGAACGCCTATTATGATAAATACAAAAACCCCATTTATGATAAGCAGCTGCGTTTTATACGGGCGCAGAGCCTGGTGCATTTGAACCGGTATAACGAGGCGGTGGATGATTATAACGTAATCCTGAATGACTGGACCAGCGCCTACACCGAAAAATCGCTGATCAGTATTTCGCAGCTGTACCTGTCGCAGCAAAAGTATAATGAGGCGGTAGTTTACCTGAAACGCCTGGAAACCAATTCAGAATACAAGGCCGACTATACCTTTGCCATTAACAACTTGCTGCTGTGCTATGCGCAGATGGAAATGCCCGATGATGCGCTGCATTATGTAAAGCTGGTGCGCGAAAACGAAAAATCATCAGAAGAAGATAAGTACAAAACGGGCTTATATGCCGGGCAGGCCTACCTGCAAAAAGGCGATGCGGCAACGGCATTGAAGGAATTGAATTACACCGTAGCCAATACCAAAACTGTTGCCGCTGCCGAAGCCAAATATACCATTGCCCTGATTGAGTACCAGAAGGGCAATTACAAGGCTTCGCAGAAAACCTGTTTTGAACTGACAGAGAAACTGCCGAATTATGATTACTGGGTTGCCAAAGCCTACATACTGCTGGCAGATGATTATGCTGCTTTGAAAGACAATTTCCAGGCCAAGGCAACGCTGCGCAGCATTATTGACAATTACAAGGGCAACGACGATATTTTAAGCACAGCCAAACAAAAATTGCAGAAACTCAGCCCCGAAAGAGGCACGCCGGCAGCTGCCGACTCTGCCAGGACCGCTCCCGTTAACCCAGGCAATAACAAAGAAAACCAGCAATAATGAAACTGATCAATCATAGTTCCCTACTACTTACTTTAACGCTTGGCTTTTGCTTTGTTTCTGCCGTTGCCCAGGTAAAACAGCCGGCTAAAAAGGCGGCTGTGAAAACCGAACGGAAAACCGCGGCTAAAAAAACTGTGGCCAGGCCTGCAGCTAAAAGGCTGGGCGAAGCCGCCACCAGGGCGCCGCAGGATACTGCCAGAAGAGGCGGCCAGGCAACATCGCCTGCAAACAGCAGCTTATCGGAGGAAATTGTGGTAACTACCACCTACAAACCTGTTCTGGCTGATGCCGTAAAGATAAGGCGCAACCCGAATCTGGAAGACACCAGTCCGTTCAAAGCTCCGTTAGCTTATAATACGCTGGATAAAAAGCTGACCTCCGACTCCGATATACGCCCGCTGGTAGCTATGCCAATGCCTGCCGAGCGCGATTCCATTTTAAAGAACAACTATGTAAAGGCAGGGCTGGGCAGCCTGAAAACCACTTACGGCGAAGCTTATATTAATAACGGCCGCGATGCCGCACTGCAAACCGGCTTGTATGCTAAGCACTTTGATCAGCATGGCAGTTTGTATAAGCAAAATGAAATGCGCGATGATATAGGCATCTTTGGCAAAAGCACAGGCGCCTCCAATACGGTAAGCGGCCGTATTGATTACAACTACCGCAGCAACTACTTTTATGGCTATGATGTCAATAATCCGCCGGCAAACTCGTTCACCCCGGCAAAGCAGCATTTCAGCACCATCGGAGCCGAGGGCGAAATTGCCAATAACTATAAGGATACTGACCGTGCATTTACCTACGCGTTTAAGGCCAAGGGATATTTGTTCAGCAACGCTTTTCAGGCCAGGGAGAATAATCTCGTCGTATCAGGTTTCGTAAACCAAACTATCAAACAATTCTATGCCGGCTTAAGCGCCTCGCTGGATCTGGCTACGCAAAAGGATAGTCTGTATTCGTTAAATAACAGCTTATTCCGCCTGAATCCTTACTTAAAATTTCAGGGAGACAACTATAAGATTGATGCCGGGCTGAATATTGTTGACCAGTTTGGCTATGCTTCCAAGTTTTACATCTTCCCGGCAGCCAGGCTGGAGTTGCAGGTAATACCGCAGTATGTGCGCCTGTTTGCCGAAGCCAAAGGCGATGTCAATCGTACATCCTTGCACGATCTATCCATCATCAACCCTTACCTGGGGCAAAACCTGCCGATACAAAACTCGGTAGATCAGTTAGACCTTACACTTGGCCTGAAAGGCACTATCTTTCCGGGATTAGGCTTTAAGGCTTCTTTTTTCCGCAACAGCGTAAAGAACCTGCCTTTGCTGGTGAGCAATTTTAATGCAGCCGGCACCAACAATAAATTTACCATTGTATATGATGATGGCCGCGCCCGCATAAGCGGCTTCAACGGCGACCTAGATTATAAGGCATCTGATAATTTTGATCTCTTCGGCCGCGTTGAATTTAAAACCTACTCGCTGGCCAGCCAGGCCCAGCCCTGGAACCTGCCGAAATTTAAACTGACTGCCGGCACTGTAATCCACATCAGCAACAAGGTGGACATTAATGGCTCCCTGCTCATCCGGGGCACCGTGCGCGATCCGCATCTCGTTACCAATGGCACCATTACTACTGCATCATCTATCAGCTCATTTGCCGATCTGAGCGGCGGAGTGCAGTACAAGGTCAATAAGCAGTTTAACATCTTTGTGCAGGCCAACAATATTTTAAATACCAGTTATCAAACCTGGCTTTATTATCCTGATTATGGATTTAATATATTTGGAGGCGCGGGCTTCAGTTTTTAACAGCCTTGCAAACCGGTAAATTTGTGTTAATTTTAGCCTGATATGGATTTAGCTGTTTACATAGGCGAACTGCTGAGGCAGTATGGCGCCCTCAATGTACCGGGGCTTGGCACTTTCAGCCAGGTACGCCGGGACGGCTATTTTAATGATAATACCGGCATTTATTATCCGCCTCGCTACGAAACCGGCTTTACGGAACAAACTGATGATGACAATACCCTGGCGCAATACATCAGCAGCAAGAAGAATATCTCCATCAATTCGGCCAGGTACTTTATTCATAAATATGTAAGCAGCCTGCGGCTGCAAGCCGCCGGGCAGGAAACCGCAATGGACCATTTGGGCTGGATTCGCCTGGATGCCGGTTCAGCCCCGGCTTTCAGGCCCAATGCCGGCGCTGATACCTACGAGCAGGAATTTTACGGTTTACCGCCGGTGAGGGCCGATAAGATATGGAACCAGCTGTCGGCCAGCCGTAAGCAGGTGCGCCCTGCTGCGGTGGCAGCAGTAGCAGAAAGCCCGGCGGAGCCGCCGGTACATGAACCGGCACCCGAGCTTTCCATATTTCCGGAGGTGCTTAACCTGAAGCAGGAAACTGCCGCACCTGTAAAGAACCAGCCGGCTGATGCAGTTTACACCGAAGAAGATGCTGATGATATCGTTACGAAAAAAACTGTAAATCTCTGGCTTATTCTGCTCATCATAATTACCGCAGCAGCGCTGGCCTTGTTAGGAATTTACAGATACAAACCGGCCCTGTTTAACCGGCTGACTAACAGGCCGGGCAATATTACCAACCAGGCAAAGAGCATGAAGCACCGTGCGGCAGCGCCGGTATCGCCGGCCAAGCTGCCCGATACCATGAGTAAAGCGCTGACTTCCAGGGCAGATAGCACAAAAAAAACAACAGATACAGCAGTTACCAAAATGCCTGCACCGCAAACCGCCGCACCGGTTGCCGCTAACACGCCCGCCGCAGCCGCTGCGCCTGGCACGCAGCAGTTTGAAATTATGGGCGGCGCTTTTGCCACCACCCATGAGGCTGATAAGGCAATTGCTAACTACAAAAGTTTAGGGATACAGGCCCGCGTGCTGGAAAGCGCGCCCGGCCGGTCAATTAAACTGACGGTTGGCAGCTACAATACCTATGATGAAGCCAAAGCGCAGCTTCAAAGGTTGCTGGCCGCCAAGAAAATTATTAAGGACGCTTACGTACTAAGATCAAAAACGAAAAATAAATGATGTTTCTCTCTCAAATAACGGATACCGCCCGCCAGCTTGCGGATACAATGAACCATGCCTCACAGCAAACGGCTGCCATTAAGGATCAGGATTTGCGCTTTGGCGACCTGCTTTATAAGGGCGGCTGGGTAATGGTACCCATCGGCATACTGGCCGTACTGGGGCTGGTCATCTTTTTCGAGCGCTATTTTACTATCCGCAAGGCCGCCAGGAACGAATCGAACCTGATGGGGCAGATCCGCAGCAGTATCATGTCGGGCAAGCTGGATTCGGCCATTGCCGTTGCCCGCAACAGCGATTCGCCGCTGGGCCGCATGCTGCAAAAGGGCCTGCTGCGCATTGGCCGCCCCATTAAGGATATTGAGGGCGCTATTGAAAACGTTGGCAAGCTGGAGGTGGCCAAGCTGGAAAAGAACATCGGCATCATCGGCATCGTGGCCGGTATTGCGCCCATGTTCGGCTTTCTGGGTACTATTGCCGGGGTAATCAAAATTTTTTATGATATTTCCAAAACTGATAACATCAGCATGGACGTTATCTCCGGTGGTTTATATGTGAAAATGGTAACCTCTGCCGCCGGGCTTTTTGTTGGTATCGTGGCCTATGTATGTTATCATATTCTGAACATGATGGTGGACAAGGTGATTCTTAAACTGGAAACCGATGCCGTTGAATTTATTGACCTGTTAGAAGAACCCAGCAACGCATGAACCTGAAAAACAGACGTAACCGTGCCGGCGCCGAGGTACATACCTCGGCCATGAACGATATTATGTTCTTCCTGCTGCTCTTTTTTCTGATTGCCTCTACGGTAACCAACCCGAATGTAATTAAGCTGATGCTGCCTAAATCGGCTTCCGGCCAGTCGGTTTCTAAAAAAACCATTACCGTATCTGTCACTAAGGATTTAAAATATTATGTTGATAAAAAGGAGGTGGCCGAGGCCGACCTGCCCACGGTACTGGGCGGCTATAAAAAGCTGGCTACTGAACTAACCATCGTTTTATATGTTGACCGTACTGTGGCCATACAAAATGTGGTGCAGGTAATGGATACGGCACAAAAATTGAATATCAAACTCGTATTAGCTACCGAGCCGAAATGATGATGGATTACCGCCGGCAGGAAAATAATTACCCGAAAGCTTTTCTGGCTACCGGCCTTATAATGGCAGCCCTCATAGCTTTGAGTTATTTTCTGGTATTTAAGGCGCCGCCTAAGCAGGAAGATGGCACCGGCGGCATACTGGTTAATTATGGCACCACCGATGAGGGCATGGGCAGCGATTACATGAGCACCGAAGAGCCTGCCGTGGCCGAAAGGCCCAATCATACCAAACCCACCAGGGTAACCCCGGCCCCGCCCACCGAGCAAAAGGCCCAGGCCGATAACAGCGACAAAAAAATTGTTACCCAGAACACCGAAGACGCGCCGGAAGTAACGGCTAACGATAAAAAGCCCAGCAACAATATAGCTACCACGCCTGCCAAAACCACGGTAACCAAACCTGTCATTAATCAGAATGCCCTGTATAAAGGCAAAACCAACAATGGCACGGGCGAGGGCGACGGTACCGGCAACAAGCCCGGCAACCAGGGCGTGGCCACCGGTTCCACCCTGACGCCCGACTACGGCCAGGGCGGCAGCGGCAATGGCGGCAGCCTGCAAAGCATGGCACAGCGGAATTTCATTGTAAAGCCCAGCCTGTCAACCGACCGCGCCGTACAGGGAACAGTAATAATTGACATTATTGCCGATAAAGGCGGCAACATCATAAGCGCCGAAATAGGCCGCGGTACAACGGTTGATAATGAAAGTGTTATACAAAAATGTATAGATGCCGTAAAGCGCGCCCGCATCAATCCGCTGGAATCAGCGCCCGACCAGCAGAAGGGTAAGGTGGTTTTCAGGTTTAAAATACAGTAAGCAAGTTTTACCTTTGCCCCTGCTGCAGCCCATGAACTATACCGAAACACTCGATTATCTGTACAGGCAGTTGCCCATGTTTACCCGGGTAGGCGCATCCGCATTTAAAAAGGATCTGACTAATACCCTTGCGCTTTGTGCGCTGCTGGGCAACCCGCAGCATCAGTTTAAAAGCGTGCACATTGCAGGCACCAACGGCAAGGGTTCCACCTCGCACATGCTGGCGGCTGCTTTGCAAACGGCCGGGTACAAAACCGGTTTATACACCTCCCCTCACCTGCGCGATTTCAGGGAGCGTGTCCGCATTAACGGGCAGATGATTGCCGAACAGCAGGTGGTTGACTTTGTAGCCCGTAACCGCCGGAATTTTGAACAGATTGAACCCTCGTTCTTTGAAATGACGGTGGCGCTGGCCTTTGACATCTTTGCCAGGGAAAAGGTTGACATCGCCATTGTGGAGGTCGGCCTCGGAGGGCGGCTGGATTCAACTAATATCATTACTCCGCTCCTATCGGTAATTACCAACATCGGCTGGGATCATATGAATTTGCTGGGCAACAGCCTCGAAGAAATTGCCGGTGAAAAAGCCGGCATCATCAAGCCGCATGTTCCGGTTATTATTGGGGAGTATCAGCCGAAGGTGGCCCGGATATTTGAACGCAAGGCGGCCCTTGAAAAAGCGCCGCTCCTATTTGCTTCCGGGCAGTGGGAGGTAAAGCCGGCATCAAAAATTTATAACGCAAAGCTAAACCGCGAATTGCTGCCGGCAGAGGTTAAAGCATCAAACGGTACAGATATTCCTGCCCCCTATCACTTACAGCTGGACCTCACTGGCTCCTATCAGCTCAAAAATGTTAAAACAGTACTGTCGGCAGTTGCCGAACTGCGCCGGCAGGGCTTTAATATTGCCGATGCGCATTTAACGGCAGCCCTGCGGCAGGTGCAGTACCTTACCGGCCTGCAGGGCCGCTGGCAAACGCTGAGCCGCCATCCGCTCACCATTTGCGATACGGGCCATAACCCGGAAGGCATTGCCGAAGTGGTACAAAACATTGAAGCCACGCCTTACCGGCAGCTGCACATGGTAATCGGCATGGTGAATGATAAGGATTTAACCAAAGTGCTTGGCCTGCTGCCCGTAAATGCTGTTTACTATTTTTGCAAGCCTGATATACCGCGCGGCCTGGCAGCCGAAAGTATGCAGCAGCAGGCAGCGGAGTTCGGGCTGCGGGGGGGCGCCTATCCTTCTGTTAAGGCGGCTTTAACTGCTGCCCGAAGCTCGGCACTGGCCGATGATCTGATTTTTATCGGCGGCAGTACATTTATAGTGGCCGAAGTGGTTTAACCGGTTGCTGCCAAATGATTCCTATGCCTGCAGCTGCATTCATCCGTAACGGTAACTTTCCTCATATCGCCTTTCCTAAATAAACATTTAACCGTTACCTTAGCCCCATACCTACAAAATAATTGAATATGCATTATCTACCTTCGGCACAGCGGTACGGGCAAATGCTATACCGCCGCTGCGGCAAAAGCGGCATCAAACTGCCTGCGGTTTCACTGGGCCTGTGGCACAATTTCGGCGGTGTTGATGTGGAGGAAAACTTCCGCAAAATACTGCACCTCGCGTTCAACAGCGGCATCACCCATTTTGATTTAGCCAACAACTATGGTCCGCCCCCCGGCTCGGCCGAAGAAAATTTCGGCAAATTGCTGCATGAGGATTTCAGAGGCTACCGCGATGAACTGATTATATCCAGCAAGGCCGGTTATACCATGTGGGATGGCCCTTATGGCGACTGGGGCTCGAAAAAATACCTGGTATCGAGCCTTGACCAGAGCCTGAAGCGGATGCGGCTTGATTATGTGGACATTTTTTATCACCACCGTCCCGACCCTGAAACACCGCTGGAAGAAACCATGCAGGCGCTCGACCTGATTGTGCGCCAGGGCAAGGCTTTATACGCCGGTATTTCCAACTACCCGGCCGATGAGGCTGCAAAAGCCATTAAAATATTGAAAAACCTGGGTACGCCCTGCCTTATCCATCAGCCTAAATATTCTATGTTTGAACGCTGGGTTGAAGACGGCTTGCTGGATGTTTTGCAGGAGGAAGGTGTGGGCTGCATCCCGTTCTCGCCGCTGGCGCAGGGGCTTTTAACCGATAAATACCTGCATGGCATACCGCAGGATTCAAGGGCAGCCAAATCAACCGGCTTTTTGCAGACCGACCAGGTTACCGATGAAAAAATCGGCCAGATTAAACAGCTGAATGATGCTGCTCAGCAACGCGGCCAAACGCTGGCACAGATGGCGCTGGCCTGGCTATTGAAGGATGAGCGGATTACCTCCGTGCTTATAGGCGCCAGCAAGCCTGAGCAGCTGGCCGACTCCCTGAAATGTTTGAACAATATTCATTTCTCGGCAGAGGAATTGGATCACATTAATGCTGTTTTGAAATAACGGCGAATGGCAACCATAAACTGGGGAATTATTGGCTGCGGCGATGTAACCGAGAAGAAGAGCGGCCCGGCATTCAGCAAAGTGCCGGGCAGCCGCCTCAAAGCCGTAATGCGCCGCCATGCCGGCAAGGCAGCCGATTACGCCGCCCGGCATGGCGTAGGCCAGTGGTACACCGATGCCGGTGCCATGATGCAGCAGGCCGGCATCAGTGCCGTGTATATCGCTACACCGCCTGCTTCGCATTTGCCTTATGCCATAGCAGCCCTGCAAAAGGGATTGCATGTTTACGTTGAAAAACCGGTTACCCGTAACGCAGCTGAAGCGCGCCTGATGGCTGCGGCAGTGAATAACAGTAATGCCCGGCTTACTGTGGCGCATTACCGCAGGGCGCTGCCTATGTTTTTGCATGTAAAAGATTTGCTGGCGCGCAGGGTGATAGGCGATATACGTACCATACAGATCAGGATGTGGCAAAGCGCAAAGCCGGCGCTTGTAGCCAACGCAGAAGATAACTGGCGCGTACAGCCCGAACTAAGCGGCGGCGGTTACTTTCATGACCTGGCCCCGCACCAGCTTGATTTGATGCTCTTTTACTTTGGCAGGCCGCTGGCTTATTATGGTATGGCCTTAAACCAGGCCGGCCTGTACCCGGCGCACGACCAGGTATGCGGGCAGATTTTGTTTGAAAGGCAGATAACGGTCACCGGTTCCTGGTGCTTCAATGTAGCTGAAAATGATACGGCCGATGTATGCGAGATGGTAGGCAGCCTGGGCAAAATCACCTTCCCGTTCTTTGGCAAGACGGTAAGCTGGCAAACAGGAGGCGAAACCCATACAACTGAGTTTGAGCACCCGCAGCATATTGAGCAGCCCATGATTCAGCAGGCAGCAGCCTATTTTAACGGCGAACAAAACAATCCCTGCTCCATTGAAGAAGCCATAGTATTAATGGATGTTATGGATGCCTTTACAGCGTCGAATGCGATACGTGATGTCCCCGTTAAAAGGCATTTGTAATATCTTTTCTGTTTGAATCTTACTTAATGACAGAAGAATCTCACTTTGGTTTCTTCGGCACTTTTGCTCCCTCTTTACGGGCTTCAGACAAGCCAATGGCAATAGCCTGCTTAGGGTTGGTAACCTTTTTATCGCTTTTGCCGATCTTTAATTTACCTTCCTTCATCTCGTGCAGCTCCTCGTGCACCTTTTCTTCTGCCTTTGCTGAATATTTTGCCATGATAGTTGATGTTTTTAACTTTCTTTATTCATTCAACAAATGATTTGCCAGGCGGTTCTGAAAAATTTATTACCTGTATTAATGCAGCCGTAAAGACATTATCATGCTGACAGATTTTGGTACTTATTAAATAACTGGTGTTTTTTTCTGCAATCGGAATGGTAATACCTGTAATTAATTGTTATGCAATTAATTGTTTCAAACACTGATAAAATAGATATAGTTAGTAAACATAATAGAAGCCTGAAAAATCTATGCAAATATCCGAAACAGACCTGATCCTTAATCCCGATGGCAGCGCCTACCATATCAATCTGTTTCCTCACGAGGTGGCTGATACCGTTA
>CAXTAP010000067.1:0-18800 GCA_964241965.1 uncultured Mucilaginibacter sp.
GAACTGAGCTGCGACCCCAGCCGGACTTATAAAGTAGCCGAAACCTGGGGCGTATTCAACGATGTTTATTGCCCGTCTGAACGGACCTTCGGCTTTCTGGAGGATGTATTGACGGAGGTGATGGCGTTATTTCCAAGCAAATATATACATGTCGGAGGAGACGAAGTTCCGAAAGTGGTTTGGCACAATTCGGCATTTTGCCAGCGGTTAATTAAAAGGCTTAATTTAAAGGATGAGCACGGCCTGCAGAGCTACTTTATTCAGCGGATGGAAAAGTTTGTGAATTCAAAGGGGCGAAGCATTATCGGCTGGGACGAAATTCTGGAGGGTGGCCTGGCGCCAAACGCTACTGTAATGAGCTGGCGTGGTGAGGCTGGTGGCATTGCCGCTGCACGGCAAAGCCACAATGTGGTGATGACGCCCGGAAGCGGCGGTTTGTATTTTGATAATGCACAGGGCAAATTAGGTAATGAGCCGTTGGGCATCGGCGGTTACGCGCCATTGCAGAAAACCTACAGTTACAACCCTACGCCGGCAGCCTTAACTCCCGAACAGCAGAAATATGTTATAGGTGTGCAGGCTAATTTATGGACAGAGTACATTGCAACCGACAGCAAGGCCGAATACATGCTGCTGCCCAGGATGCTGGCACTATCAGAAATTGCATGGACGCCTCTGGCTAATAAGGATTATACCAGCTTCGCCGATACCCGCCTGCCTCATCACCTGGCCTGGCTGGATAAGAACGGCTTTAATTACCGGGTGCCGCAGGTAATCGGCCTGCATGATACCACGACCATTGGCGGGCAGCTGAGTGTCAACCTGAAACCATCAGTAGAGGGAGCCAGAATATATTATACCATTGACGGTTACGATACCCGGGAAGTTGATCAGATTTATGAGCACCCCATCAGCCTCAACATTCCAATTAACCAATACAGGCAACTAAAAGCAATGGTAATTACACCGGCGGGGCATCAGAGTACCATTACGCAGGTTACCATGTACAACCGGCCTGCGCTGCCGCCGGTTACTTATACTGCAAATATGTCGGGGCTGAAATATCAGCTGTACAGCGGTGCATTTGCAAATACTGCGCAGCTTGGTACCACAGCTGTAATTGATACCGGCGTGGTTAAAAGTTTCAATCTTTCTGCCTTTAAAAAAAATAAGCAGCCCTTTGGTGTAATATATACTGGTTTTGTGCGTATTGATGCGGACGGTAAATATGTATTCGGCACACAGTCCGACGATGGTTCGGTGCTGTTGATTGATGACCAGCAGGTAGTGGATAATGATGGGAGGCATAATCTTTTTGAGCAGGGCGGTGAGGTGCTGCTGCAAAAAGGTTTTCATCGTATTACCATTAAGTATTTTGATGGCGGCGGCGCATCAAGCGTATTACATGTGCTGATGACCATGCCCGGCAAGCCTAAAGGTGAATTATCGCCGGCTGATCTGTTTAATTAACCGACAGGATGAAAAAAATTTATTCCGTAGTAATTTGGATCGCCTGTGCTGCTGCCGCAGCGTGCAGGCAGCCCATTTCTTCAAAACCTGCTGCTACTGCAGCAGGTAATAAGCCGCCGGCAATAATGCAGCCGTTTCGTTATCATAAAATAATTGAGGTAGCGCCCGGGCAGGATTATGATGTGTTCAGCTGGGGGCGCGGCCCTGCAGCAACAGCCGCTTATTTGATATTGCACTCAGATTCTACCGGTAAAAAATATACTACCACTACCGGCGATGTGGATGGAAAAATAGTGGATGTATTTAATACGGATTTGGATACTGACGGCAACCCGGAAATTTTTGTTCAGTCGCAAACTGCTGATTCTACAGGGTATGATAAGGTGGAGGTCTATGAATATAATCAGGACAATGTACGTAAACTGGATTTCCCTAAGTTGACCTCCCGGCAAAAAAGGGGGTATCATGGGGGAGACGATTTCACAGTAAAAAATAATCAGCTGCTCCGCACCTATACTATATATGATGGTGACAATGCAGCTGCCAAACCTACTGCTGAAAAACGAACATTAGCCTACAGCTTTCATAACAATGATTTTTCGGTAAAGCAGTTAAGTACAGACAGTACCTCTGCTAAGACAAGCGCAGACATCCAGGCCCAGCCTGCGGAAACAGCACCGGCAGATAAAAATGCAGCTAACAGACAGTCGGGCCATCACACCCGTCACCACGAAGCGCGTCAGCATGAGCACAAACATAAGCAGGAAAGCCGCCGCCGCGAGTCAAAACGCAAACACGGTACAGAGCATCATCATGAAACCGGCCGCCGTCGGCGCCATCATTAACAGATTCCCGGCATTATGCCCGTAGGATATATTGCCAAACCCGGTAAAACATAATTTTTTTAACAACCGTATAAATGCTTTTGGTTAAACTATTATGTAAATACTCAAATTTCTGCTTTCAATATAATAGCTGCTAAGCTGTATATCTAAGCATAAATTTTCGAAAATTCTAAATGAGATGGCTGCGGTTGTGAAGGGGAACAGGTTAAAATGCTTTTTATTATTTGTACTGCTCATCGCAACATACCGAATTTACCCGCAGCCCAATATCAGCCCGGTAGCCATATCAGTTAAAAGCAGGATAGACTCCTTAAATGCCGATGGTTACAAATCAGTAAGAACCGATGCAGCGGCAGCGCTGGTCATGTTTGTTCAGGCCGAGCAGCTCGCCTTAAAGCATCACTATTATAAAGGCCTGGCTGCATCTTACGTAAATGAAGCCGAAGTATTCAGCCAGCGCGGCTATTATAAAAGAGCGCTGGTTATGTATTACCGGTCCATGGCCATAGCCAAGAACGAAAATGACGAATATAATATAGCCTTGTGCCGGCAGCATATCAGTACCGTAATGCGGTCTTCCGGAAATTATACGGAAGCAAAGCGGCTGCTTGACTATTCCCTGTCAGTATTTATCCGGCTCAACAAACCTGTCGATATTGCAAACGTACAGCTCAGGCTTGGCCTAGTAGCTGCTGCTCAAAACAAGTATGCGGATGCCAGTCGTCTTTATGAAAAGGCTTATCAGGTTTGTAAGCATTTTAAATACCGGTACGGAGAAAAGAAAAGCTATTATAATAGAGGCCTGCTCTTCAAAAAGCTCAATCAGGCCGATTCCGCGCTGATTTACTTTAACAAAGCCCTGAAGATAGATACCCTGACTCATGATGCGTATGGCAAGGTATTATCCTATATTGAAATAGCACAAATATATTTCAGCCTGCATCAGCTAAAGACAGCACAGCAATATGCCAGGTTAACTTTTACTAATGCCGACAGTACAGGCGGAACAGTTTTAACTACCCAGGCTGCACATTTAATGGTTGATGCCTTTAAGAAGCAAAATAACATGGCGGGTGTTATTGAATGGCAGAACCGTTTGCTGACCATTGACAGTATAATAACCATACAGGAAAAAAAGGATGCCATAGCTTTTATTGATATACTGAAGCAGCAACAGGAAAATCAGGAAAGGTACATGAGGCAGATTAAAACGATCAACAAGGTTTCACAGGAAAAGACAATTTTTATTATCAGCTGCCTTGTTCTGTTGGCTACCGTCATTATATTAAGTATTCCGCTCATTTACAATTACCGCAAAGCCAGATTATATGCCAGTGAACTTACGCTGAGTAATGAAAAGATACAGGACAAATCACTCGCCGTTGAACAATTAAACAGGCGAATTATTATTCAGAATAAAGATCTGGAGCAGGATAACAACCTTAAAAATAAACTGCTCAGCATCATTTCTCATGACCTGCGGCACCCGTTGGTGAATACCCGGAGCCTGCTTGAAGTTTTTAATGAAGGCTTACTATCGCCCGGTGAAACCAGAAAACTTTTCTCGCAGTTAGAGGCTCAATACGTCAGGACGATTACCTTGCTTGATAATCTGCTGTTCTGGATAAAAACGCAGGTACAGTACGAAGCTGCTGCTAAGACAGACAATTCCGTTGCGCAACTGATCAGTGAGCTTATTGATGAGCAGAAAGTAACATTGCACAGCAAGAGTATCCAAGTGATAAACCGTGTAAACTCACTCGCCGTTTGGCATACCGACCGGGAGGCGCTGCGCATTGTATTCAGAAACCTGCTGAATAATGCTTTGAAATATACGGCAGATCACGGTGTGATTGAATTTAGATTGTTCAGCACAAAAGACAGCACAGGTATTGTGGTACAGGATAATGGTGTGGGTATGGAGCCGGCCAAACTGAAAAAATTAACCGAAAGCATTAATCTTAATATAAACGGCTCTGCCCATGAAACAGGAACCGGTTTTGGGCTGATGCTGGTGAAGGATTTAATTTCGAGAGAAGGGGGTACGCTCGTCATCACCAGTGCACCTGATGCAGGAAGCACGTTTACCATTAGTTTCCCTAAGAGTACAATGCTGGGTCAGCCGCAGCCTGCTTAAAGTACAGGATATTCAATTACTTTTGCTTTAATTCGCCTGCAGGTTGTTATAGCAGTAATGAACTTTGAACATGTTAACGTACTTTATGCGCTATCTGCACTGGTTATTCCGGTGCTGGTTCACCTGTTTGGTTTCCGCAAATACCGGAAAGTGCTATTCAGCAACGTGCAATTTTTAAAGGAAATCAATGAACAGCAGGCATCACGTACGCACCTTAAAGAACGTCTGATACTGGCTGCAAGGCTGTTAACTCTGTTTTTTTTAGTGCTGGCTTTTGCCAGGCCTTATCTTTCCGGCAGGCAGCAGGCAGCAGCGGCACAACAGCAGGCAGTAAGTATTTTTATAGACAATTCCTACTCCATGCAAACCCTTAACCGCGAGGGCAGCCTGCTGGATGAGGCCAAACGCCGGGCCAAGGAAATAATAAAAGCATACGGCCCCAACGACCGCTTTCAGCTGCTCACGCAGGATTTTGAAGGCAGGCATCAGCGCCTGCTTGCTGCAAATGAGTTTAACAACGCAGTAGATACAATCAAACTTTCTGCCCAGAGCCGTACGCTGCATCAGATTATCAACCGGCAGCAGAATTTACTGGCTATGCAGCCGCAGGCCGCCGGGGCCATATACATTATCTCCGATTTTCAAAGGAACATTGGCGGCAAGCAAAATAGAATTGAGGCTCGCTACCCGGTTTCGCTGGTTAAGCTGGATGCCGCCACATTGCCTAACGTTACCGTTGATTCCGTCGTTGCCCTTAGTCCGACACACCGTGCCGGCATTCAGGAAAAAATAGCAGTAAAGCTGCATAATTACGGCGACAAGACAGCGCAGGCCATTTCCTTAAAGCTGTTCATTAATGGAGTGCAGAAGGCGCTGGGAAGTTTCACTGTTAGTGCTCGTTCAGTACAAACAGACACGCTTGCCTTTTCAGGTCTGCTACCCGGCTGGCAGAGCGCCGAAATACAGTTGCAGGATAACCCGGTTACGTTCGATAATCAGTTTTGGTTCACCTTCAATGTACAGAACCAACAGCCGGTTTTATTGATTAATGACACAAAGAATGATGTTTATCTGACAGCAGCATTCAATACGGATGCTTTCTTTGCGCTTAACCAGATGAATAGCACAAACCTCAACTATTCAGCATTCAGCAAATATTCGCTCATTATATTAAGCAATATAAAGAGCGTTTCCGCAGGGCTGTCGCAACAGCTGAAAACGTATGTGCTGAACGGCGGTAATTTAATCGTCTTTCCGGCAGATAGGGCAGACCTGTTATCCTATAAAAACCTGCTGCAACCCTTAAATGCTGCCCGGCCGGAAAAACAGATAACCGGGCCGACAAGAGTAAGCAGCCTTAACTTACACAGCCCAGTATTTAAAGGCGTATTTGAAATGATGCCGCAAAATCCTGACTTGCCGGTTGTTAAAAAATATTATCAGTTATCGGCTACCGGTAGCCTCGCCGGCCATTTGATGGAATTGCCGGGCAGAGAACCGTTTTTTACTGTAGTGAATAGCGGTAAAGGCAGGGTATATGTCTCGGCTGTGCCTCTGGATGAGGGTTACAGTAATCTGCCGCGCCATGCCTTGTTATTGCCGCTGATGTTTAGAATTGCACTGCTAAGTAACCATACAGGGCCGCTATACTACAAAACAGGAGAGGACGAGCAAGTAACCCTGCCGCAGCTTGAAGTAAACAGCCGGCAAATGCTGCACCTGGTTAAAGGAAAACAAAATTTTATTCCTGATGTGCGGCAGCAAAATAGCAATACCGACTTGTTTATTGCCGATCAAATCAGTGCGCCCGGCATCTATCAATTAAAACAAAGGGACAGCTTATTGGCTGCCATTGCGTTTAATGCCAACAGATCCGAGTCCGACCTGCATTACCTGAGTAACGCGGAATTAAATAAAATTTTGCCCGGAGCAGCCGAAATCCTTACTCCGGGTAACGCACCGCTGCAGCAAAGTATAACTGATATAAATAAGGGCCTGCAATTATGGAAAGTTTGTATAATTTTGGCACTGATCTTTATGGCAGCCGAAATTTTGCTGATCAGGCTGATCAGGCCGTTCAGTACATAGTCCGAATATGGAAGCTGTGATTATTTAGCTAAGCATTTATAAAAACGTCAATGAACCTGCTTATTAAATCAGCTGTTATCATTAGCCCTGCATCGCCCCATCATCAGCAAACTACCGACGTTTTAATCCGGGAAGGCATCATCGCCCGGATTTCAGTCAGCATTGAGCAGCCCGAGCATACGGAAATTATTGACGCAAGCGGATTGTATATAGCTCCCGGCTTTTTTGATTTAAACTGCAACATCGGCGAATTAGGCCTGGAAACTAAGGAAGATCTGGAAACAGGCACTCTTGCTGCTGCTGCAGGCGGCTACACCGGGCTTGCGCTGATGCCGGATACCAAACCGCCGGTACACTCCAAAGCAGAGGTTGAATACCTGCTCAATAAAGCAAGAGGAAAATTAGTGGATATATACCCGCTCGGAACCATATCACATAAGAGGGAAGGCAAAGACCTGGCCGAGATGTATGATATGTTCCGGAGCGGCGCTGTTGCCTTTACCGATGGCAACCACCCGGTACAAAATGCAGGTTTAATGGAGCGTGCGCTGTTATATGCTCAGGCTTTCGGAGCATTAATCATTTCAAACCCGGAGGATGAAGCTATTGCAGGCCATGCCGCCATGCATGAGGGTGAAGTAAGCACCCTGTTAGGCATGAAAGGCATACCTGCCCTGGCTGAGGAACTGATGATAGCTCGTGATTTATACCTGGCAGAATATACTAACTCTAAAATCCATTTCAGCACTGTATCGGCTACCCGTTCTGTGGAGCTGATCAGACAGGCCAAGCAGAGGGGGTTACCTGTAACCTGCGATACAGCGGCCCACCATTTAGTCCTCACTGACGAGGCGCTGTCAGGCTTTGACAGTTTATATAAAGTAAAGCCCCCGCTGCGCACCCGGGCTGATGTTGACGCGCTGATTGCGGGACTGAAAGATGGTACGATTGATGCCATTGTTTCGCAGCATACACCACATGAGGTAGAGTACAAAAATGTGGAATTCGAGATAGCCGCTTTTGGCATACTTGGCCTGCAAACAGCTTTTTCCTTAGCTATACAATCCGGCCTGCCGCCCGAAACGGTAGTCGAAAAAATGGCAGTTGGCCCGCGTAAAATCTTAGGGATGCCGGTACCCGTAATTGCAGCAGGGGAAACGGCAAATTTTACTTTATTCAATCCTGATGCCGAATGGCAATACACCAAACAAAACAATTATTCAAAATCTTACAATTCACCTTTTTTAAATTGCAACCTAAAAGGAAAAATTGTGTTAACCTGTAACCATAATCAGGTACATAAAAACAATTATTCATATGATAGACCCCAAGATTGAAGCTGCTGTAGAAGCTTCATTAAAAGCTTTCGCTGCTTATAATAATATCAACGTTACTGAGCTAAGCACACAACTCATTACGGTAATCTCATCCGCAGATGACTTTTTAACTAAAGTTGACGACATGGATGAAGTGTTTGATGATTATCCGCAGGCAGAAGCCCTGCGGGAGATTTTTTTTGATCTGCTGATGATTAACTTCTTCAGCGCCGACATGAAACGCCTGGATGAAGACTACCTGGAAACAGCCGAGTGGGAAGAAATAGAAGAAGATACCATTGACCGCGGCACAGAGCTGCTGAATTTATTGCTGTACCTGAATGAGTGCAATGACGAAGACATAGAACCCTCGCTGGAAGATTATCTAAAGGAGTTCTTACTGGTGGACGATGATGAGTTTCAGGACGAGCATCGTATATATGAGCCGGTGATAGCCAATCAGATTCTGGTGGACAGCACCCCTGAGGAGATTAACGAAACAGCTGACACCCTGACCGACGGTGATGAACTACAGGAGTTGTTCTATCCGATGATGTGTTTCTTTCAAAACATCAACCCAGGCCCTGAAGATGTTAAAAAAGTAGCAGAGGCCTCCGGCAATCAGGATTTTGATATGGCGGTGTACAGTATCTTAACCACATTTAACAAAAAATAGCCCATGCAGGATAATAATTCGCTCATCCGGCAATACGGCGCTCAATATGGCCTGATATTAGGGCTTATCTTGCTGGCTGTAAATATTATATCTATTTATTATATAGGTGATGTAGCGGTATCCATGGTTAACATTATTCTATCTATCTTTTCAACCGGCCTGGTGATTAAACTGGGTTTGGCAATCACATTTGTAGTATTACTACGCACTAAGTTAGGCGGCTACTGGAACCTGAAGCAGGCCGCTACGGCTTCTTTCTTTATGTTTTACATGGCCTTTTTAATTACATACATCGGTAATGACATCATATTTGCCAGGCTGATTGATCCTGTTACAGTTCAGCGGGCTAATGATAAAACCATTGATGCTTACCAGCAGGCTCAACTATTGAATAAAACGCCAAAAAAAGAAGTAGATGCCCGTGTTAAGGAAATGCGTGATTCATTTAACGATGCCAACCATATTACACCCGGCAGTGTTTTAGAGTATTTATTATCCAGAGTAATATTTATTTTTTTGGCTGCTATAATTTTTGCAGCGCTTTTTAAGCGGGAACCGCCGCTGTTTACGCAAGGCGGTGAACCATATCAATAAAATTTTAACACTCGCTGTTTATCAGTATAATGGGCGACCAAACAAAAAAGGCGGCTCCGATCGGAGCCGCCTTTTTTCATCAATTTACCTTCCCAATTACTGTTTTTTAATAACGTGCTTTACAATATCATTGCCAAATACAAATACCATCAGCGTAACCAGTATTACGAAACCTACAATTTGCGCACGCTCTAAAAATTTATCGCTCAGCGGTTTCCCCTTAATCATTTCAATAATCAGGAACAGGGCATGGCCCCCATCCAGCGCGGGTATCGGCAGCAGGTTCATTAGCGCCAGTGCCATAGAAAGTAAACCTACCAAACTCCAAAAGCGCAGCCAGTCTATATGGCTGCCGAATAATATAGCAATACCGATGGGGCTTGAAAGCGCTTTCTGAGCTTTCACCTGGCCGGTGAATATTTTACCTAAACCCCTGGCATTGTCACTAAACATGCCCCATGCCTTGGAGGCGCCTACCGGCAGTGAACCAAAGAAACCAAAGGTGAGCTTTTTTTCTTCCGGCAGATCGCCTTTAGGCCAAAAACCCAGCTGGCCTTCATTGTTTATTTGCGCGGTAAGCTGCAAAGGTGCATTGTTGCGCTTAATACTTAATGCTACCTGTTTGTTTTTATTTTCGAGCAGGCCGGCCTGCAGCTGATCAAAAAACAGGATAGGCCTGCCGTTTAAGGCTACTATACTATCACCTTTGGTTAAACCGGCCTTTTGGGCGCTGCTTTGCGGCTTTACGGAATCTACTGCAAACTTGATACGCGGCAAACGGGCGATAAACTGATCAATTCCCTGATCTGATACATCATTCAGAATAGTGCCCGGAACCCTGATGTCCAGTGTCTGGCTGCCGCGCAATACGGTGAGCACACTATTACCCATCAGCACTTTGGAGCTGCTCAGGTCTTCGTAGCGTTCTACCTTTTGCCCGTTCACAGCAATAATCTTATCGCCGGCTTTCAGGCCGATCCGGGTGCCAATGGTGCCGGGCACCACGCCGTATTTAATCTGAGCGTTCGGGATGTAGCTTTCGCCATACTTGATGGTGAGTACCCAAAAAATCAGAACACCTAAAATGATGTTTACCGTAACGCCGCCCAGCATGACGATTAAACGCTGCCATGCCGGTTTTGAACGAAATTCCCAGGGCTGCGGTTCAGCGGCCATCTGCTCGGTGTCCATCGACTCATCAATCATGCCGGCAATTTTTACATAGCCGCCCAATGGCAGCCACCCCATGCCATATTCAACCCCCTTATAGTTGAACTTAAACAAACTGAGGTTCCAGGCATCGAAGAACAGGTAAAATTTCTCTACCTTAATACCAAAAGCGCGGGCAGCCAAAAAGTGCCCTAATTCGTGCAGTATCACTAAAATTGACAGGCCCAGTATTAACTGGCCGGCCATAACCAAAATATCCATTATCTATACTATCAGATTACTGTTGCCTTTAACGGCAATTTTTGTATTAAATTTTGTGCTAATATGCGTGTTTCTTTGTCAGTATTCAAATAATCATCAAGCCCGGGCGCTGATGTAAAGGAAATGCGCTGCATACATTGCTCAATAATGTCACTCATTTCTAAAAAACCTATCTGGCCTTGCAGGAACGCCGCTACCGCAACCTCATTGGCGGCATTAATGATGCAGGGTATATTACCGCCCTGCTCAATAGCCTGATATGCTAAACTAAGATTACGAAAAGTAGCTGTATCCGGTTTTTCAAAAGTGAGCGTGGTATAATCGGCAAAGCTGAACCGTTTAAAGCGGTTATTGAGGCGTTCGGGATAGGTTAAAGCGTATTGTATAGGCAGTTTCATATCAGGCAAACCCATCTGTGCCTTCAGGGATCCATCAGTAAACTGCACCAGTGAATGGATAACGGATTGCGGATGCACCACCACATCAATGTTACCGGCTTCGATATCAAACAGCCAGCGGGCCTCAATAACTTCCAGTCCCTTATTCATTAATGAAGCGGAGTCTATAGTAATCTTGGCGCCCATAACCCAGTTGGGATGCTTGAGCGCTTCCTGCCGGGTTACCCGGGCCAGAAAATCTTTATTTCTTCCTCTGAAAGGGCCGCCGGAAGCTGTTAAAATCAGCTTTTCCACGCTTCCCTGCGCTTCGCCCACCAGGCACTGAAATATGGCCGAATGCTCGGAATCAACAGGCAGCAGTTGTGCCTGATGTTTCTTAGCCAGCCTGGTAATCAGTTCCCCGGCTACAACGAGAGTTTCCTTGTTAGCCAGTGCAATATCCTTGCCTGCCTGTATAGCAGCAATAGTAGGCTCAAGCCCCGAAAAACCTACCATGGCCGTTAATACCATATCAATCTCGGCCGCGGTAACCATTTCAATGATGGCTTTGTGGCCGGCTAATACCTTTGTACCGGTAGCCGCCAAAGCATCCTGAACCTCGGCATATTTGCTTTCATCACAAATAACTACATAGGCCGGTTTAAACAGCAAAGCCTGTTGTATAAGCAGGTAGGCATTGGATTGTGCCGTAAGCAGCCAGGCCTTAAACAGTAAGGGGTTTTCTTGAATTACTTCCAGCGCCTGTGTGCCTATACTGCCGGTAGAACCCAGCAGTGCAATATTTTTTGGTTGATCGGAAGCGGAATTCATAAATAACTACTTACAATATCGGCTGTCTTTTATTAAGCTGCCTTGTATGTAAGTTTACAAAATTATAAATTAATGTATGATTTTAAATTGTCTGCAATATTGCGATCATTAGCCAAACGCGGCACTTTATTCTGGCCGCCCAGTTTGCCCTGCGAACGCATGTAATTAATAAAGGTATCCTTTTTCAGGCTATTGATGATTAAAGGCTGTAAAATATTGCCGGTAATCAGGTCAGAATAATAGATATTCTTTTGCTGAAGGGCCTTATCTACCTTCAGGGCGAATGCCTTAAGGTTATCAGGGGGCTTGCCGAATTCTATAAACCATTCGTGATAAGGCAAACCTCCCTGCGGCGGATTAACCTGAGGAGCTACCGTAAACTCGGCGATGTCAACGCCTTCCTGCATAGCAATGCTGAGCAGGGCCTGTTCAACTTCTTCCGCAATCACATGTTCGCCAAAGGCGGATATATAATGTTTGATGCGCCCGGTAACCACAATTTTGTAGGGATTAAGCGATGTGAATTTGATAGTATCGCCCAGGTTATAACCCCACAAGCCCGCGTTGGTATTCAATATTAAAGCATAACTGACGCCAATCTGTACATCCTTCAAACTTAAACGTGTCGGGCTGGTATGAAAAAAATCATCAACCGGAATAAATTCGTAGAATATGCCTGAATTAACAAGCAGCAGCAGGCCTTTGTCTGTCTGCTGATCCTGAAAGGCGATAAAGCCTTCGGAAGCTGGATACGTTTCTATGGAGTCAACAGCAAAGCCGATGCTGTCTTCCAAACGTTTCCGGTAAGGTTCAAAATTGACCCCGCCATAAACGAACAGCTTAAAGTTCGGAAATATATCCTTAATCTTTTTGCCGCCGCTTTTTTCCATCAGCCGGTCAAAGTACATCTGGCACCAGGGCGGTATGCCCGAAATGAGGCGCATGTCCTGATTGTAGGTTTCCTCAACAATGGCATCCACTTTTTCTTCCCAATCCTCAATACAATTGGTGGAGTAACCTGGCATCCTGTTTTTTTGCAGGTAACCAGGCACATGGTGGGCAACAATGCCCGACAAACGCCCGGTAGCTATACCTGCCTTTTGAGTAAGTACAGGGCTGCCCTGCAGAAAAATCATTTTACCATCTGCAAAATCAGCCTTGCCGGTTTCATAGATATAGTTCAGCAGGGCATTGCGGGCAGCCCTGATGTGCTCCGGCATACTATCCCTGCTCAGCGGAATATATTTTACGCCCGACGTTGTGCCTGACGTTTTAGCCAGATAGGCGGGTTTGCCGGGCCACAGCACATCAGCCTCTCCGCCGGTTATACGGTCAATATAAGGGCGCAAGTCTTCATAATCACGTATGGGAACGCGCTCTTTAAAGTCATCATAGCTTGCAATTTTGTCAAAGTGATGGTCTCGTCCAAAGCCTGTGGCCGATGCCTTGCTGATCAGCTGATGCAATGTTTTTTGCTGAAGCGCAACTGCATTGGAACGGATATTTTCCAGTTCGCGGTGAACTATACGGGCAAATACCTTACTGAGTGCTGCTTTTAAACCCATCACAGTTACAGCGTTTCAGAAACGTTATCATCCACATCCTGATAACTGTAAACCAGCTTACGGTAAGTGCTGATGATTAATACCTGCACTGCCGGAAATGCAACGGCAAACCAGCAGATAGCGCCAAACTCAATCAGATAACCCTCTACCGGACTATCTTCTGCTACAAATGCCGTAATAACGGCATTAATAACCAGTAATATCAATGCAACAAAGATAAACGCTAATAAAACCAAAGCTATAAGTTTAAAAAAGTTGTTTCTGGTTATCCGGAAGCTCTGCATCAGTGATTCTATGGGTTTCGAGTCGTCATCCACAATGAAGCATAGGCAAAATATTAATCTGATACTCAGATATACAGCCAGCAGCAGCTCTGTTATGATGATAGTGCGTATAATATTCGGATCAGCATAAATTCTCGAATTTATAAAGAGTACCGTGCCTATAACTATGATAAATACTACGCCAATAGCCACTGCGTTAAGCGCCATTTTGAAAGACGGCAGTATATCTCTGAATGAAAACTCATAATATTCACGGTCTATCAGGGTAAGCAGCAGCTTGTAAAACGCCAGGGTAAGGTAGGCTTCCAGCAGCATAATCAGCAGCCTGATGATAATTGAGGCGGAGGCGCTATCATATATAAAGTTATCGCTGATGGCTTTGATAGCTACATTACACAGAAAGGTAACCATTGTGAAAACAATGAGGATGATGTAATTTTTTTTAATTACATCCCATGCTTTTTTAACGGTTTCACCAATGGTAAACGGGTGGTACATTTCAGTATGAGGGTTGTTTCAGTATGATGCGTTTCCAGTAATCCTGCATAAACCCCAAGCCGTAAGCTATAAGTTGTATAAAGGATGCTATGATGCTCAAAAATGCAACTTTTACCGATTTGTTTTTAATCCATGAATGAAAAAATATCAACAAAATATAAACTGCCAGTAAAATATCCCATATCCCTGTAAACGGCCAGTTAAATAAATTAGCTATAAGCGTAAAGGCAACAAATAAAGTAAATGCTGCCGGAAAGAAATGTACGGCCTTCAGCTCTTTCGGGAAAAATGTAGATATATTAATCCGCGCCCTGCCGAAAAAATGCAGCTGTTTGTAATACTGCAAAAAACTGGTGCGGCGCTTATGATATACCTTTGCTCCTGGTATCAGGCCTATTTTAAAGCCGTATGAATGTATGCGGATACTGTATTCAATGTCTTCGCCCAGGCGGGTAATAATAAAGCCGCCGGCCCTCTGCCACGCCTGGCGCGACAAGCCCATGTTAAAACTGCGCGGATGAAACTGCCCGCCCATATTTTTCTTGCTGCCTCTTATGCCGCCGGTTGTGAAGGGCGAGGTCATAGCATAGCTGATGGCTTGCTGGATAGCCGTAAAGGAGGGGTGAGCATCATCGGGGCCGCCATAAGCATCGAGCCAGTCGGTATTCAGGCGATTATTTACCGCCTGCAGATAATCAGCCGGTATTAAACAGTCAGAATCGAAAATGATAAAATAATCGCCCCGTGCTTTAGTGAAGCCGTAGTTGCGCGCAAAGCCTTGCCCTTCATTGGCTTTTACATAGTAACTGATGCTGAGCCGGCCGGTAAAACTGTTTACCACAGCTGCGGCATCATTCACAGAACCATCCTCAATCACCAGCACTTCAAACTGCCGGTAAGTTTGCCGGGTCAGCGTTTCCAGCAGTTCCTGAATTTCCTGCGGGCGGTTATATAGCGGGATGATAATAGAAAAAAACATGCTTCGAATTAGATGTAAGATTTGAGATAGTAGATTCGAGGTGTGAAATACAAATCAGTACTGGTGATTCTTTAAGCTAACTGTCTTGCATCGCATGTCTCCAATCTCACATCCGGATTATATTACTTCCTCAATCTGATATTTATTGCGTTCGCTGGAGCTGCGCGAAACCAGTTCGGCCACAAACCCGGTTAAAAACAGCTGTGAGCCGAGTATAATAGCTACCAGCGCAATATAAAATAAAGGATTTTGCGTAGCATCGCGGTAGCTTTCGTTGTGAGCTATATGATATAGCTTTTCACTGATAATCCACACGGCCATAAACAAACCCGCCATAAAGCTGATTACACCCATAGTACCAAAGAAGTGCATGGGCTTTTTACCGAATTTCCCTACAAAAAATATAGAGAGCAGATCTAAAAAGCCATTTACAAAGCGGCTTACGCCAAACTTGGTTTTGCCGTACTTGCGGGGGCGGTGCTCAACTACCTGCTCGCCAATTTTAGTAAACCCTGCCCATTTGGCTATCACGGGTATATAACGATGCATTTCGCCGTAAACCTCTATGTTTTTTACAACAGCTTTGCGGTAAGCTTTCAGGCCGCAGTTAAAGTCGTGCAGGTTATGAATGCCCGACATTTTGCGGGTGGCCGAATTGAACAGTTTGGTAGGCAGTGTTTTGCTCAGCGGGTCATAACGCTTGGCCTTCCAGCCCGAAATCAAATCGTAATACTCTTCGGTAATACGGCGGTATAGTTCAGGTATTTCGTCGGGGCTGTCCTGCAGATCAGCATCCATGGTAATCACTACGTTGCCATTAGCTGCCTCAAAACCGGTATTCAGCGCAGCCGACTTGCCATAATTGCGCCTGAACTTAATACCCCGGATGAAAGGATTGTTCTTTTTGAGTTTGCCAATCATTTCCCATGATCCATCGCGGCTGCCATCGTCCACCAATATAATTTCATAAGTAAAATGGTTGCCGGCCATTACCTCGCTTATCCATGAGGTAAGTTCAGGCAGGGATTCTACTTCTTCAAATACGGGTACAACAACTGATATGTCCATGAGTAAATTTCGTGTACCAGGCATCACTGTCCTGACAACGATTGTGCAAAAATATAAAAATAATACAATGACCGGCATCCGGTAACATGAGCAGCATCACACCTTATAAAACGCCCTGAACCATGTTACAAATGCATTAATACCAGTTTGAATATCAGTCTTCGGGTGATAGTGAAAATCCTGCTCCAAATCGCTCATATCAGCATCGGTGGACAGCACGTCGCCAGCCTGCATGGGCAGCATATTTTTGATGGCTTTTTTACCAATAGCATTCTCTAAGGCATTAACAAAGTCCATTAACTTTACCGGCGACGAGTTGCCAATGTTATACAGGCGATAGGGGGCGCTTGAAGTAGCCGGGTCGGGCCTGGCCGGGTTCCATTGCAGATTGGCAGCGGCTGGTTTAGACAGTACACGGATGATGCCTTCTACAATATCATCCACGTAAGTGAAATCCCGCTGCATATTGCCGTTGTTATAAATATCGATGGGCTTGCCATGAATAATGGCATCAGCAAATTTGAAGTAGGCCATATCAGGCCGGCCCCAAGGGCCATAAACCGTAAAAAAGCGAAGGCCGGTTGCCGGAATATTGTACAGGTGGCTATAACTATGTGCCATCATTTCGTTGCTTTTTTTGCTGGCGGCATACAGGCTTACCGGATGGTCGGCACCATGATGTACTGAAAAAGGCGCATCACCATTCAATCCGTAAACGCTGGAACTGCTGGCATATACCAGATGCTCAATCTGCGCGCTGCGGCAGCCTTCCAGAATGTTCAGAAAGCCGGAAAGGTTGCTCAGTGCATAATCATGCGGGTTGGTAATGGAATAGCGCACCCCTGCCTGTGCCGCCAGATGGCATACTACATCAAACTCATAATTACTGAACAGTTTTTCCATTTGGTGCCGATCAGCAATGTCCAGCTTTATAAAGCTGTAATTGGGATGTAATGTGCTTTGAACGGCTTGATTATCTTGTAAATCAACGGTGTTGATACCAGCATGGTTAAGCCGGCCATATTTCAGGGAGGTATCGTAATAGTTATTGATGTTATCTACTCCAATAACATCATAACTTAATTCAGCCAGTTTCCCGGCCACGAAAAAGCCAATAAAGCCGGCTGTACCCGTAACTAATATTTTCATTGATAAAACCGGCAGGCTTACCATAACCGGCAGCGCAAAGGTAAATTAAAAACACTTTGTTTACCGAAAGCCCGCGCCGGCATCATTACACTTATTTGCATATATTGCTTAAAACTATTGTAATGTTAACGACTGTAAGCCTGTTGCATGCCATAATTAATAAAGCAATATAATTTAGAGGGCGCATTAGCGGTGATAAATATTATCAATATACAACATATGCAACGCATGTAAAGAAACCGGCTCTTATAGCTATGGAAACAACAATTCAACCTATATCCATCAGTAAGCGAACTGCTATTGTAGATATGCTGCGGGGCTGGGCCCTGTTAGGCGTAGTCATTATGAATTATATTGATTATTACTACCTCGGCCGTGATTTTAAAAAATACCATCCAGACACACTTACAACAGTTCTTGACAATTTTTGCGCTATATTCTTTTCGGCAAAATCATGGACACTGCTAAGCCTGCTGTTCGGTTATGGCTTTGCTGTACTAATCAGCAATGTGATGCAAAAAGGGCACCATCCGGTTAAGTTCTTTGCAGGCCGGATGTTCTGGCTGCTGGTACTGGCCTTAATCAACAGTGCGTTCTGGTTTGGTGATATTTTAAAGGATTATGCCTTTATGGGTTTAATTATGCTGTTCTTTTATAAATTCTCTGCACGGCAGGCTTTTATGGCCAGTTTAATCATCATCGTGCTGGTTCCGTTTATAGAAGCCCTGGTAACACATCTGCCCGACTGGTCCGGCAACCATTTTGAGAAACTGCTGCCTTTGTATTACAGTTCAAACCTGCTTAATCAGTTCAAGTTCAATTTATCGGGTACTTACTACGAGGAAATGATTGGGCGCCAGTATGCCTTTACTGTTCATTTTGTGATGCTGGCCTGCTTCTTTTTAGGCTATGCTGCCCAAAAGATTGATTTTTTTAACCGGCTTGTTGATGATCACAGACTGATTAAAAAAATATTCTGGTACAGCTTGTTAGCCACTATAATACTTAGGGTAATCATGTTTTTTTACTTCAGGCTAAAATGGACTTATAATGATTATTACAACCCGCGTTTTTTAACCATTGTAAGTTCCATGCTTTTTATTGCCTCTGCCTTGTGCTGGCTGTTTTACTGCGGTAAACTCAAGCCATTTTTTAAAGCAATAGAAAGTATTGGCCGCATGACGCTGACTAATTATATGGTTCAAAACATCTTATCATCGTTTATATTTTCGGGTACGGGGCTGGCCTTGTATAACCATGAACCATTTTACTTTTATGTATTGCTGGCAATCACCGTTTATGTATTGCAAATATTTTTCAGCCGCTGGTGGTTAACAAAATTCAATTACGGGCCTGTAGAGTGGGTATGGAGACAATTAAGCTATGGCAAACGTTTACCAATCCGCAGGCAGCATGACAATTTATTAGCAACTTAAATTTAAAGTATGTTCCATTTTATAATGAATTAATTACTTGCGCATGAGTTAAAAAT
>CAXTAP010000068.1:0-7472 GCA_964241965.1 uncultured Mucilaginibacter sp.
GTAACGCAGCGCAGCGAATAATATTCCTGCACCTTATCCTCAAATATCTCCCGGTTCAGGTTGTCGGGGTTATACAGGTGTTCGGAGCGGTCGCGGATCAGCCCGCTGCCCTGCAAGGCTTCCTGCATCATGGCGGCAATGCGCTGCTGGCCGGGGTGCAGCTTTACCCGGTTCAGCTCGTGCGAAAAATGGTCATTATAAGCTTCTACCACCTCATTGGTGATGGCCGACAGAATAACCTGCCATACCAGCAGCTTACGCGACCGGATGATGTTGAGCAGGCCGATACCCGTCATGGCAGAAGTACCGTTGAGGATAGCCAGCCCCTCGCGCATACGGATGGTTAGCGGCTTAATGCCTAATTGCTGAAACAGCGCTGCTGCCTGGCATATGCGCCCTTCAAATTCTGCCTCGCCCTCTCCGATGAGCATCAGGCCGAGATGGGCCAGCTGCACCAGATCGCCGCTGGCGCCCACGCCGCCATGCTCGTAGATGCAGGGGGTAATATTTTTGTTGATCAGCAGAGCTAACAATTCAACGGCCTCAGTATGTACGCCTGAGTAGCCCTGTAAAAAGCTGTTGAGCCGGGCTACCATCAGCGCCTTGGCCAGCCGGGGCGGTATCAGCTGCCCGCTGCCCGAACAATGACTGCGGATAAGGTTGTACTGCAGCTGCAGCAGGTTATCATTGCTCACCTTGTACTGCGCCATAGGCCCGAACCCGGTATTGATGCCGTAGATGAGCTTATTTGATGAAAATTGAGTAAGAAATCCGAAGCTGGCCTCTACTTTCCGGATGGCGGCATCGCTAAGGGTAACCTCCTCGTTGTGGTAAACAATTTTGGAAAATGTATTAAGAGAAAGCGTGTTTTGACCAACACCTGCCATGAGCCGTTAATTTTTATGCAATGAATACGAAATACAGCCGGCAAAGTTAAAAAAATGCACGGATGCGGAAAGCAGGAAGTTGCGGGGGTATCGGGTTACTCTTCGGAAAATATTCGGCTCAAATATAATGTAATCATGAGCCGAGTAGCAATTCCCAAACGGCTTGTTTCATTCGGAACAAAGTAACATAGTGGTTTATTATTCGGCCTTACTGCGCCTGTCAATAAACCTAACGGCCTTCCGCATGCCTTCCGGAAACTGCATCCGGTGCAGTTCTTCGGCACTGCTGTAGCGGATGTGCGGGCTTACGCGCAGGCGGGCCTGCAGGTAGGCACGGATACGGTGATCGCACTCCTCGGTTGTTTCGGCAGGCAAAAGGTGCAGCAGCACTTCATCCAATCCTACCTCGTTGCTGTAAACCTCCACTATATAATCCAGTATCTCGTCGCGCTCATTCAGCAAGTCAAACAGGGCAGGCGGGTAAAGCGTAGTGCCCTTAAACTTAATCATCTGCTTTTTGCGCCCCATAATGGGCGACAGGCGCCTGCTGGTTCTGCCGCAGGCGCAGGGCTCATCCATATACATGCAGATATCGCCGGTTTTATAGCGCAGCAGGGGCATACCCTCCACGCCAAGCGTGGTGATGGTAAGCTCGCCGGGAGTGCGGGCAGATACAGGCTGTTCATGCTCATCCAATAGTTCGGCAATTACTAAATCCGGCTGCTGGTGGCCGCCCCGCCCTTCGGTGCACTCGGTAAAAGCCGTTTGCATTTCGGTGGAGGCATAGGTAGAAAAGAGCTGAATATGCCAGGCATCAGTTATTTTTTTGCCTAAGATGTTCAATGAAAAATCAGTATTACGGATATTTTCACCAATGCAGATTGCTTTTTTTACAGAGCTTTGATTAACATCAATATGATTTTCCTGAGCGTACCGGATCATTTTCAATATAAATGACGGCACCGCCACAATGGCCGTTGGCTGCAGCCGCCTGATGGTTTCCCATTGCAGGGCCGGCACCCCCGGCCCAAGCCGGATGATACCGGCTCCCATCCGGCGGATGCCCAGATAGTAGGCAATACCGGCCATAAACTGGCGGTCGAGCGTAAGCATCAACTGATAAATATCTCCGGCGGCACCATCAGCGCAGGTAAAAGAGTTATACTCGTTAACGGCCAGCCTGTTCAGGTCGTTTTCGGTCAGGGCAATGGTAACCGGTGCGCCCAGAGTGCCGGAGGTGGCCGTGTACTCCACTATCTTTTCAGCAGGTACACATAAAAAATCGTGGTTACGGCGCTGCAGATCTTCTTTGCTGGTAGTAGGCAGCTTTGCCAAATCCTGAAGTGTTTTAACGGCGCTTACCTCTATCTGATGCGCTGTAAAAAGTTCCTGGTAAAAGGGTGAACGGGCAGCCAGGTAAGCTAATAGCTGCTGCATCTTTTCTTCCTGCGTAGCTTTGGTATGAACCGACGACTTCCCTTCTGGCTGGTTTAACATGAATAAGTACTTAGCCTTAACAATATGATGTTTGCTGTATAGCAGGCACAGGGCTTTCAGAATCATGCCCTATGAGTCCAAACTATATACCGGTCAAATTTAATAAAAAACACAGCAGCGCCTAAGGCTGTTTAAGTATATGTTTCACCGGCATTATGCTTAATTATAAAAAATAATTTTAAAGATGTTCAAGTACCTGGCGTTCTTCAGTTTTATCACCTGTTCACTGCATCCAGTCTATGCACAATCAGGCAAGCATCGTTATAAAGATCTGGTGTTTCCCAACGTTTCCGTTACTAAGGACCAGAGCTACGCGCCTGATCTGATTTCGCACAAGGACAAAGCCTATCTGTATGACCTGTACCAACCCGGCGGCGACCGCATACTGAAGCGGCCCTTAATCATCTGGATGCACGGCGGCGGTTATAAATTCGGCTCTAAAAACGAAAAAGATATTGAAATATGGAGCAGCACATTTGCCCAGCGAGGCTATGTGTGCGCTGCCGTTAATTACAAGCTGGACAAAGGCAACCTGCTGTTTAAGTTCGATGGCATTAAAAAAGATTGTTATGAAGGCGTTGAATATGCCAAACAGGCCATTGCTTACTTTAAGGCTAACGCCCGCCGCCTGCGCATTGACACCAGCCAGATTATTTTAGCCGGTAATTCTGCCGGCGGCATGACGGCCCTGCAGGCGGCTTACTGCAACCCGGCAGATTTAGCCAAGTTAGGGCAGATCAATGATCCTGCCCTGCAAATACAGGGCCGGGCTAAAGTAGCCGCGGTAATAAATTTTTGGGGCGCCCTGTTTGATATTAACTGGCTCAGCAATGCCCGCGTACCTATTGTAAGCGTACACGGAGGTAAAGACGGCGCAGTACCGCTCACCCAGAAAACCTCGGATAAAGGCGGCATATGGGGCAGCCTGGCCATACACGAGCAAGCCGATGCCCTGAACATTCCGAATGATTTAAAAATTTACCCGGCATATGCACACCAGCTGCAAAAGCACTTCAACCCGTTTTTTTCAGACAAGGAAACAAAGGAACGCTGGCGGGAAGCCGGGCAATTTGCCGCTGATTTTTTATATGCCAGAGTAATTACCGGCAAGGACGATCAATAACCTCTCGGCCCCTGCAGCAAAATTCACACCGCCCGTGTCTGTACACAGGCAGGCAAAGCTTTTTACTCAACCAGCATCAGGCTGTGCTGCGTACCTTTATAATTGTTGTAGATCAGGATACTTTTTACAGTGTTACCCCGGCCTGCTCTCTTAATCATATGCCCCGGTAAGGACAGGCGGCTGCTTAATAGCTGGCAGCTAAGCCACAGGGCAAAAGCTGAGGCAGTCGGGTACTCGCCGCTCATGTGTTTATAGCGGGCAATGGCAGCATCGGGGTTTAGCTGCCTCTCGCATTCGGCATAGTATTTCAAAAGGCGCTCATCACCATTTTCACCGCTTATCAGCAAATCAGGCTGTCCGGCTTCAGGTAAATTTTTAGCCAGAAAATCCGCCAATCGCTGCCCGAAAACCGTAATGTCATCCGTATGGATGATCGTTGCAGCCTTCAGTCTGGCCAATGCCCGCTGTGGCTGTTGGCCGATTAAAAACATAGCAGCCCCCTCACCCGCTATGCTGCCCGCAGCGCCGGCATTATACAGGTTTTTGCTGCCGGTATCATCCTGCCGGTACCAGCCATCCAGGCGGTCAACCTCATAATGGTAGGCGGCAATTTCATCCACGCCTCCCAGCAGATAGGTACCTGCCGGGTTTTCGTTGCACAGCATAGCAGCATCAATGGCAGCGTTTTCAAACGCCAGGCCGCGCTGTACATGGGTAATATTATATTTTTTGCTGCCGAGCAGCATACTCAGCTGGGAAGATACGGCGTGAGGCGTGCTCTGCACAAAGTTGCCTGGTGTAAGCATATCTTCATTATACTCCACAATCTGGTTCAAAAATCTGCCGCTTTCTTCCATACCTCCGTTAGCAGTGCCAATGATGATACCGTCTGGAGGCTGCTCCCTATTCAAAAGCGGCATAGCCGCTGCCATGCCTATTTTAACGGTTTTGCTCATGCGGCGCAGTATGTTAGCCGGTACGTTATAGTGTGCCGGCTCAAGGGCAGTCAGCCTGTGGTTAACGGGCTCGTGCAGCGTATTTAAATCAATGGCAGTAAACGTTTGCTGCGGAGAGATGCATGTGGCCTGGTAAATATAGAACATGATAAAATCAGGCTTTGGAAAAGATCAATGAAGTGCAGCTGCCACCAAAGCCAAACGAGTTGGACATGATATGCTTTACCGGCGCCTTCTGGTACCGGGTTAATGGCCGGGGTAGCTGCCCTGCCATAGGCTGGCTGAAATTCAGCGTTGCATAATGCTCCTGATGCTGAATGCTTAAAATACTGTAAACCGCTTCTATAGCACTTGCCGCTCCTAAAGTGTGGCCGGTGTATGTTTTGGTAGAGGTAAAGGCTGGCACCCGGCTAAACACATGCAACATCGCACGGCTTTCTGCTTCATCATTATTTTCAGTGGCAGTGCCATGCGTATTAATGAAGTCAATATTCTGAGGAGATAGCTCCGCAATCCGCAAAGCTTCCTGCATAGAGAGATAAGGACCTTCGCCGGTATCAGATAAGGAAGAGGGATGAAAGGCATCGTTAGTATTGCCATAACCGCTGAGCTCCGCGTAAATCTTTTTACCCTTTACGCTTTCTTCACCTTCCAGAACCAGAAAGGCTGCCCCTTCTCCTAAATTAAGCCCCTTGCGGTTTGCATCAAACGGCCGGCAGGCTTCGTCCGACAGGATATGCAATGCGTTAAACCCATTAACGGTAAACTTGCACAGGCTGTCGGCACCGCCAACAATTACCCGCTTAGCTAACCCGTTTTTGAGCAGCCGCGCACCATAAATGATGGCGTTGGCCGAAGAAGAGCAGGCGGTATTAATGGTATTAATGATTCCCCCTATCTGGTAATGCCTTTGCAGGTGCAAGCTAACAGAGGCATAATCATAAACCGGCAGGTACTCTGTATTTTTGGGTATGCCATTACCGTTGTTGTATAGCTCGTCGGTGAGGCACATGCCGCCAACGGTAGTAGCACACACCAGGGCAGTATCCGCCTGCTTTAACTGACCGGTACCCAGCCCTGCATCAGCAATGGCATCCCTGAAGGCATGTGCAGCCAGTAAAGCAGTACGGGTAACATTAAACTCTCGAAGCTGCAGGTTTTCTTTCAGATTCGCATCGCTAAACGGTACCTCGCCAAAGGGCATATACCCGGAAAACCTGGAAGGGAAGTGGCCGGAGAGGCTGATACCGCTTTTGCCGCTTACCAACGCTGCACGGTTTTCATCAGCAGTATTGCCTATTGCGCTGATAATGCCTATTCCGGTTACCAATACCTTATTCAAAGCAATTCAGTTATTTCGTGCGGTTTTGTTCTACGTAATCAGCCATGGTGTTTACATCTGTAAGCGCCTTGCGGCCCTCTTTAGGGTCTTGTATAGTAATGCCGTATTCTCTTTTCAGCAGAACAATCAATTCCAGCGAATCAATAGAATCCAGGCCCAAGCCTTCTCCAAACAAAGGTTCATCATCTCTGATGTCATTTGTAGTCAGGTCAGTTAAATTTAAAAATTTAATGATCTGGCCTTTCAGCTGCTCTTTCAAAGCCTCTTTTTCCATTCAATTTAAATTAATTTATTTCTTTTCAACCCCCAGTAAGTGGTGAGCTGTATCAATATAATAATAATTATTAAAGGCAGCAAGCTATTGATAACATCACTTAACCTGCCGCCCTCCAAAAATAAGCCATAATAAGCTTCGAGGCACCAATGAAGCGGCGAAATATTCATGATGGTTTTAAAAATGCCAGGCATAGCAAAACCGGGCACCATTAAACCTCCTATGGCTGCCAGTATAACCACAGATGCCGCCCCGAACCCGTTAGCCTGCTCCTGGGTATGAGCAAACGTGCCTATACAAATGGCATAGCTTACCGCGCACCAGCCGCAAAGCAGGGTAACGATAAGCAGTCCGCTTACATCGGCCGGAATGTGAAGTTTTGGCAGATGAAGGACCGGAAAAAACCATACGCCTATAGAAAATATTAACAGCGCCTGCAGTAAAGTGACCCCCAGGTAAACCAATTGTTTTGATAGCAGGCTCAGCGCATAATTGGTAGGCAGCGTTTTCAGGCGTATGAAGCTGCCGTTCAGCTTTTCGCGCACAACGCTGCCGCCCAGTGAAATAGTAATGAAGAACATGGCAAATATGGTCCAGGCAGGTACGTTATGCTGCGAGGCATCAGGAACCCGGCGGCTGCCGTTGCGCAATACCGGCACCTGGTTAATTACAGCGCGGTTATTGAGCATCTCGTTTTCTAAAACGGCAGGCAGCGGTTTGTCATTAATAGCCTGATATAAATCGCGCAGGGTCTGGCGGCTTTCCACCAGTTGCAGCCCGCTCTGCATGGCCCCCTGTACCGACAGCCGGAGCGACTCCTGTAATACCGGGTTATAATACAATGTGAGCGGATCAGCTGAGGAAGCGGCTTTAAGGCTGTCGCCTTGCAGGCCAAAACTTTTAAGCGCCTTGCCCGCCGCATTACCTGCCCTGGCGTTTACCCCGGCAGTAAAACCGGCCGGAATAGTTACAGCCAGCAGCGCATCCCGGCTGCGCATGGTTTCCGTGAGTTGCTTTTCATTGGCCGATGCAGGTACGCTGAGCAACCTGAACACGCCTATCTTATTCACCTCCTGTATAAATTGCGAACCCGCCCGCCCGGTATCGCGGTTGCAAACCAGTACCGGCATCCTTTCACTTTTAACCAGCTGAAAGCTGCTGTTTTGAATGCCGGTGATAATGATAACCAGCAAAACAGGCATACCAAACATCAGAGCGATGCCAGCCCTGTCTCGAAGCAGTATGCGTACATCTTTCAATAACGTTGCCCGGAGTTTGAACATGCTTAGTTTCTGTAGGCTTTACCTGTTAAATTCAAAAATAAATCCTCCAGGCTTTCCTCCTGATATTGCTTGAGCAAGTCAGTCAGGTTTCCCTGCGCTATAATCTTGCC
>CAXTAP010000068.1:7572-18418 GCA_964241965.1 uncultured Mucilaginibacter sp.
GCGCCAAAAAAGGCCAGATTTTCTGCCGGACTTAGCTCCTGATAAAACGAAAAATCCTGCGGCACAAAACCGAACAACTGGTTAACGATGCCCTTTCTACGCCCCGCCAGATGACCCAGCAACCTGATACTGCCAGTATGTGCCGTTAACAAGCCTGTCATCAGGTTCATCAGCGTAGTTTTACCGGCACCATTAGGGCCGAATAACCCAAAGCGCCCGCCCGCAGCCACCTGTAAGTTCAGGCTATCGAAATTAATACCGGAGCCGTCCGGGTAATGGAAACTTAAATCTTCAATATGTATGGCAGGCACCGTCATAAATGCCATTTAATGTTCCTTAAAACCTCAAATGCCGATTTTTCTATAGCTGCTATCTCCAGCAGATAATCGCCCATAGTATTAAAATCCTCCTGGCTGCCCAAACGGCCTTTGTAAATACCAGCAGCCTGCACCGCCGCCGTGCGCCATAAATCACCGGCCTTAGTAAATTGCCCGGATGCAGCCAATAAGTCATCCTGTTCAGTGAAATAAGCCTGTGCTTCCTGCAAAAAAGCACCATACATATAGCGGAAGCCGCCGCCGCCGGTGCCGATTTCCTCCTGCATACGTACCAGCTGGGCCAGATAGGCTCCTGCCGCCGGTAAGCCCAGTTTATCGCGCCAGCCTTTGATTTTCCGGCCTGTGTAGCTGATACCCTTTACGCCGGCAAACCCGCCGGGGATAGACAACATGTTAAATGCATTTCGCTTGATTCCCTTTACAACGGCCTGCCTTATTTGCCCGTCAGTGATGGCTGCCCTGCTTTCGGGATAGTAAATCTGCCCCTTGGGGGCCAGTGTACCTTTGGCGAAACGTACCCGCTCCAGTTCATAGCCTGTTAACATAGTCGGAGTTTCCATAATGGGGTCACTAATGAGGTAATTGTCTTCATCCCTGCCATATACAACCAGGTTGTGGGCGTTAAAATGAAAACGGTACTCGCGGGGAAAGTACGGCAGGTAATAAACCCCTACCTGGCAGCCTACCGGTATGCCGGCAGCCAGGCACTGCTGCAAAAAACTTTCTGCCTGCTCCTTTGAGCTGAATTTTTTACGGATAACGGGTATGCCCAATGATTTACAGGTACGCCTGAAGATATCGCCCGGCAGCGTACGAAATGCAATAGCCGGCCCGTTATTGATTTTAAGAAAAGGGATATGCACATAAAACAGGCCCGCACCAATGCCAAAGGCCAGCGGCTCGGTTATTTTATGCCCGGATATTTTACTTAACAAATTCCGCGTAACTCCCGATTCGCAATGTGCAGCCTGCCTGTGCTCAAAATCAACCTTCATGCACAGTCGGAGTATTAAGGTCGGTTATGCTGATGTTGAAAGCATCTGCATATTTTTGCAGCTGCTTTGCGGATAAAGCCTTAAAATGCTTAGGTTTCAGGTGCCGCCTTATCTGCCATTGCCAAAAACCTGTATAATCAGCTAACAGCGCAATATCCATTAAACGGTACTCCATAAAAAACAGCAGCGGGCTTGCTTCTTGCTGCAAAACCTGTTCTCTGGCCGCTGAAATACGGCCGGCTATGGTTTCCCAGGTAACATCAAGCGCCGTGGTTTTAACTTCCCAGCCGCTGCTTAATTCGGTTGTATATTTACCGGAGCCATCTGTTGCATAGCAAACCTCCCGGGTAATTCTGCCCAGTGCGCCGGTATCCTGTGGTACGTCTTCCTTTTTCATTTGCCCAACCCTTGTTCTATACAACCGTCATCATAGCATACATATAAGAAAACCGGGAGCTTTCGGGCACCAGCAGCAGCAGCCGTTCGCCTTTCTTCAGTGTGCCTTTATGGAACAGTTCATCAATCATCAAATAAATGGAAGCCGCACCTACATTGCCTACCGAAGGCAGGTTGATAAACCATTTTTCATAAGGAATGCCGCCACCATAAACCTGTATCATCTCTGCAATCTTCGGTCTGAAAAACTCACTGGATATATGGGGCAAAAAATAGTCGATATCATCAGCCGTTAAGCCCCGGCGCTCAAATATATCCTTAATCTTCTTTCCGCCTAAAGCTACAATATTGTCGCTTAACAAGCTGATGTCCTGCTTTACGCTGAAGATGGATTTATTCTTGATTTCCTCCGGTGTAAACTCCATAAACCCTTTCAGCGTGCCGTCGGGCTGCTTTTCGCTGCCCATGTACATACAAGCCTCCACCTCATGCGCAAAAGATGCACCCTCAATCCAGTCAATGCGCAGGCTCAGCCCTTTTTCGTTAGGCTTATCCGACAGCAAAAAGGCCGAAGCGCCGTCTGAAAGCATCCAGCGCAAAAAATCTTTCTGAAAGGATATATAAGGGTTTTCGTTCAGTGCCTTGAGGTGCTGCGCCTCATCCTCAAACACATCAGAAACCAGCAGGCCCGAGAACCGCTCGGAGCCGGTAGCTACCGCCAGCTTCACATCGCCGGTTTTGATAGCCATATATGCATATTTTAATGCATGCATACCGGCGCAGCATACGCCTGCAGGCGATACTACCTCTATACCATCCGTTTCGGGCAGCCAGCCATGCGTCATTACCCCGTGGCTTGGCATCATCTGGTCGGGCGATGAAGTGCCGCAGGCCAACAGCCCGATTTCTTTAATACGATCCGGGCGGGCTGTAAACAGCCCCCTGACCGCAAGGGCGGTCATCTGGGCATTGGTATGGGTAGATTTTCCGCCCTTTTCGAGTGCATAAAAACGATTTTTGATGCCGTTGTTGCGTAAAACTATCTTCTTTGATTTTGATGGCTTATGATTAATATAACCCAGGTACAGTTCCATATCATCATTGGCCACCGGCTCATTCGGGAAGTAAGCGGCGGTATTGTTGATATAAACTTCGGTAACACACATCAGTTAACAGATATTAAGTAAGTTGTAAATAATAATTTTTTTTAGTTTTAATCATTTCAGATGAGAACGGCTTGATAAAAACAGCATCAACGGCCATTAAAACAGGCGCCCCGATAAAAAAGGCAGCCAACAGGTAATACTTAAATACCGATATCCATAAAGCGCGGTTATTTCTCTTCACTATAAAATCAGCCCAGGCGGCATATATGTTCTTAGCCTTGATTTCGGTAAACATCAGCCGATAGTTTACCTCAACGGCTTTTTGATCAATCCATTGCTGCTGCAGTTTGTACAGCTCATTTTTTTGGAGCAGAAGAGCTGTTTCTGCACCGCGAGCCGCCATGCCGGTAATATCCGCCCGGGATACGCCCGGCTCAGGGAAAATGTTCAAAAAACTGTCCCGTTTGCCGGTAAGCATCCAGTAAAAAATGGTAACAAAGCTGATGGCGTTATGGTGCCGGTCAACCAGGGCCAGGTTGCCCACCAGCTGAGCGCCTGTATTTCTAAGGCTGGCGCGTACCCGCTCAAAAGCGTTTAACCACATGTTGCGGGCGCCGGTAAGCGTAATTACCGGTGTATTTTTTAATATCGATTTAAATTGAGGGTGCTGCAGCAAAGAGTTAACCGGAATACTGGGCGACAAAAACCATGATTGATAACCCAGCACAATCAAGTCGTAATCCTGCTCCTTAAAATTAAATGGCTCCAGTTCAATCGTATTACCTAAAACACAATCAGGCATCACATCAAAAAAACGCCGGGCTGTCCACGGAAAATCGTAAGGCTTAACCGGTTTAACAACCACCGTTTCAACTGTAGTTCCGGCGGCTGCCAGCGGTGCAGTAAACGAATTGATAATCTCTCCTAACTGACCGGATTGTGAGTAGTATATTGCCAGAACCTTTTTATCCATTTTCTATGCAAAGTTAAAAATCCTGCGGATTTAATACTTTCGACGTTTTACTGTAATCGGCTACAGCATGTTGCACCGCCGGGCTAAAACTTTTATAGCCTTTGGTAACAAACTGTGCATCAGCTTTCATGTTAGCCTTGTAGCCCACAATTTTTGGCGCATGCTCCTCAATAATTAAACGCAGAAAACGATACTCGGCGTTGGTGCTATCAACTTTCAGAACAGTCTCCAGTTCTATGCGGCCCTTTTTGAAAAAATGCAGTTTATCTTTCGGATTGCCTGATAATCCGGCCTTTTTCATCAGCAGTGCCCCCTCATAAGCCTCTTTTTCTATTCCGGTTTCTGCCTGCAATACGCTCAATACCCTGTCCACTTCCTCTATATGATCGGATGCCATTGCATGGAAATAAGCCGCCTTATCAAAGTTTTGCGTCAGGCTTTTACCTGCTGCCAAACTTACGGTTAACCAGGTAAGCAGCCATACTGTTATAGATACCTTCATACCACTGTTATAAAACTCAAACCAAAACTACTAAAATAAGTCAGCCTGCGCTATAAATGTAAAATCCGGCTGCTTTACATATCAGGTAAATAATTTACTTATAAAGTTTATCAGCCGTTCCGCGCAATATTCAATTTAATTTCCTTAATTTGAAATTTGCAAATTTTATAAAATCTGTTTTGCCTTTATCAAGCGTTGCTACTACGACTGATAAAATTCATGCAGGTTTAAAACAGAGGCGGGCTAACGGCACAAACTTACGTGAATATTAATCAGCAGCAGTTTTCGGGCTTATGGGCAGTTATCTTAGGCGGATCGAGCGGCTTTGGGCTGGCTGCTGCCAAAAAGCTGGCCCGGCATGGCATGAATATAGCCGTTTTGTATCGTGAAACCGCTGCAGCTGAACGCACTTTGAAGGAGGAGTTTACAACTTTAGCCCGGGAAAACGAAGTTACCATACTGCCCTATAACAGTAATGCCCTTGACGCAGATGCACGCCGGTTGTTTGCCCAAGAATTTTCGGCCGCGGTTAATCATCAGCCGGTGGTGCGGCTGCTGATGCACTCCATTGCCCGGGGCAATTTAAAGCCCTTAACTGCGGCCGGAGCAGATGAAGAGGACACATACCAAACACTCTCCATAGAGGATATACAGCATACCTCCTACGCCATGTCGAACAGTTTGCTCGACTGGGCAAGGCTTCTGCTCAAGGCAAACCTGTTTTGCGCCGATGCCCGCATCGTTGGCCTTACCAGCGAGGGTGCACATAAATACTGGGATGGCTATGCTGCAGTTTCCATGGCCAAAGCATCATTGGAGAGCCTGGCAACCTACATGGCCGTTGAACTGAGCAGGCATGGCTTAAAAACAAATATTATACAGGCCGGCATTACGGCTACCCCTTCATTAAAGCGCATCCCCGGCAGCAGCCGGCTGCTGGAAACGGTACCGCTGCGCAACCCGATGGGGCGCATTACCCAGCCGGAAGACGTGGCCAATGTTGTTTACCTGCTTTGCCTGCAGGAGGCTTTCTGGATTAATGGTTCAATTATTCACGCAGATGGCGGCGAGCATTGCCGTTAGGTTATAGTTAACACGGCCATGTATCAGGAAGTATTGAATCATTTGCCCTATCAATCATCTTTCCGGTTTGTAGATCATATTCAGCAGCTGGATGAAAACGGCGTTACCGGTAGCTACACCTTACGCAAGGACGCATTCTTTTACGAAGATCATTTTGCAGGCAACCCGGTTACGCCGGGCGTAATATTAACCGAGATTATGGCGCAGATTGGCCTCGTGATTTTGGGCATATATCTGCTGATGCAGGAAACGGCATTGGTTACCGGCCATAGAACAGTATATCCGGTACTCACATCATCAGAAACTGAATTTTTTAAAATGGTGTTACCCGGAGAAAGGGTAACCGTAATATCAGAAAAGATATACTTCCGCTTCGGAAAATTAAAGTGTAAAGCCAGGATGCTGAACGCGAACAATGAATTGGTAGCCAGGGGAACCTTTGCCGGCGTTATAAAGAAAACAGGTGAATTAAAATGAATAAACGTGTTGTAGTTACCGGTTTAGGCGTGGTATCGCCAAACGGCATTGGCATTCCCGCTTTTTTAGAGGCAATTCAACAGGGTAAATCAGGCGTTAAATTTGTTCCGAACTATGCTGACCTTAATTTTAGCTGCCAGGTGGCCGGTGTGCCGCCGTTTGAGTGGGAACAATTAAAGGACATGGTATCAGACGTGGTGCTGCACGGCTTGAAAGGCGTAAACATTGGCTACGGCCTCAAGGCAGCGCTTGATGCCTGGGTACATGCCGGCTGCAGCCTTAACAGCAGCGATACTCTGTGGGATACCGGCTGTATATTCGGTAACAGTGTAGCCGATACGGAGGCTATGAAAAATGTAATTACCCGGGTGGACAACCGCGAGGCAAAGAAATTAGGCTCGCGCGTAGTGGAGCAGGCCATGAACAGCGGCGTTACTTCTTACATATCCGGGCGGCTGGGTTTGGGCAATAAAGTGCTTACTAATTCAGCCGCCTGTGCTACAGGCACCCAGGCAATACTGATGGGGCATGAATATATTAAACACGGCATGGCCAGGCGCATGCTGGTTGGCAGCAGTGAATATGTAGATACTTATGTATTTGGCTCCTTTGATTCTATGCGGGTGCTATCCCGAAAATTTAACGAGCAGCCAGAAAAGGCATCGCGCCCCATGAGTGCCTCGGCCGGGGGCTTCGTACCCGGTTCGGGAGCAGGCGCAATGGTACTGGAAGACCTGGAGTATGCCTTAGAGCGAGGCGCAGCCATCTATGCTGAACTTTTGGGCGGCTCCAGCAATTCAGGCGGACAGCGCGGCGGCGGCTCCATGACGGCGGCTAACCCTGAAGGCGTAACCCGCTGTATTGAGGCGGCACTGGCCGATGCCGGCATAACCGGTAATGATGTTGACCTGATCAGCGGGCACCTTACGGCCACTATTGCTGATAAGCAGGAAATTCAAAACTGGATACAGGCACTGGGCAGGCAGGGCAGTGACTTCCCGTTCGTTAACTCGCTGAAATCAATGATCGGGCATTGCCTGAGCGCGGCCGGTTCCATTGAATCGGTAGCTGCTGTTTTGCAGTTGTTGCATGGCTTTGTTCATCCGAATATAAACCTCGAAGACCCTAATCCGGCCATTACCGGCCTCATTGATACCGGCTGTATGCCAACAACTTTTATAAAAAAAGATATAAATATCGTTGCAAAAGCTAATTTTGGCTTCGGAGATGTAAACTCCTGTTTAATATTTTCAAAATATACGCGTTAATGGACAGACAAGAAATTTTAAATGAGCTTAAACAGGTATTGGCCCCTTATACCGAAAATAAAGAGCTGCTAAGCACGGTTAATGATCAAACCGACCTGATAAGAGATTTGAAAATTAACTCTGCCAACCTGGTTGATATTATTATTGATGCGGAAGCAAAATACAATATTGAGATTGATTACGATGATGCGGAGCAAATGAGCACGGTTGGAAACTGTATCAATGTAATTACCGAGCGCATCAATCAAAGAAATGAATAGTGCCGGCAATGATGTTGTGGCGCTCGGCAATATCAATGCAGAGCGTACAGTGCAACATCGTTTCTACTCCAAATTTAGTACCCCTGCCGAGCAGGAAATTTACTCAGGCTCAGCACTATCAGCTGCCTTGTCGTTCGGGCAATTTATATGGCTCTTATGGTCGGCGAAGGAGGCTGCTTATAAATACTGGAAAAGGCTGTACCCGCAGCTAACCTTTGCACCTGTAAAGTTTACGGTAAATAATGTGAGCATCGAGCTGAGCAAGGCACAACCTGCCTACACAGGCCGGGTAAAGTTTCAGGATGAATATTTATATTTTCAATCGTCTGTTACCGGGCATTATATTCATACGGTAGTTGATGCCAAGGAGCATTTTAGCTTTACGCATTGGGGCATACTCAAAATTGAATATCATCATTACGAGGCTCAGTCGGCAGCGGCAAGGCTTTTTGCCCTCAGGAAACTGTCATCCCTGCTCAAATTAACCGGACTGAAAGTTATCAGACATCCGCTTGGCTATCCTGAACTCTGGCTTAACAATGAGGCGCTTCCGGTACCCCTATCCCTGTCACACGATGGCTTTTTTACAGCTTTTTCTTGTAATCTGACTGGACATAACTTCAGGAAGATTGCTATTCCGGCAGCTTCAGATTTGTTGAAATTATAGCGAAAAATTCAGGCACCGGCAACAACACAAAGTAAGTGACGAATTACCCGGTTTGATAACTCAGGCAATTTTTAATATTTTTAGGAGTTATTTGTGCTTTATACTAACCATTTATGCTATCTAAAAAAACCAAGTATGCGCTTAAAGCACTCATTGTATTGGGCAAGAACATGAACAACCCGCCTATGCAGATTGCACAGATCGCTATGATGGAAAAAATTCCGAAAAAGTTTTTAGAACAGATTTTGCTGGAATTGCGAAAGGCAGGATTACTTTACAGCAAAAAAGGTGCGGGCGGAGGTTATACTTTAAATAAAGACCCAAAGGACATACATGTTGCTCAGATATTGCGTATAACCGACGGCCCGATTGCTATGGTTCCCTGTGCGAGCCTTAATTTTTACCACAAATGCGAAGAATGCATTAACGAAAGCACTTGCGGGGTACGCAGGCTGTTTATGGAGGTGCGTGATGCTACGCTGAAACTTTTGTCGGAAACCAGCATTGCCGATTTGATAGAAAAGGAAGAATTGCTGGGCAATCACACGCTGATGAGCTGACAGCACTCCATCATATACTTATCTAAAAGAATGTATGGAGTGCTTTTCTGTAGCTATCTGTTAGGCTGCGGTGTCATGCGCAGATAAGGCTTTACTTCGGTATACCCCTTTGGAAACCTGGCTGGGATATCCTCATTCTTAATGCTTGGTGCAATTACAACAGGGTCGCCATCCTTCCAATCGGCGGGTGTTGATACGCTGTAATTGGCTGTTAACTGCAATGAATCAATCACCCGTAGTATTTCCTGAAAGTTACGTCCTGTAGAAGCCGGATAGGTAATCATTAATTTAATTGTTTTGTCGGGCGCTATTACAAAAAGGGAACGCACAGTAGCGGTTAAAGAAGCGTTAGGATGAATCATATCATAGGCTTCTGCAATTTCCCGGTTTTCATCTGCAATAATCGGAAAGTTTACTTCCACACTCTGCGTTTCATTAATATCGTTGATCCAGTTTTTATGTGATTCAACAGAATCAACACTCAGGGCAATTACCTTAACGTTGCGCTTATCAAATTCATCCTTTAATGAAGCAGTTTTGCCAAGTTCAGTAGTACAAACCGGCGTATAATCTGCAGGATGCGAAAACAACACCGCCCAGCTATCGCCTAAAAATTCATAAAAATCAACCTCGCCTTCCGAAGTTTGTGCTTTAAAGTTGGGGGCTTTATCACCTAATCGTAAACTCATAACTTTGATGTTAATAGATAATGGTTGCAATAATTTACTTTAAAGGTAAAGTTAAGATATTTCAAAATAAAGTCTATAACATCAATAGATTTTTATAGTATGGTTATAATCCAGGTACACTGATATTAAATATCTGCTTAAGCGCACGCTTAGCTGCGTAATAGCCGCACATGCCATGTACGCCGCCGCCTGGTGGCGTTGAGGCAGAACAAATATACAGCCCTTTGGCCGATGTTTGGTAAGGCGACCAGCGCAAAGCCGGCCGTGTAAATAATTGACCAATGTCTATTACGCCGCTGTTAATATCACCGCCGATGTAATTAGGGTTGTATTCCTCCATCTGCTGTGTGTTCATGGTATGCCTGGCCAGAATACGGTCCTTAAAGCCGGGGGCGAACCGTTCAACCTGGTTTTCGATGGCCTCAGTCATATTTTTAGTTGAACCATTGGGCACATGGCAGTATGCCCAGGCTGTGTGTTTACCGGCCGGAGCTCTGGAGCTGTCAACAACACTTTGCTGTGCCAGTAAAACAAATGGTTTATCAGGGTGATGACCTTTCCAGGTAGCTAATTCATTAGCCGCAATTTCCTCTAAAGTACCACCTAAATGAACGGTACCTGCCTTCCGGCATTCGGGTGCGGTAAAGGGAATAATGTCATCCAGGGCCCAGTCTATCTTGAAAACCCCCATACCATACCTGTAACGCTGCAATTGCCATTTATATAAGGATGAGAAACGGTGGCCTGCAATTTGCAGCAATTGGCGTGGCGTAACATCGAACAATACTGCTTTTGCCGAAGGCAGCTGTTTTAAGGAACTTATATAAGTACCCGTTTGTATTTTACCGCACATGGAAGTAAAATACCCGGCAAGCGCATCAGCTATCTTATAGGAACCACCCTGCGGCAGTGGCCAGCCGCCCAGATGCCCGTTAAGCATTAGCACCATAGCAATGGCGGAGGTTGCAAAATTTTCGAGCGGCTGTATAGCATGAGCTGCCATACCTGCTAACAAACCCTTGGCTTTTTGCGTTATAAATTTTTTGGCAAGCCATGTTACCGGATTTATACCGGTAGCGCCAAAAGCTGCCATAGGCAGCGGGTATTTAGGCAGACGTAGCGGCCCTAAAACATCAGGAGCAATAAGCGGCCAGTTTTGCAGTAAAGGATTTATAAATTTTTTATAGGTTGCCTCATCTTCAATCAATAATGATGCAGTACGTTCAACAGACTGCATCAGGCACGCTGCCGTACCGCCATCAAAAGGATGCGAAGCATCAATGTCTGGATAAAGATAATTTAAACCAAATTTTTGCAGCGGCAAAGTTTTGAAAAAAGGTGAACCAGCTGCCAGCGGATGAATGGCTGAACAGATATCATGCGTAAAACCAGGAAGAGTTAGCTCAGCCGACCTTAAGCCGCCGCCTATATGTTCAGCACCCTCAATAAGTAACACAGACAGTCCATAATGTTGCAATAATATAGCTGCCGACAGTCCATTCGGTCCGGCGCCGATAACGAGGGCATCAAAG
>CAXTAP010000069.1:0-2544 GCA_964241965.1 uncultured Mucilaginibacter sp.
CTGTAACAGTGCTCCTCTTTACTATAGTAACTCTTTTGCATCCGGTGAATTACATACCCGCAGCATTTAACGGATAATGAAGTTTTGATTGCTATCAGCCCAAATCTGCCACCCTGAATGATTTGACATCCACAACCTCCCAAACCTTTTGTGTTATATAAGGCTCGTTTCGCTTCCAGGCTTCCATAGCTTCGTCGCTTTCAAATTGTAAAAAGATAACAGAACCTATCATATCACCGTTTCCGTTCAATATAGCTCCTCCTTTGATGTAATTGCCTTTTTCGCTGAGGTCTCTTGCTGTATCCAGGTGATGCGGCCGTGCGCCCATGCGGCGTTTCTGGGATTCATCATCTGTGTAATCATAAGCGGTAATGAGGTACTGATTCATGGTAAATAGATTGTTTAATGTTTGCTCAACAACCTGCATAAGCGGCTGTTTTAATTAATACTAAAATGGTACACTTTACACTCGAAATGCCGTGAAACGGCTGACGTACCAAAATAAAGTTCAAATATAGCTGCAAATTTTATAATATTTGCCCTTTATCCTTTGCCCCATGAACATCAGCCAGTTGAAACAGAAATTTCAGGAATACTATAATCAGCCTGCAAACCACATCTATTTTTGCCCGGGCAGGGTTAATCTTATTGGTGAACACATTGATTATAATGGCGGTTTGGTGATGCCTTGTGCAATTACTTTTGGTACCTGGATGCTGTTAGCGCCCAATACTGACCGTGTTTATCGCTTCAGGAGTGTAAATTTTGATGAACATGCAGAGATCCCCCTGCAACCGGCCTATCAGAAACACGATAAAAGCTGGTATAACTACCCGCTGGGTGTGTTACATCACTTTGCTCAGGATGGCCGGCAAACCGGGGCAGGTATGGATATCTTATATTACGGCAACCTGCCGGTAGGCTCAGGATTATCTTCATCGGCATCTATTGAAATGGTGACCGCCTTTGCCTTTAACGAACTGTATCGGGCCGGTTATGCTAAAGTTGATCTGGTAAAGATGACCAAGTCTGTCGAGAATAATTTTATCGGGCTCAACAGCGGCATTATGGATCAGTTTGCCGTAGCCTTTGGTGAAAAAAATAAAGCCATTAAACTTGATTGTGAAACATTGAATTATGAAATGGTTGGCGTTGATTTGGGCGAATACCTGCTGGCTATTATTAATACCAACAAGCCCCGTAATCTGGCGGAGTCAAAATACAATGAACGGGTGGCCGAGTGCCGGCAGGCTCTGACTGCCTTACAGCAGGAATTGAATATTAAAAACCTGTGCGATATCAATCCGGAAACCCTGAAACAATATGCCCACCTCATTACCAGCGAGATAGTGCTTAAAAGGGTCCGCCATGTAATTGAGGAAAATGAGCGTGTAATTACAGCAGCACAACTATTGAACACCGGCGATTTGATTGGCTTTGGCAAGCTCATGTACGCTTCGCACCATTCCCTGCGCGATTTATATGAGGTTAGCGGGGCCGAGCTGGATGCCATTGAAACTTTCAGCGAAAACTATACCGGCGTAATCGGCGCACGAATGACCGGTGCTGGTTTTGGCGGTTGTGCCATTGCACTGGTTAAAACGGAAAGGTTTGAAAGTTACCAGAAAGAGCTCATTGCCTTTTACACCGAAAAAATTGGCTATGCGCCGGCTATCTATAGTTCTGTAATTGATGATGGGGTGCATAAAATTGACGGACAACACCATGCGTAAATTGAAGCTGGACGAACTGAACCGGGCTACGGTTGAGGAATTTAAGCAGCAGCAAAAACTTAAGGTAACCGTAGTTTTAGATAATGTACGCAGCTTACACAATGTGGGTTCCGTATTCCGTACCAGCGATGGGTTTGCGGTAGAGCAGCTGGTTCTGTGCGGCATTACCGGCCAGCCTCCGCATCGCGAAATTGAAAAAACGGCTCTGGGAGCTACGCAATCAGTTAACTGGCAGTATTTTGCTGATACAACCGATGCCGTACACCACCTGCACAATGAGGGCTACCAGATTGTTGCCATTGAACAGGCAGAGCATAGTATTATGCTGAACAACTTTACACCCCTGGGCAATGTTAATTATGCCCTGATATTTGGTAATGAGGTGAATGGGGTCAGTGATGAGGTAATGAACCATATAGATACCTGCATTGAAATTCCGCAATTCGGCACCAAGCATTCCTTTAATATTGTGGTATCCGCAGGCATCGTTTTGTGGGATTTCTTTGCCAAATTGAATCTCAGGTAAACATCTTACACTCCCCGTTGATACACTTTTACAGATTGCTGCACACATAACAATGGCTTTGGTGTTATTGAGGCATGGCAAAATTCATTGAACTTATTGACAAAAACAACCGCAACACATTAGTTAACGTTGACCATATTACATCTGTAATTATTTACATGGTGCCGGAAGAAGAGGTGCGTATCTACTTAACCGGCGATAATGAGTCCTTCATTACTGTAAAAGAAACCTATGCAGAGATCAAACAATTGCTGGGTACAGTCACCGAAGTGAAGGCTAGCTGAG
>CAXTAP010000069.1:2644-14777 GCA_964241965.1 uncultured Mucilaginibacter sp.
CAGTGAGCAGTGAGCAGTGAGCAGTGAGCAGTGAGCAGTGAGCAGTGAGCAGTGAGCAGTGACAATTGCCTTGCGGAACGATTGTTTGACCTTTCTTGTATAATTTTACTTATATTTTACTGACTATTCACTGCTCATCATTGATTATTCACTATTCGCTGTTACCTGCTCACTATTAACCATTCACCACTCACTGACTAATACATTTCATAGGTATTCACATTATCCTTGCTTTCCAGCAAGGAGTGACCCATTAAAAATTCATCAACCTTGCGGGCGGCTTCCCGGCCTTCGGATATGGCCCATACTACCAGAGACTGACCGCGGCGCATATCGCCGCAGGCAAATACTTTACTTATATTGGTGCGATAGCTGCCTTCGGCAGCTTTTACATTCTTACGCTCATCCAGTTCCACACCTAAATTTTCAAGCATGCCGGTATGCTGCGGGTGTACAAAACCCATAGCCAGAAACACCAGTTCGCATGGTATCTCACGTTCTGATCCCTCTACTTCCCTGAATTTTACCGGTCGATTCAGGAAATCGGTTTCCCACTCCACATCGGTTACCTTCAGGGCGCGCAGCTTACCGTTTTCATCACCCAAAAACTCTTTGGTATTTACGCCCCAGTGCCGGGTACAGCCTTCTTCGTGTGAGCTGGTGGTTTTCAGCACCATGGGGTAGCTTGGCCAGGGCATGTGCTGCGTGCGTTGCTGGGGCGGCTGTACCATTACCTCAAACTGAGTAACCGAAGCCGCGCCCTGGCGGTTAGAGGTGCCTACACAATCAGAGCCGGTATCGCCCCCGCCTATAACAATGACATGCTTACCGGCAGCAATAATATCTTCGGCAACAACAGCAGTGTTGCTTACCCTTTTATTTTGCTGCTTCAAAAAGTCCATAGCAAAATGTACACCCTTAAACTCACGGCCGGTCACCGGTAAATTACGCGGAATAGTAGAACCTCCTGCCATTACAACAGCATCAAAACTGCGTACCAGCTCATCGGCCTGTATATCTTTACCCACCTCAGTGTTACATTTAAAGGTAACGCCATCTTCTTCCATTAACTGTATGCGGCGGTCAATCACCCATTTTTCCAGCTTAAAATCAGGAATGCCATAGCGCAGCAGTCCGCCCGGTTGATCATCCCGTTCAAATACGGTTACCAGATGCCCTGCCTTGCTCAGCTGGGCAGCAGCAGCCATACCGGCCGGGCCTGAACCTACAACAGCTACCCTTTTACCGGTTTTAATCAGCGGTGCAGCCGGTTTAACTAAGTTTTTACTGTATGCAATTTCAATGATATGCTTCTCAATCTCCTCAATGGTTACCGGCGGCTTATTGATACCCAGCACACAGGCCGACTCGCACGGGGCAGGGCAAATACGGCCGGTAAACTCCGGAAAATTATTGGTTGACGATAAAATCTGGTAGGCCTCCTCCCAGCTTTCACGGTAAACAGCATCATTGAACTCCGGAATAACGTTACCCAGCGGGCATCCCGAATGGCAAAAGGGCACCCCGCAATCCATACACCGGGCCGACTGATGATTCAGCTGCTCAGGCGTAAATAAATTCACAAATTCATTATAGTTTTTTACCCGTTCGGCCGGCGCTACTTTGTGCGGCAGCTCGCGGTTAAATTCTAAAAACCCTGTAATTTTTCCCATATCTTAATTGGAACTGATGGTTTGCAATTGTTGCTGTAATACTTTTTTAAACTCTTTCGGAAACACCTTAACAAAACTGAATTTAGCAGTTGCCCAGTCATTGAGCAGCCGCTGGGCTACTTTACTGCCGGTTAGCTGGTAATGCTTGCGCAGCAAAACGGTAATCTGCTCTTCGTCTTCTGCCAGCAGCGGGTCTAAATCAACCATTTCGGGGTTGCAGTTAGCGGCTAAGCAATTATCGGGATCGTAAACCCAGGCAATACCGCCGCTCATGCCGGCAGCGAAGTTACGGCCGGTATTGCCCAAAATCAGGGCACGGCCGCCGGTCATGTACTCACAGCCATGATCGCCTACACCCTCTACCACCGCTGTAGCGCCTGAGTTGCGTACGGCAAACCGTTCGCCAGCCCGGCCACGCACAAATGCCTCACCGGAGGTGGCGCCATACAAAGCCACGTTCCCGATAATCATGTTATCCTCAGGCACAAATGCCACATCAGCAAATGGGTAGATAGCCAGTTCAGCGCCCGACAAGCCTTTGCCCACATAATCATTGGCTTCGCCTTCTAACTCGAAAAACAGGCCCTTTACTGAAAATGCACCAAAGCTTTGACCGGCAGAGCCGCTGAACTTATAATTAACCGTATTTGGCGGCAGTCCGGCAGCGCCATGCTTTTTGGTGATTTCGTTAGACAACACGGTTCCCACGGTACGGTCAGTATTTTTGATGGAAAACGATCCAAACACCGGGGTACGGTCGGTCAATGCGGACTGTGCCTGCTCTAAAAGCTGCCAATCCAGTATGGCATCCATGCCATGATCCTGCTTTTCACTGTTATACAGTGTTAAACCTTTGGCGTTGGTAACCGGATGCAGCATGCCGGATAAATCAATTTTTCTGGCTTTCCAGCTTTCTATGTTATCCTTTACCTTTAAAAACTGAATGCGCCCCACCATTTCATTAATAGTACGGAAACCAAGCTCAGCCATAATTTCTCGCAGTTCCTCGGCCATAAAGGTAAACATGTTCACTACATGCTCCGGCTGACCGGTGAATAGCTTGCGCAATTCAGGGTCCTGCGTGGCAACGCCAACCGGGCAGGTATTCAGGTGGCATTTGCGCATCATAATACAGCCGCCGGCCACCAGGGCTGCTGTGGCAACGCCCCATTCCTCGGCTCCCATCAGGGCAGCAATGGCTAAATCCCGGCCGGTTTTCATCTGGCCGTCGGCCTGCAGCACCACACGGCTGCGCAGCTTGTTGCGTACCAGTGTTTGATGCGCCTCGCTTAAACCTAACTCCCAGGGCAAGCCTGCATGTTTCACTGAACTTATGGGCGATGCCCCGGTACCGCCGTCATAACCGGCTATCAATATTACATCGGCATGAGCCTTAGCCACACCGGCAGCAATAGTGCCTACCCCCGCCTTTGATACCAGCTTTACATTGATACGGGCAGCACGATTAGCGTTCTTTAAATCAAAAATCAACTGGGCCAAATCTTCGATAGAGTAAATATCATGATGCGGCGGCGGCGAAATTAAACCTACGCCTGGAGTGGAATGCCGTGTTTTAGCTATCCAGGCATCTACCTTGTGACCGGGCAGTTGTCCGCCTTCCCCTGGTTTAGCGCCCTGTGCCATTTTAATCTGCAGTTCGTCCGCATTGGTTAAATAGTGCGCCGTTACACCGAAACGGGCTGAAGCAATCTGTTTGATAGCTGAGCGCATAGAATCGCCGTTTTCCATCCGTTCATAACGCATAGGGTCTTCCCCGCCCTCGCCGGTATTGCTTTTGCCGCCAATGCGGTTCATGGCGATGGCTAACAGGCTATGAGCCTCATGTGAAATAGAGCCAAAGGACATGGCACCTGTAGCAAACCGCTTAAAAATATTTTCTGCCGGCTCTACTTCATCAATACTGATAGCTTCCCGGTGATGGGCAAAATCAAGCAGTCCGCGTATTGTATAGTGCTTTTGTGTCTGCTCGTTTACTATCTTTGAATATTTTTTGTAAACCTCATAATCATTAGTACGGGTTGCATGCTGCAACAGGTGTATAGTTTCCGGGTTGAAAAGATGTGCTTCTCCCCTGCGTTTCCATTGATATATACCGCCTTCGGGCAATAATTTCACCTGTTCCTTTGACTGGCTGAAACCCATGCGGTGTTTGCTCAGCGCCTCGCGGGCCAGTTCGTCCAGCCCAAGTCCGCCGATGCGGCTTACCGCACCTACAAAATAAGCATCAACTACGGATTTATTGATGCCCAGTATTTCAAATACCTGCGAACCATGATAGGACTGCAGGGTTGATATACCCATCTTTGAGAAAATTTTCAGTAAACCATCGCAAACTGCCTTTACATAGTTTTTTTCCAGTTTTTCCTGCGAGTAATCCGTCAATAAATCGCCGCTGTTTTTGGCAGAATCTATAGTGGACAAAGCCAGATAAGGATTAACGGCACTGGCGCCGAAAGCCAGCAATGTTGCAAAGTGGTGAACCTCCCACACATCGCCTGCCTCAGCCACTATACCTACCGAGCCCCGGCACCCTCTTTTTATCAGGTGGTGATGCACCGCCGAAACAGCCAGCAGCGAAGGGATGCCTGCATGTTCTGAATCGATTGAACGGTCGGACAAGATCAATACTTCAAACCCGTCATCTACGGCGTCTTCCGCGTAACGGCACAGGCGTTCCAGTCCCTTTTGTAAAGAACCGGGCTGGCCATCCGCCTTAAAGTAGGTATATAAGGTTTTGGCATGGAACAAGCCGGTATCAATACTGCGCAGTTTCTCCAGCTGATGATTACGCAGAACGGGGTGCTTGAGCATTACGCTGTGGCAGTGCATTTTGTCTTCATCTAACAAATTGCCATTGTTGCCGATAAAGGTAGCCAGGCTCATAATAAGCCGCTCACGTATCGGGTCAATGGGCGGATTGGTAACCTGGGCAAAGAACTGCTTAAAGTAACTGGAAATGTGCTGCGGCTTGTCGGACAGGATAGCCAGCGGCACATCAGTGCCCATAGAACCAATTGGCTCCTTGCCATCTAAGGCCATGGGCTTAATAATCGTATCAATATCTTCCCGGCTATAACCAAACACCTGCTGATAGCGAAATACAGCATCTGGCGGAAGGCTGGCAAACGCCAGGCGCGGTTCGGCCAGATCGCTCAGGCGTATTTTATAGTTTTCCAGCCACTGACCGTAAGGCTGGCGCGAAGTAACCTGCTTTTTAATTTCTTCGTCGGCAATAATCTGCCCCTTAACGGTATCAATCAGCAGCATTTTACCGGGCTGCAGCCGACCCTTTCTTAATACGGTTTTTTCATCTACCGGCAGTACACCGGCTTCTGAAGCGGCAATAACGCGGCCATCATTGGTTATCAGGTAACGCAGCGGCCGCAGGCCATTACGGTCAAGCAGGGCGCCAATGAGGCGGCCATCAGTAAAGGTAATGGCTGCCGGGCCATCCCAAGGCTCCATCAGGGTGGCATGATACTCGTAAAATGCCTTTTTTACAGGATCCATTTGCTCGTTCCCATCCCAGGCCTCAGGCACCAGCATCATCATTACATGCGGCAGCGAGCGGCCGCTGTGCAGTAAAATTTCAATGATGTTATCAAGGCAGGCCGAGTCGCTCTGGTTGTTATCAATCACGGGCAGCAGCATTTCCATTTCTTCATTAGTGAAATAAGAAGATGCGAGTGATTTAACCCCGGAATAAAACCAGTTGAGGTTTCCGGTCAGCGTGTTTATTTCACCGTTATGGGCAATCAGTCTGAATGGCTGTGCCAGCTTCCAGGAAGGAAATGTGTTGGTACTGAACCGGGAATGTATCATGGCAAAACCAGTTGCCACCCGCTCATCGGCAAGGTCGGCAAAATATTGTCGCAGCTGGTAGGTAGTTACCTGCCCTTTGTAAATAATGGTTTTGCAGGAGAGCGAAGTAAAATAAAAATATTCGCCTGCCGCAGGCACATTCTCGCTAACGGTTTTGTTGATGAAGCGGCGCAGTACATATAATTTACGTTCAAAGGCATCAGCATCGGCAATATGATGCGGCTTCAAAACAAAAAGCTGCTCCGCATCCGGTTCGGCCGTACGGGCCGTTTCGCCGATTACGTTAGCATTTACCGGCACTTTGCGATAGCCCAGTAACTGCAAGCCCAGTTTTTCGACAGCATTGGTAATGATGGTACGGCAAGCCTTTTTAAGCGCTGAATCCTTTGGAAAGAATACCATGCCTACTCCATAATCGCCCGGTTCAGGTAAGCCGATTTCGAGATTAGAGCATTCTTCCATCAAAAACTCATGGGGCAGCTGAATCAGTACACCTGCACCGTCGCCGCTATCAGGGTCACAGCCGCAAGCGCCGCGGTGCTCCATATTTTCGAGCATGGTCAGCGCGTCAGAAAGAATGCGGTGCTCTTTATGTCCATCAATATTAGTAATAAAGCCGGTTCCGCAGGAGTCGTGTTCAAACTCCGGGCGGTAAAGTCCCTGCTGTTCAAAATCTGTCATTTCCATAGTTGATAGCTATCTGGATGTATAGTCTGATTACGAATATACCGAATAACGCTTTCTGTAAAAAATCGCCATAAATTTTTATGATATTGATAATTTGAAAATGTAAACAACATGATTTGTTGACATTATTTTAATTTGTAAGTGATTTATTTAATGATTTACAAACCATGTAGCGGTGGTGATGAAGTGATAAGAGATACTTACCTTTGCAGAATATAATTATTGCAGAATGCAAGTTAAGAATAAAGCTGTTTTTTTGGATCGTGATGGTGTGCTGAACCAGGAAATGGGCGACTATGTATGCAAATTTGAAGATTTTCATGTACTGGAACATAACTTTGAAGCGCTTAAGGACTTACAAGATCGCGGCTACCTGTTACTGGTTGCCACTAACCAGGGCGGTTTGGCCAAAAAATGGTACACTGAAGCACAGCTGGCCGAAATGCACAGGCACCTGAAGGATATTTATGCGCAGCATGGCGTTAACTTTACCGATATCTATTATTGTCCGCACCACCCAAACTTTACCGGCGACTGCGATTGCCGCAAACCAAAGCCCGGATTACTGCTCCGCGGTATTGAACAACATGATATTGATCCGGCACAATCTTACTTTATCGGCGACCGGGAACGCGATGTGGAAGCCGGAGAAGCCGCCGGTGTTACCGGTATATTAATCAATAGCGACCAACCCATCAGCGAGGTGCTTCATTTAATCAAGTGATGTTCCGGCATGCTGTGATATTGCTTGCCGGTGCTGTATGGCTGGGAGGATGCATCAACAAAACCGATAAGCAAAGTACAGATCAGTATGTTAAAATACTGACCAAGCCGGATGTTATGCCTAAGCAATTCACCATCAGCAACCGCAGCTTGTATGCAAACTTATTTATTGACAGTTTACGTAAAGCCAGCTACCCCGGCAGCATGGAATTAAAAGGCGATTATATAGTAGTTAGTAAGGATACTACCCGCTTTCCGCAGGATCTGCGATTGAATGTAGCTTATCATTTCACCGGCATTAAGGATTCACTTCAGTACTTGCTTATGCTGCAGCGGGTAAATTTAACCACGGTTAATTTTGTTTATCAAACCAAGCAGGGCAAGGCAGCCATCGCAGCTCAATCCGGTTCGGCTACACTGAGTCCTTTGTTTTTCCTGGCAACAGAACCTGCCGAGGATACAGCCGGCGGAGGCGCCTATGCTACGTACCCATACACGGCATTGCTTAAAGGCGGTCAGCTTTCTATTCATATCGGGATCGGCAGGGATGCCGGCAACCGGCTCAGGGTATTTATCAGCAGTAACCGCAGCAATTATTCATCGCCTTTACTGCGGACAAAGGAAAATTAAACAAACATTTTACAGGCAATCGGAGTTACCCTGTTTTATTTAATATTTTACTGTATATATTTGCGGCGGCCTGCCAGAAACAGTTAGCTATACATCAATGAACGGTTTGCACCTACATCATCTTCATCTGAGCCATCGCCCCTGAGGCGATTACTGATGATGTATGTTTCTACGTGAAATAACAACCCCCGTTTGTTCAAGCTACCGTCTAATTTAATTCCACCCTTGTGAAAACACTTAAGATAGCCATCCAGAAATCTGGCAGGCTCAATGAAAAATCAGTTGAACTGCTGAAAAACTGCGGACTGAATTTTGAAAACTACAAAAGCTCCTTAATTTCTCCGGTATCAAATTTTCCGCTCGAAATTTTGTTTCTGCGTGATGATGATATCCCGGAATATGTGCAGGACGGCATTGCCGATCTGGGCATTGTAGGTGAAAACGTGATACAGGAAACCGAAGTATCAGTTAATTACTTACAGCGCCTGGGTTTTGGAAAATGCTCTCTGAAGATTGCGGTACCCAACAACAGCGGCCTCGAAACATTAGATGACCTTCAGGGTAAATCCATAGCCACCTCCTATCCAGCTATTTTGGGCAATTACTTACGGGAAAACCGTATTGAGGCTGATATTCGTACCATATCAGGCTCTGTTGAAATCTCCCCGGGATTGGGCCTGAGCGATGCCATATGTGACCTCGTATCTACCGGCGGAACGCTGAAGAGTAACGGATTGAAACCCTTTGCCGACGTAATGTCGTCAGAGGCTGTATTGATAGGGCGTGATGAACTGGCTGAACATGATTTAGTTATTGAACTGATTCAGCGCATACAATCAGTTTTGAGGGCCAAAGAAACTAAATATGTTGTGCTTAATGTTCCAAAGGCTAATCTGGACAAGATTATTGCTTTGCTGCCGGGTGTAAAAAGCCCTTCGGTAGTACCTCTGGCCGAAGCCGACTGGGTAGCTGTGCATACGGTTATTCCTGAACGGGATTTTTGGGACCGCATCAGCCAGTTAAAAACAGCAGGTGCACAGGGCATAGTGGTAATGCCTATTGAAAAAATAATCATCTGACAGCTAATAAATTATTCATTCTTAATAAAGAATTTATGTTAAAGACTCATATCTACGCTGAAATGAGTAAGGCTGACATCGAACAGTTAACCCAGCGCAATGCGGATGCCGGTAATGAAATACGTAATACTGTTGAAACCATTATTGAACAGGTGAAACTGCATGGCGACAAGGCTCTGCTTGATTATGCCAAGCAGTTTGATAAGGTAACATTAAACAAGCTTTATCTGGATAAAGATGAGCTGGCTGAAATTGCCTGCGCATTACAGCCGCAGCAAAAGGAAGCGCTGGAAACTGCTTACCGCAATATTTCAAAATTTCATCAGTCGCAGGTTAAAGCCGAAGACAAAGTGGAAACTATGCCCGGGGTGAACTGCTGGCGTGAACAGAGGCCGGTAGAAAAGGTTGGATTGTACATTCCGGGCGGCACGGCAGTGCTGCCCAGCACCTTCTTGATGCTGGGTATTCCGGCGCGAATTGCTGGCTGCCATGAAATTATAGTTTGCTCACCCCCTCAAAACAATGGCAAAGTAAATGCCTTTGTTGCTTATGTAGCCCAGCTGCTGCAGATTGACCGTATCTACCTGGCCGGAGGTGCACAGGCTATCGCAGCTATGGCTTATGGCACTGAAAGCATCACGAAGGCAGACAAGATTTTTGGCCCCGGCAACCAGTTTGTAACCAAAGCCAAAACCATCATTCAAAGTACAACGGTTACCGCCATTGATATGCCGGCTGGTCCGTCGGAAGTTTTGGTGCTGGCTGACGATACCGCTGTTGCGGCCTACGTAGCTGCCGATTTGCTGGCACAGGCAGAACATGGCATTGACAGCCAGGCAGTGCTGGTAGCTACCTCTGCCACCTTGATTGAACAAACCAACGCCGAACTGCAAAAGCAATTAAACATACTGCCGCGTGCCGAAATTGCCGCCAGGGCTATTGAAAATTCATATGCAGTATTGGTGAATGATATGGACGACGGCCTGCAATTCAGTAACCGGTATGCGCCTGAACACTTAATTATGGCAACTGAAAACTGGCAGCAGATTACCGGAAAAATTATTAATGCGGGTTCAGTGTTTTTGGGCAACCTTACCCCCGAAAGCGCAGGCGATTATGCATCAGGCACTAATCATACACTGCCTACAAGTGCTTATGCCAAAGCTTATTCCGGTGTTTCAGTTGATTCCTTTGTTAAGAAGATTACATTTCAGCACCTGAGTGAACAGGGCATTAAGAACCTAGGGCCGACAGTGGAAATTTTAGCTGATCTGGAAGGCTTGCATGCACACAGCAACGCTATGAGCATCAGGCTAAAAAACAATTGAGCAGTATCTTCACAAATTAATTACTATGTTCGATATCAATAATATTATCAGGAAGAATATAAAGGATCTTACGCCTTACTCATCTGCACGGGATGAATTCAAGGGCGAAGCCAGCATATACCTTGATGCCAATGAAAATGCTTTTGGCTCACCGCTTGCCGCATCCTATAACCGCTACCCCGACCCGATGCAGCACCAAGTAAAACTGCGCCTCAGTGAGATTAAGGGTGTACCCGCCCGTAACATTTTTTTGGGAAATGGCAGCGATGAGGCCATTGATATTCTGTTTCGCAGCTTCTGCAATCCGGGAACAGATAACGTAATTCTGATGCCACCTACCTATGGCATGTATGAGGTTTCTGCTAACATTAATGATGTACATATAAAAAAGGTACAGCTAACCGCCGATTATCAACTAAATATGGAGGGTATTGCCGAAGCCATCGATACCAATACCAAGTTGATATTCGTTTGCTCACCCAATAATCCTACCGGCAACTCTATCAACCGGGATGACGTTGAAACGCTGCTGACTAACTTTAACGGCCTGGTGGTAGTAGATGAAGCCTATATTAACTTTAGCAGGCAAAAAACCTTTATTCAGGAATTGACTGAATACAGTAATCTGGTAGTTTTACAAACTTTGTCAAAAGCATGGGGATTAGCGGGGCTGCGCCTGGGAATGGCTTTTGCCAGCGAAGAGATAATCGAGGTGATGAATAAGGTTAAGCCACCGTATAATATTAATGAGGCCACACAGCAATTAACACTTGAAGCATTGCAAAATGTAAGTACGGTAAACAAGTGGATAACAGAGACTTTACAACAGCGGGATATACTGGTTAAAGGGTTAACCAAATTTAATTTTGTGTTGGATATCTATCCATCAGATGCCAATTTTATATTAGTAAAAACCAGTTATCCAAAAAATATCTATAATTTTCTGGTACAGCATGGCATCATTGTCCGCGACCGCTCAAAGGTTGAATTATGTGAAGGTGCCTTGCGTATTACGATAGGTAAGCCCGAAGAAAATCAACAGTTGATTGCTACCCTAACAAATTACAATGAACCAGCTTAAAAAATTGTTGTTTATTGACCGTGATGGTACGCTGATTACTGAACCGGCAGATGAGCAGATAGATTCATTCCAAAAATTATGCTTTTATCCGGGCGCACTACAGTACTTGCCCCGCATTGCCAGAGAGCTGGATTTTGAATTAGTGATGGTAACCAACCAGGATGGCTTGGGAACAACAGCACATCCGGCAGAAAACTTCTGGCCGGTGCAGAACCTGGTGATTAACACTTTTGCTAATGAGGGCGCCCTGTTTTCTGCCATCTACATTGATAAAACCTATCCGGCAGATAATGCACTTACCCGTAAGCCGGGCACGGCCATGCTCACTTCGTATTTTGATGCAACGGTATATGACCTGGTGGGGTCATTTGTAATAGGCGACCGTAAAAACGATGTAATGCTGGCCAAAAATTTAGGTGCAAAGGCTATCTGGCTCAATAATCACAGCGATTTAGGTAACCAGGAATTTAAGGCGCAGGAGGATGAGGCAATCCGGCAAACGGTGGCATTAGAAACTACCGACTGGCAAAAGATTTACGAGTTTTTAAAATTAGGCGAGCGCGTTACAGAGCACCGCCGTACCACCAGGGAAACTGACATTTATATCAAACTCAATCTGGATGGTACAGGCGAAGGCAGCATGAATACAGGGCTGCACTTTTTTGATCATATGCTGGATCAGATTGCGCGTCATGGCAGCATTGATATGCAGGTTGTTGCCAAAGGCGATCTGCATATTGACGAGCACCACACCATTGAGGATACCGGCATTGCCTTAGGCGAAGCGTTTGCTGCTGCTTTAGGCAACAAGCGCGGCATTGAGCGCTACGGCTTTTGCCTGCCGATGGACGATTGCCTGGCACAGGCTGCTATTGATTTTGGCGGCCGCAACTGGCTGGTTTGGGATGCCGATTTCAAGCGTGAAAAAATTGGCGAGATGCCCACAGAAATGTTTCACCATTTTTTTAAATCGTTTTCTGATGCAGCCAGGTGCAATTTGAACATTAAGGCGGAGGGCATCAATGAGCATCATAAAATTGAGGCCATATTTAAGGCTTTTGCCAAGGCCATTAAAATGGCCATCAGGCG
>CAXTAP010000069.1:14877-18163 GCA_964241965.1 uncultured Mucilaginibacter sp.
AAATTGAGGCCATATTTAAGGCTTTTGCCAAGGCCATTAAAATGGCCATCAGGCGCGATGCTGATAATATGGTTTTGCCAAGCACAAAGGGATTGCTTTAGCCCGTTAATTAAACAATTGCTTTATGATAGCTGTACACAATAATTCAAAGCATATTCACCCGGAAACCGGAAAAGTGGGCATTATCCGCTATGGCGCCGGTAATATATTTTCATTAACTGCTGCGCTTGACCGGCTTCAGATTGCTTATGGTATGGTTGACCGGCAGGGTGACTTCCAGTTGTATGACCGTTACATTATACCCGGTGTAGGCCATGCGGGTGCTGCTATGCATAAGCTGGAATATACCGGGCTGGTGCCGGAAATACTGGCGCTGAACAAACCCACGCTGGGTATATGCGTTGGAATGCAGTTGCTTACAGCGCATTCAGAAGAAGGCGATGCCGGACTGCTTGATATTATTCCGGTTAAAACCAGGCGCTTTCAGGAAACCGCGGGCTGTAAAGTTCCGCACACCGGCTGGAATCAGGTACATACGGAAAAGGAGAATGCTTTATTCAAAAACATTCCATCTGGTTCTTACTTTTATTTCGTACATTCATATTATATCGAATATAACCCCGAATATACTTTGGCTTCAACAAGTTATACACTCAGCTTTTCAGCTTCAGTGATACATAAGAATTTTTATGGCGTTCAGTTCCATCCCGAAAAATCAGGCATTTATGGTGAAATGCTGCTTACTAACTTCTCAAAAATCTGATCACATGTACATTATACCGGCAATAGATATTCTGAACAAAAAAGTGGTTCGGTTGCGTGAAGGCAATTACGACCAAGTAACGCAGTATGATGTTACTCTGGAGGAAATGATTGAACGCTATCAATCCAACGGCACCAGTTTTATTCATATCATTGATCTTAACGGGGCCAAAGGCGATTTTGGCAATCAGCAATACCTTTTTGATATTGTTAAGCATACAGACATGAAAATTCAGTATGGCGGCGGTGTGCGCAGTATTGATAAGGTTAAGGAGCTTATTGATGCAGGAATTCACCGGGTTATTGTAGGCACCCAGGCCATCACTAATCCCGATTTTCTGGATGAATTGGGTATTGCCATGAACGGTAAGGACAAATATGCCGATCAGGTAGTTATAGCAATTGATGTGCTTGATGAAGTTATTAAGTATTCGGGCTGGATGGAAAGCTCGCCTGTGAAACTGCTGGATTACGTTGACCGTTGCCTGCACCTGGGCTTTTACCGCTTCTTGTGTACCGACATTAATAAGGATGGCAAACTGGGCGGCGCCGGTACCGAACTGTATCAGAAACTGCTTGATCATTCACCTTTTATCAAGCTTATTGCCTCGGGCGGTGTAAGCTCCATGAAAGACGTAGAACAGCTCAGTAAAATTAAAGTTGAATCGTGCGTGGTAGGTAAGGCCATTTATGAAAACCGCATTACCATCGAAGAGGTGAAAGACTGGAACTTGCAGGCGCTGATATCAATTTAGATACTGCAATACCCTGCAGAACGATGAATAAGCCCTATGCAAGGCTATATGTGCATAACAGACGGCTTTGTTCCCTGCGCACGCACTAATAATAGACCATACAAACCTATGCTTGCTAAACGCATTATTCCCTGCCTTGATGTTAATAACGGCCGTACAGTAAAGGGCGTGAATTTCGTTGATCTGCGCGATGCAGGCGACCCTGTGGAGCTGGCTTGGAATTACTCACAGCAGGGAGCAGATGAACTGGTGTTTCTGGACATTACGGCAACGCATGAACGCCGCAAAACCATGGCAGAACTGGTAAAGGCGGTAGCAAGGCAGATTAATATCCCTTTTACCATTGGCGGCGGCATCAATGAAATTGCCGATGCAGATGCCCTCCTGAACGCAGGAGCCGACAAAATATCTATCAACTCTGCAGCGGTTCGCAGCCCCGCTTTAATCAACGAACTGGCAGACGCTTTTGGAGTGCAGTTTGTAGTAGTAGCAGTGGATACGCGTAATGTAAACGGCATCAACAACGTTCACCTTAACGGGGGCCGCATTGAAACAGACAAGGAAAGCCTGACCTGGATTAAAGAAGCTGAAAGCCGCGGTGCGGGTGAAATACTGTTAACTTCCATGGATCATGATGGTACAAAAGCAGGCTTTGATTGTAGTTTGTTAAAACAAGTGAACGATGCCGTGCATATTCCGGTCATCGCTTCGGGAGGTGCAGGTTCGGTGCAGCATTTTACCGATGTTTTTCAGCAGACTAACGTAGATGCAGCTTTGGCCGCATCTGTATTTCATTATGGTGAAATATTAATACCTGATTTAAAGAAAGCATTAAACCAGCACAACATTACAGTAAGATAACATACATAAAATTCTTACTGACAATAATTTATATAAAATGAATATAGACTTTAACAAGGCTTCAGACAATTTAGTGCCCGTAGTAATCCAGGACGATCAAACGCTTGAAGTACTGATGGTAGGCTACATGAATGAAGAAGCTTACCAAAAAACAATAAGTGAAAAGGTGGTCACTTTCCTCTCCCGTTCTAAAAAACGCTTATGGACGAAGGGCGAAACAAGTAATAATTTCCTGCACGTAAAAAGCATTTATCTTGATTGTGATAACGATACCATTTTAATTAAGGTAAAGGCAGATGGTCCTACCTGCCACACCGGCGACCGCAGCTGCTTTAAAACTGCTTACAACAGCAATTTTATTTTAGAACTGGAAAACATCATTGCTGATAGGTATGCAAATCCGCAGGAAGGCTCATATGTTAATAAGCTGCATAAAAAGGGCTTAAATAAAATAGTGCAAAAGGTGGGTGAGGAAGCCGTAGAAACTGTGATTGCCGCCTTGGCGCAAACAGAAACAGAAATGATTGGTGAAACTTCAGACCTTGTATTTCATTTACTGGTGTTACTCCGTGAAAAAGGATTAACCTTAGAAACTATAGCCAAAAATTTAGAATCAAGGCATAATAAACAGTAAAGAAAAATCTGTACTGACATGTAAAAACAATTTATAATCAATAACTTATATTGTTCAAGTAAATAATGATTATAAGTAATATATTTGAACTTCAAGGTCACGGCAATCCAGTTTACGCGCTTGAAAATTCACAAAAACCGGGTATAATTTTCAGCGCCGGCGGCGATAAAGGGTTAGCGGAATGGAGCCTGAAAACCACCACATTCATCAAAGTTATGTTCCCGGTGGCAGCCAGTGTTTACACAATACATTGCCCGGAGAACTACCCGCTGAT
>CAXTAP010000070.1:0-17332 GCA_964241965.1 uncultured Mucilaginibacter sp.
TACGACCTTCGGGTTATGAGCCCGACGAGCTACCAACTGCTCCATCCCGCACTGTGTTGTTTTTTTATTGGTCTGCAAAGATATAATTCGTTTCTTTGTAGTCCAAATATTATTTTAATTATTTTTATGAGTCACCGGGCGGGTTTTGTGAGTATCATTGGTAAACCCAATGCGGGGAAGTCAACCCTGATGAATGCGCTGGTGGGCGAAAAGATGTCGATCATTACGCCTAAGGCGCAAACCACCCGGCACCGCATTTTAGGCATTGTAAACGGCGATGATTACCAGATTGTGTTTTCTGATACGCCCGGTGTAATTAAACCGGCTTATGCACTGCAGGAAAGCATGATGCACCAGGTATCGGGCTCCATTGTGGATGCCGACCTGATTTTGCTGGTAACCGACATTAATGAGAAATATGATGAGGCGGATGTGATCAAAAAACTGGAAGGCTCATTAGCGCCGTTGGTAGTGCTGGTTAATAAAATTGATCAGAGCGATGAAGAAACCGTAAAGCAGAAAATTCAGGCATGGCAGGAAAAGCTGCACCCGCAGGCCATATTTGCCATATCGGCTCTGCTCAGCCATAATATTAAGGCCATTATGGATTATGTGCTCGATAACCTGCCCGAGCATCCGGCTTATTATGAAAAGGATGCGCTGACCGATCGCAACGACCGCTTTTTTGCTTCGGAGATGATACGTGAGCAGGTGTTTAAGCAGTATAAAAAAGAAATTCCATACAGTACGGAGGTCATTATCACTGCCTTTAAAGAGGAAGGTAAGCTGTACCGCATCAGCGCCGAAATTATTGTGGAGCGCGATTCGCAAAAAAATATCCTGATCGGTAAAAACGGGGAGATGCTCAAAATTGTGGGCACCTACGCCCGCCGCAGTATGGAAGAGTTTTTTCAGAAAAAGATATTCCTGGAAACCTTTGTTAAGGTAATACCCGACTGGCGAAGCAAAAAGAATTACCTCAAACAGTTTGGGTACGAAGACTAAAAATAAGATAGGGAAGCCGAGATTTGAGACGTGAGATAAGGGGACAAGGGTGATATATTACAAAATAAATATTTAACCGTTCTTCAAATCGCCACACTGTATCATATGACTCAAATCTTATATCTCTTGCCTCAAAATTAATAAACATGAGTAACATAGTAGCCATCGTAGGCAGGCCTAACGTGGGCAAATCAACATTATATAACCGCCTCACAGAATCGCGCAAGGCGATTGTAGATGATATGAGCGGCGTAACGCGCGACCGGCATTATGGCATTGCCGAATGGGTAGGCCGCACTTTTACGGTTGTTGATACCGGCGGATATGTAGCCAACTCTGAAGATGTTTTTGAAGCTGCCATCCGCGAGCAGGTAATCATTGCAGTGGAAGAGGCTACGGCCATACTGTTTGTGGTGGATGTAACTACCGGCATTACCGATCTGGATGATGAAATTGCCTCGCTGCTGCGCAAGGGCAGCAAGCCGGTATTTATAGTGGTTAACAAGGTAGATAATAATGCTCAGCAGTCGGACGCTGTGGTTTTTTACAGCCTGGGGCTGGGAGAAATCTATAATATATCATCCATGACGGGTTCCGGCACCGGGGAACTGCTGGATGAGCTGATTAAAACTTTCAACGAGGAGCCGACGGAAGAAAACACCCTGCCGAAATATGCCATTGTAGGCCGGCCCAATGTGGGCAAGTCCTCATTCATTAATGCCATTATAGGCAAGGAACGTAACATTGTAACCCCGATTGCAGGCACCACGCGCGACGCTATCCATATCCATTACAATCAATTCGGGCATGAGTTTATGCTGATTGATACAGCCGGGCTGCGCAAAAAAACCAAAGTAAAGGAAAATATAGAGTTTTATTCCGTAATGCGTACTATTAAGGCACTGGAGGAAGCTGATGTAATTGTGCTGATGATTGATGCTGTGGAAGGATTGGAGGCACAGGATATTAACATCTTTCACTTAGCTGAAAAGAATAAGAAGGGCATTGTACTGGTGGTAAACAAATGGGATTTGATTGAAAAGAATGCCAAAACCGTTAAGGTTTTTGAGGATCAGATTCATCAGAAGATAGCGCCCTTTACCGATGTGCCCATTGTGTTTACTTCGGTAACTGAAAAGCAGCGTATCATGAAGGTGATTGAGGTAACCGAACAGGTATATGAAAACCGCAGCAAAAAGGTAGCTACCTCAGCCCTGAACGATGTAATGCTGCCGGTTATTGAAAACTATCCGCCGCCGGCGCTCAAAGGCAAGTTTGTAAAAATTAAGTATATCACGCAAATTAAGGGAACCTCGCCCATGTTTGCCTTTTTCTGCAACCTGCCTCAGTATGTAAAGGAGCCTTACCGCCGCTTTATTGAAAATAAGCTGCGCGAGAACTTTAATTTCAGCGGTGTGCCCATACAAATATTTTTCAGGCAGAAATAGCACAAGGGAGGTATTAAAGCATATAATGGGTAACTGACCGGGCTGAATGCCTGTTCAAAAGCACATTGTAAATATTCGGTTGCTTAAAAACCTGCAGGCTGAATAATTGCTTTATTATATTAAACCTCTGTTGCCATGAATAGCTTTAAACACGTTGTTTTATTCACCGCCTTCTGCCTGTTATCGGTTTATGGCTATGCACAAAACGATCAGGCTGCTGCACTGAAGTTTGCGGATGCGGCCCGGCTGCCTTACCCGTTAGAATGGGCTGGCAGCGTTACCGACGGGCGGTATATTTACACCATCGGCGGTTACCGGGGCCTGGGTAATTATAATACCGACCTGTTAAGATACGATCCGCAAACCAATCAATGGGCAACTTTTGTACATCGTTTGGGCAGTAAAATTCAAATTTCTGCGGTGTATGTAAAGGCTGCAGGCAAAATCTACGTGTTTGGTGGTACCGGCGGCACGTTGCGGCCCAACCATATTATACAAGGGGTGCAAACTATTGAGGTAAGCACCGGCAAAGTAGAAAACCTTGAGGTGATTAATCCTATGGCCAGCACCTATGGCGGTGCGGTAGAATGGAACAGCAAGATTTATTTATTCGGGGGCAGCAAGGAAGGGAACCATACCATCAATTCATTATACAGGTTTGACCCGGCAAGCAACCAGTTTACCCGCCTGGCCGATATGCCCGAGTCTCTCCAAACTGAAGGGGCTGCCGTAAATGGTGTAATCTATACGTTTGGAGGGTATGATGCGTTTACCCGCCGTCAAACGGATAATATATATGCCTATGATATTGCAGCCAACGCCTGGAAGAAAGCAGGCAGGCTTCCTGCATTTGCCTCTTCTGCTACGGTATCAGCCTTTGGCAGCCTCATAGTTGTAGCCGGCAGTTATGATGATGAATATCTTTTTGGCTATTATAATACCGGCACCGGTAAATTTACCCGGGTAAAATCAAATCTGCAGCCACGGCGGGCCGCAGCGTCAGCTGTAGTTAACAATACACTTTTTATTATAGGCGGGGCCTCCCGCTTAAACCTGTCTTACCTGTCCACCCTGCAAACTGTGCAGGCCGCCAATTTAAACGGCTTGCAAAAAACTGTTGCGGCGGAGCCGGCTGCAAAGTAAATCACTCATAAATGCTGAGCCGGTTACGCAATTGCCGCATGTTTTCCTGCATGGCGGCCACCCGGTCGAGCAGGTTGCTGATGGCTTCTATACCGGCTACGTTAATCTCCAGCTCGCGGTGGAGGCGTACCATTTTTTCCAGCTGCGGCAGTTCGCTCTGGGGTATCATGGCGGTTTGGTTAATGGTGGTTACCTCAATTAAGCCCGCCTCATTCAATGCGTTGATGAAGGTGTATTCTATCTGGTGGTAGCCGCAAAACTCCCGGGCAGCTATGTATTGTCCGTTTTCCATCACACAAAAATTAAATGTCAGGTTTGTGCCAGTTGCTTAAATAATTCTTTCTGCTGTTCGCTAAGGTTGGTAGGCAGGGTTACTTCGTAAGTAAGATATAAATCGCCAAACTGCTCCGCCTTTTTATATACCGGGAAGCCTTTGCCTTTCAATTTTACCTTAGTGCCGTTCTGCGTTTCGGGCTTAACCTTAAGCTTAACCTGCCCGCTGAGGGTATCAATCGTAATGTCTCCGCCCAAAACAGCCGTATATAAATCAATAGTCACGCTTTTGTACAAATCACTGCCGCTTCGTTTAAACCGGGGGTCCTCAGCGATATTGAAGGTGATGTATAAATCGCCTGCGGGACCATTGTTAGTACCCGGGCCGCCGTGGCCGGCTATTTTAATGGTTTGCCCGTTCTCCACCCCGGCAGGTATAGTGATGCGGATGTTTTTACCATTTACAGTAAGCGTTTGTTTGTGCGTTTCAAAAGCTTCCTGCAGGCTTAATTGTAACTCGGCATTAAAATCCTGCCCACGGTAACGTGATTGCCTGCCGCCCCGGCCGCCGAACATCGATTGAAAATAATCGGAAAAGCCTCCGCTTTCGCCGCCAAACGACTCAAAGTTAAATCCTCCCTCTTCGCCGCCTCCGCTATAGCCGCTGTATTGCCGGCTTTGCTGCTGCTGGCGCGCCTGCTCATAAGCTTCGCCATGCTGCCAGTTTTCGCCATACTGGTCGTACTTCTTGCGTTTATCGGGGTCGCTTAGTACCTCATTGGCTTCATTAATCTGCTGGAACTTTTTGTTGGCTTCTGCATCGTTCGGGTTTAAATCCGGGTGATACTTGCGGGCCAGTTTACGGTAAGCATTTTTAATGTCTTTTTCCAAAGCTGTTTTGGCAATACCCAGCGTTTTATAATAATCTATAAAGGCCATAACAAGTTTTATGTGCTGTATGTGAGGTGAACAATTGCCGGCGGGTATAGTTGTAAAAATGTTGTTAACACAGATGCGCTGAAACATGCCCGGCATTTCAGCGTTAATAAATTAAGTACAGTGTAAAATTAATGCCCCTATATGCCACTTGGAGACAAGCCTAAAACCGACGAAAAACCATTATCAGAACTATACAGAGTAACCCGCGCCCAGATTGAGCATCACGATAACGCTGTTAACCAGCGGGTAATATGGCTCTCCATCGGGCAGTCATTCTTTTTTAATGTGTATGCCATGCTGGTTACTGCCAAAGCGCCCACACCCGAACTCATGAAAAAGCAGCTGATGCTGGGCATTATCTTCCCGGTGGCCGCGCTCATTGTAGCCATTTTTACCTTTGTAGATGTAATAGCCGGATTAACTTACCTGCGAAAGCTCCGGCTGAATTACAAGGCACATACTAACGGCAGCTCCGATGAAAGCCCTTACCCTATGCTGAACGGCAACAAGTTTGACCGGGTATTGCAGCGCCTGTCGCCCATTGCCATATCGCTGGTTTTTATCATTACCTGGCTGTACCTGCTGTTTTATGACCGCTCTTAGTTCCCACAGATTTTTGTATTGAACCAAGCAAGCTACGACTGAATAACAAGATCGTATTTGCTCAGCAATCCGGGTAAACCATGCAGAGAAAATCTGGTTTTTTTGAGCAAATTAATATCAGGATCAATGGTGTAATTATAGCTGGTTCTGAAATCGGCGCCCTTCAGCTGCGTACGATTGAAAAAAGCACGGTTCAGGTTGCAGTTGTCGAATACGGCGTCTGTTAAATCGGCCTCCGTAAAATCGGTTTCTGTAAGGGAGCAGCTGGTAAACCTGCCTTTTTTATTCTTTTTCTGGTAAAATACAGCATTGTCCAGCAGGCAATGGTCAAAGTGCAGCTCGAACAGAAAGTTGCTGCTTTTGTCAAAATGAATACCGCTCAGTTTGCAGCCGCTGAACTGAACATTCTGCCAGGCGGTGCCGACCACCGCAGCCAGCAGTAAATTACAATCCGTAAACCGGCAGTTTTCAAAAATAATGCCCGACAGGTCAGCATAAGAAAAATCACAGTTAATAAATTCACAATCTTCAAAACTGCGGCCTAAGGCTTTGAGTTCATCGGCTATAATTTTGGTATAGGTTTGGTTTTCCTGAATTTGCATACAGTACGCAATATACCTTATTGTAACATCAGCAAGAAATCAACAGTTGACACTCCTTAGTCACATATTCCGCCGGTATTGCCCGCCCACTTCATACAGGGCATGCGAAAGCTGCCCCAGTGAACAGTATTTGCAGGCTTCCATCAGACTTTCAAAAGTGTTTTCCCCCTGCAATGCCTTTTGTTTCAGGGCAGCCAGGTGATGCCCGGCTGTTTCCTGGTTGCGCTGCTGAAATGCCTTCAATGCAGCAATCTGGTTTTGCTTTTCTTCTTCAGTGGCGCGTATCACCTCGGCCGGTATAATTGTAGGCGAGCCTTTTTTGTTCAAAAAGGTATTGACCCCGATAATCGGATACTCGCCGGTGTGCTTCAGCGTTTCGTAGTGCAGCGATTCTTCCTGGATTTTGCTGCGCTGATACATAGTTTCCATAGCGCCCAGCACACCGCCCCGGTCATTGATGCTTTTAAATTCGGCCATAACGGCGTCTTCTACCAAATCGGTCAGTTCCTCAACGATAAAGGCACCCTGTATGGGGTTCTCATTTTTAGCCAGTCCCAGCTCACGGTTGATGATCAGCTGAATGGCAATGGCCCGGCGTACTGAGTCTTCAGTCGGGGTAGTAATGGCCTCATCATAGGCATTGGTATGCAGCGAGTTGCAGTTATCGTAAATGGCATAAAGCGCCTGCAGCGTGGTACGGATGTCGTTAAAATCAATTTCCTGCGCATGCAGTGAACGGCCGCTGGTTTGGATATGATACTTCAGCTTTTGCGAACGCTCATTGCCCTTATATTTATTTTTAATGGCCTTGGCCCAGATGCGCCTGGCTACCCGGCCGATAACCGAATATTCGGGATCAATGCCGTTAGAAAAAAAGAACGACAGGTTGGGTGCAAAATCATCAATGTGCATGCCCCGGCTGAGGTAGTACTCTACATAAGTAAACCCGTTGGCCAGCGTAAAGGCCAGTTGCGTAACCGGATTGGCCCCTGCCTCGGCAATGTGATACCCCGAAATTGATACCGAATAGAAATTGCGTACCTGATGCCGGATAAAGTAGTCCTGCATATCGCCCATCATCCGCAGGGCAAACTCGGTAGAGAATATGCAGGTATTCTGTGCCTGGTCTTCTTTTAAAATGTCGGCCTGCACAGTGCCGCGCACCGTAGCTATGGTATAAGCCTTAATTTTTTCGTAAACCCCGGCAGGCAGCACCTGGTCGCCGGTTAGGCCGAGGAGCATAAGGCCGAGGCCGTTATGGGCCCCGCCCGATCTCCGCAAAGGGGAGGTAGCTGCTTCGGTATTCTCTGATGCTGTGCCGGAATTTGAAGCCTTGCCCTCCGGGGCATTGCCGGGAGGAAGGTACCCGGGCCGCTGCAATCCCTTATCATCATATAATTCCACAAACTTCTGCTCCACTAAATGCTCCAGGCCGTGCTCGGTAATGTATTTTTCACATTGCTGGTCAATGGCCGCATTCATGAAAAAGCCCAGCAGCATGGGCGCAGGGCCATTAATGGTCATGGATACGGAGGTGGAGGCTTTGCAAAGGTCGAAGCCGGAGTATAGTTTCTTTGCATCATCCAGCGTAGCGATGCTGACGCCGGAGTTGCCGATTTTGCTATAGATATCGGGCCGGATATGCGGATCTTCGCCATACAGGGTTACGGAGTCGAATGCGGTGCTCAGCCTGTGGGCGGGCTGATCGAGCGATACATAATGGAAGCGCCTGTTGGTACGCTCCGGGCCACCCTCGCCGGCAAACATGCGGGTAGGGTCCTCGCCCTCCCGTTTCAGCGGGAACACTCCGGCTGTGTAAGGGTATTCGCCCGGTACATTTTCGGTAAGCAGCCAGCGCAGGATGTCGCCCCAGGCTTCATATCCGGGCAGCGCAATTTTAGGGATGCGCAGTTGCGAAAGGGAGGTGGTATATGAAAGCTGCCTGATTTCCCTGCCCCGCACCTTGTAAATAAAGTCGTCGGCCTTGTACTTGGCTAAGGTGGCCGGCCATTCGCGCAGCAGGTGTTTGCAATCAGGGTGCAGGCGCTCTTCGAGCCAGTTGTACATCTCACCTAAATTTTTTCTGAAAAGTGCATCATTACCCTCTGCCTCACCTTTAAAAGAGCCTGTTTGATGCAGCTCTGATGACTGAGAAAGATCCATTACACCCTTCACCTGAAACAGCTGCTGCGCAATTCTGCACTGTTCGTTTACCCATTCAGTGTAAGCTCTGCTGCTCTCCGCAATTTCGGCCAAATACCGGTTACGGTCGGGCGGGATGATATAGGCCTTTTCCGATTCATCAGCGGTGAGCGCATCTGCCGTATGGAAATCAACACCGGTTTTAGCTTTGATGGTTTGCATCAGGGCGGTAAACAGGTTATTCATGCCGGGGTCATTAAACTGGGAAGCCATGGTGCCGTAAACCGGCAGTTTCTCGTCTCTGGCATCCCAGAGCTGGTGGTTGCGTTTGTACTGTTTGCGCACATCGCGGATAGCATCCAGCGCACCGCGCTTGTCAAACTTGTTCAGGGCTACCAGATCAGCAAAATCGAGCATATCGATCTTTTCAAGCTGAGTGGCTGCGCCGAATTCGGGTGTCATGACGTAGAGCGACAAGTCGCAATGATCTGTAATCATGGTATCAGACTGGCCGATGCCCGAAGTTTCTACAATAATAAAATCAAAGGCAGCGGCTTTGCAGATGTTGATAGCGTCCTGTACGTGCCTGCTCAGCGCCAGGTTGGCTTGCCGGGTGGCCAGTGAGCGCATATAAATACGCGGGCTGTTAATGGCATTCATCCTGATGCGGTCGCCCAGCAGGGCGCCGCCGGTTTTACGCTTGGACGGGTCAACTGAAATGATAGCCATGGTTTTATTCGTCTGCGCCAGGAAACGGCGTACCAGTTCATCAATCAGTGATGACTTGCCCGAGCCGCCGGTACCCGTAATACCCAGTACAGGAATGAGGAGGCCGGCCGTCAGTTCCTGCATCGCCTCTTTAAAGCCATCGGCCTCCCGCGGATAGTTTTCGGCCACGCTGATGGCAGCGGCAATGGCACTGATGCTCTTGTGCGGTATTTGCTGCAGCTGCCCGTTCAGGCGGGTATGCGCAGCAAAATCGCACTGCTGCAGCATATCGTTAATCATGCCTTGCAGGCCCATGCGTCGTCCGTCGTCCGGCGAATAGATACGGGCGATGCCGTACCGGTGCAGCTCTTCCATCTCCCGGGGGAGGATAACGCCGCCGCCCCCGCCAAATATTTTGATATGCCCGGCGCCGCGTTCGCGCAGCAGATCATGCATGTACTTGAAGTATTCAAGGTGGCCGCCCTGGTAGGAGGTAAGGGCAATGCCTTGTACATCTTCCTGAATGGCGCAGTTGACCACCTCATCTACCGACCGGTTATGCCCCAGGTGGATAACCTCTGTGCCCGATGATTGCAAAATACGGCGCATAATGTTAATGGTAGCATCATGCCCGTCGAACAGGGCGGCGGCAGTAACAAAGCGTATTTTATGCTGGGCCTGGTAGGCGGCAATAGTTTCCATGCGGCGGGAATTGGTGCCGTCAAAATTAATTAAATTTAGCTGATAAAGCTATGCGTGCATATTAACTGAGCAGGAGGAAATCTGCGGATGATTGCAGCTGATCTCAGTATTTCATCTGCTTTGGGTAAAAGGGCGGCTACTGATAAGGCATCGCAGGGCTTCTGCATTTAAAAACCCGCAAATGCTGTTCAGCAGACTACCCGAATGGGGGGGCCTGTCAGCTGGAACATTTTTATTGAAGCTGTTAAAAAATACAAGCGCCGGATTAAGTTATCATTTTTTGTAACAAAAATCGCCGGTTGCTATCTTAATTATATTTTAATTAAGCTATTTTCACACAGTACAATTTAATGCCTTTAATATACCGGTTACTGATGGCCGCCGGGCTGCTGATTAGTTCCGGCCTGTTGCTGTTAAGGCAATTGGTAAATCCGCCCGGCAACTTATGCAGCTTAATCAAGGGCGCATGTATCGGTATTATATTGATGGTGCTCATTCATATCAAGTATATTTAACAACTTGCAGAAGGCACCGCTGCCAATAATAAAAATAACTAATTGACATAAGCTATGACAAAACCTTTGCTGCCCGTTAAATTCATGCTGCCTTTAGGCGCACTGATTAATTTTTTCGCTTTTGAAGCAAAAGAAATTTCCAGACTGCCCGAACCTGTTTATGGTTTTATGTTAGGCCTGGGCACCACAATCATTTTGTTCGGCTTTGTTAACCATAATCGTAAAAAAGCTGCCTGATCAGGTTCAGCAGCCTTTTAAGTACATAGGTTGGAGTTGAACAGCTATAAAGTTAAATTTAATTTAAGTCGTGTTGTAGCTGTTTGCTTACTGAACAGGTCTGTTTAAGCTGTATTATTAAATTTGATAAATTATATAATAGGCAACACTGTTGAGCAGTTGGTACGGTAAGAGACTGTGTAGAAACAAAAAACGTTGCCATTTGAGCGACAGTGAGAAATCTTTTATAAGCAACCGGCTCTGCAAGCAGTTTATCGCCTGGTGAAGAGGATTTCTCTCCGCGGTCGGAATTGACAAGGCAGCTTTAAACAACTTTATTTTACCATTTTTCGGCAGCTTCTAAAAAAAATTAAATATTGTACTCTTCCATTTTACGGTAAAGCGTAGTTAAGCCGATATTCATCAGGCGGGCAGCTTCAGTTTTATTGCCATTAGTATGTTTCAGCACCTTTTTGATGTGCCATCTTTCTATAGCCGCCATCTCAAAGATGGCTTCAGCGCTTTCATTTTCTGTATGGTTAGTCGGCAGGAGGTTGGCTGTTAGGGTCGGCCCTTCGCAAAGGATGACTGCCCGCTCTATAATGTTCCGCAGTTCTCTGATGTTTCCCTTCCAGGCATAGTTTTCCAGCTTTTTGAAAAAAGCAGGTTCCATTGCCTGAACGCTGATGTTGGTTTTGGCAGCGTATTCTTTTAAATAGTATTCAGCCAGGGGTTTAATATCTTCCTTTCGTTCTGACAGTGACGGCAGACTGATGGTAAATACAGACAGCCGGTAAAACAAGTCCTGGCGAAAATTCCCTGCACTGATTTCGGCTTCCAGGTTACGGTTGGTAGCTGCAATTAAGCGTACTTGCACCCGTTGTGCTTTAGTGTCACCTACTTTAATAAACTCACCGGATTCAATAACCCGGAGCAGTTTAGCTTGCAGATCAGCGTGCATCTCACCAATTTCGTCTAAAAACAAGGTGCCGCCATCGGCTTCATCCAATAGTCCGCGTTTATCTTTTACGGCACCGGTAAAGGCGCCTGCCCGGTAGCCAAACAGCTCGCTTTCCAGCAGGTCCTTGCTAAAGGCGCTGCAGTTGACAGCCACAAAGTTCCTGGTTTTACGGTTGCTGTTGTAATGAATTGCCTGTGCAAAAACTTCTTTTCCGGTACCTGTCTGGCCCAGCAGCAATACCGTAGTATCAGTAGGAGCCACCTTCTGCGCCATTTGCCTGGCAGCCAATATTACAGGAGATGAACCAATAATGTTATCAAAGCTGTGCTGCCTTACCAGTCGCTGTTCCATCTGATGCAGCCTGAACTGCACTTCTACCTTTTCTGCCGCTTTGGCAAGCAGCGGAATAATTTTGTCATTATCATTTCCCTTAACCAGGTAATCAAATGCACCGTTCTTCATGGCGGTTACACCATCAGTTATGGTGCCGTATGCGGTAAGGCAGATTACTTCGGCGTAGCTCTTTTTATTTTTAATGGCCTTTACCAGATCAACGCCATTAACGTCGGGAAGCTTTACATCACTGATAATGATGTGAACTGCCTCACGCTCCATAATTTGCAGCCCTTCCTTGCCTGTACCGGCCTCCGCAACACGATAGCCCTCCAATTCAATGATACGCCTTAATAAGTTTGACAGCTTTTTTTCATCGTCAATAATAAGTACGGTAAGTTGCATAAATACAAGTATGGTGCTTTAAAGGTACATCTTTCAACAGAGAATTGTTCGGGAATCGAAACTGCCGGAGCATTGAAATTTTGTAAGCTGCAGATTTAGCAGGGCCGTTGGGTACTGCTGCCAGCTCATATTGGCGGTTAGGTATAGGCGGCAAACCCTGGCTATCCGTTCCTCCGCCGGTTTAGAAAAGCCTGAGCCCCGGCTCAACATATTATTAAGATCATGTTATTATACACTAATTATTTTGAGAGGTTTGTTTTTAGCTTTGAAGTAATATTAATTTTCAGGGCTATGCACCTGCTTTAAAAGCAGATCGAGTTGCCGGAGGTGCTGCCTGCATTTGAATGAGTTATATATACATAAACTAATCAGTACTATACATAAGGGAGCTGAGGCAATCGGTACACTAATGGCTGCCGCAGGTATAAAATTATTGTAGAAGATATAAGTTGTTATTAACAGCAGCATATAAGTGACAGGATACATGATAAAAAAGATCAGCCGGAGCATGGTTCTCTGCCTGCAGGCAATCAAGAGATCCTTTATAAGTGATAATGTGTACATCCGGCATTTTTCTTGCTGCAGCCAAAGCATTGCCTGTTTAAAAAAAGAGCATGCTAAAATAACGGATAACAGTAATGTAAGCCATGCTGCATGTGGCCCTTTGGCATGCCGGTAATTATGCACCATGGAAACCATGGCAAACAGGAAAGATATACCTACCCATACGCTGCTGAGAATAAGCTGATTTTGCATCTTTTTGTGCCATTCATTTAAAATCCTGGTATTTTGTATATAATCATCATCGTGTACATTAGGTAATGTTTCCATAAAAATAAGTTTGTGCCTGAACGCTTAGTTCAGGAAAATCTGGTATTCTTGAATTCTTTGGTAAAGAGTAGCTAAATGATGGTAATTTTTTATGTTGATGCGCTATGCCAAAAGGATGCCTGGCTGGGCCGGTTGCCAGAAATGATGCGTTTACAAAGAGTTAAGGCATAAAACATGCTTCAGAGGAATGATTTATATGTTAAAGGCATTTCAAAATGAAATACCTGTTTTTTCAATTCAGGTAACTTTAAATTGATAATCCCTGCGCAAACCTATGAAAGCTAAAAAAACGATATGAAAAGTCGCAGTATAATGTGCTATGGTAGCCTTTGGATAATTACAATGAGGTGCAGACAGATACAAATGCAGTACGACCAAGTATAAATCTGCTCAAGGATTTATACTTGGTCGTACTGCAAAAAAATTGACAAAAAAAGCAGTTACACTACAATGTAACTGCTTTATGGTTAGTGTGGGAGTTACTGGGTTCGAACCAGTGACCCTCTGCTTGTAAGGCTGTTGAAGTATATTCGTTTCCAGCTCCCTAAAGCGTATTTTAAGCCTTCTGTATGCCTCTGTGCAAGCTATGTGCAAACAGCGCAACCGGTTAATAAATTAATGAACTTGATATATAAATATACGGTTTTCCCCGTGTTTATGCAATTCGATTGACAATAATTTGTGTAAATTTTAAACATGTAAAGATGCAATCTGATATGTTGATATGTGACAAGTTTTTGTTATAATATCGATCAGTCAATGGTATTTAAACCAGCCCTTTGGAGAAGGCTAAATCAATCGGTGTATTCGAATGCTGAATCAATTTGCCCCTACTTACATCCTAAAATGTTCACCCATTTAATATCCTATTCAAGCGTTTTTAAGTAGTTTCAGCCAATTGCAAGCGTTTTCAATTAACTACAAGCTACAACAATCAACAACACATTATTACACATAACCGTAGCTCCTTGCTTCGGCATTAGAAAACGCTCGTCCATGCTGCTTTAATAAGTGTAGAAGGTCAATTGTTTGCTACTTTAAATATTCAAACCCATTATTACCTGCAATGGTAATAAGTGGTTGCAATTGTTCCCTGTAACGCTGTTTAAAGCTGACTGCTGCATCTTCTTTTACAAGTGATAGTTCGGGTAGTAGGGTCAGATAGTCTTCCAGGTAACGGTTCTTAGGAGCCACCTGCTGCATCACCTCGATAGCGACAGCTTGTAACTTATAAAAAGGCTCAAAGTACTTGTCCAGGCTTGGTAGCTTGTCGCTCTTGGTACAGTTAAACGATGGGTCAGCAGGTATGAGGTTCCACATCAGGTCATGCGAGACGAAGGCAAAGGGGATAAAATGCTCTACGGCATACTTACCTACGGTAAGCTTTTCTCCTGTATAGATGCAATCAACTGTACCTACTTCTTTGAGTACTACATCCCAAAAATTTCTGCGTTGTCCGTTCAGGCTGTTCCTTACAGCAGGTTTGATGAGTTTACTGGGTATATCAGGTACATTCGGGTTCTTGGATTGCAGGTAAACAGCCAGGTTCCAGTAACAGAAGTCCTTGAGTACCCCTGCGTTTTGCGTTAAGTAGCTAACCCATGCAGGGTTGATGATGATCCGCTCTTTGGACAGTGCATATAAGCAGTTATTGTGATACTGGTTAGAACCTTCATATATCTGCCTTTTGTCTTTAGTAGTAAACCAGGGACTCAGGAAGCGGTGCGGCACCTCATTGTCAAAATGCTTTAACTCTGCTTGCGATTGCTTGTTGTTCGTCGTAATCAATCGTTGTTGTATGCTGTTGCGCTTTTCATCTATGTTCAGCGCTTCACTCACCCTCAATTCTTCAATCGCTCGTTGCAACTTGTCCTGCTTACCAAATGACACGTGAAAGTAGTTGACCGTGTACCACGCGTTTGCTACCATCCCGGCAAAGAGCTGTCGCTTCTCAATGGTGGTATGGCCTTGCTCAACCGCTTGCAAGATGGACAGGAACCAATAGTACTTGTAAGTAGCTGAAGTGTTGTTGAAGCAAGCAGCTAACAGGTGAACGGGTAAGGATTGGTTATTGGGTAAGTGCATGATGAAACGTTACGGCACGATCAGCGGATGCTTTATAAGTTCAATACTATATAGCAATGAACACACTGTACCCAATGACCCTGAAGCACTAATCACTTTTAACCAGAAGTCAAATGAATCCTGATGCATTAAATTTGATACTGTCCCAATCACACTCGATTTACTGTCTATATTGGTCACCATTATCTTGACAATGATTTTCAACCTCTTTCATCCATGCGTCATACCAGTACCAAGTTTTTTCAACCATTACTCCAAACGCCTTGTCAGGATCTTTTGCATTGAGTTCTTTCCAAAGGAGTGTGTGTTGATGAGGGCCAAACCGTACAAAGCCTCTTTCCTGCATTAATCTCCATATTTGTGTTGGTAGGTATTTCCTCTTCTCGCGGTCTTTGATAACAACATATTCTTTATTGAGTTGCTGTGCTTCTACGGAATCTGAACGCAAAAATTCTATTACTCGGTCTGCTTGACCTTTATTGTTTGCAGTTTTGGGTACGTATAGAACCCTGTATGAATAGCGTACATCATTGAAATCGTCCTGGTTTAAAGATTCATCATAAGCATTAATATAAGCTGCGATATTGGCTGGTAGATCTGAAAAATCTTTAAGTTGGTTTGCGTGTTCTTCAGAGATTGAAGAGAATTGAAGCGAAAAAGTCAAATGATTCTCTATGCCATACAAGTTTCCAAAAAGCTGCTTTATATGAGTATTGTAGTTTAGGCAACATGCTTGAAAGCGGGCACTTAGATAATCATCTATACGACTTGTCATTTGATGCTCGATTTCATGCCGAAGTCCTATTAGGAACCGCAAATTTGTAATAGTTACCTATCAATAGGGCAGCCGTCCTGATTTAAACAGCGTTCAAGTTCCCAGTATTTAAAGGCACCTCTTTGTGTTTTATCGAACCTTTTACGTCCATTGCTAACTCTATGATAACGGTACTCAATCCCAATATTTCTGTAGTGGGCGTGCATTAAGTAAGTCCATGCAATATTAGCCAACACAATATAAGTTTCAGATTTAAACTTAATGCTTGGATTATTGAAAATTTGAACCGCTGTTAACATGGCTTCACGAGATTTTGTTAAAAGTTCTTCTTTAATAGACCATGTTTTCTTTCTTCGCTTAGCCATATGTGATGAGTTTGGTTGAAGCAATGTATAAAATATAAAGCCTATAATCAATAGCAATGGATTATATCTAAATAAGTAATCTCATCACTTCGAAATATGAACTATACTCAAATTATAATTGCTTTAGTGGATACTGAATAGTGTCCTTGTGCATTTAATTTCTATGTACCCTTACATAATACCAGCAGTAAGAAAAACGTGTAACTAAAGCCTCCATCAGGAGGCTTCACTGCTTACATCCAGTATGTAATCACAAGCCCGTTGCGCTTGCCCTGCAGCTTTGATAACGAGCGTTTTGTCATTGCGTAGTGCTTTGAGCCAGCTTTGTATGTAGGCAGCACTGTTAGCTAAGGTAGGTAACCCGATGCCGGTAAGTGCACAAAGGAACGCAGCGGTCATCTCTGCGGTAAGCTCTTCCTTCGCGTAGCTTGCACTACCATAACCATCGGTGTCCATCAGTTCTTTACGGTTCAAGCGGCTGGTATGTCCTGTACTGTGTGCCAGTTCATGGTAGAATGTACTGTAGTATTCCTCTGCAGTTATGGAATTGGTCAAGCTTGGTATCACAACCGTATCAGTAGAAGGAACATAGTAGGCTTTACTGCCATTGCAGCTAATCTTTGGTGGATTTGGCATATCCGCAATGACTTGTTCACAAGTAAGGATTTGCTCATTTCTGCTTTTAACAGTCAAAGAGGGTACTTCGAAGTCGATACCCTCGGTTTGGGAAATGTTAAAGACAGTGTAAGCTTTGGGTACCAGTCTGGTCACCGGCTTGACTTTTAAGGAATCAGGGGAAATAGCAGGGTCTGCATTGGTGCTTTGTGAACCGCTATCTGTACTGTTATCATCTTTGTACTTACTCTGTACCTCCATCCAGTACACTATTTGTGTTCCTTTCTCTCCTTTCCTCACATTACCGCCTAAGTGCTGCGCTTGTTTATACGTGAGGTAGTAAGGTGCCGGGTAACCTTTCAGCATGGTATGGAAGTTCAGCCAGAAGCTGTTCCAGCCTCTGTACTCAATGCCGGTCGTGATGTTTTTTGGTAGTCCTACCTGATTCCAGCTGCATTGCCAGATGACCGTTCCTTCCTCCAGTGCTTTGATGACGGCATCGGTGACTTCCTGGTAGGTGTCTCTGTAGCTGTTGGGTTGTTTAACTGCGGTGCATGGTGAAGTTGCCATAATCTTTCAATTGGGTTAAGTGTGAATGAAAAGAAATTAATGATGGCAGCGACCACAGCCAGTAGAGGGCAATAAGGGCAAGGTGGAGATCACCTT
>CAXTAP010000071.1:0-4987 GCA_964241965.1 uncultured Mucilaginibacter sp.
GCGCAAAGCGGAAACCATAAACTGCCGCAGCTGCTGCTGCGGTTTGACGATATTGGCATGAATCATTCAGTTAATATGGCAATCGAGGAAATTGCCAAGACTGGTATGCCGGTTTCAGCTTCTATACAGTTTGCCTGCCCCTGGTACCAGGAAGCGGTAGCCATTTTAAAGAAATATCCCAATGTAAGTGCCGGCGTGCACCTGACGCTTACCTCCGAATGGCGTTATTACCGCTGGGGACCAGTTACCGGCCGTTCTGCAGTACCTACATTGGTTGATGCAGTCGGTTATTTTCCGCACACTACCGGGGATTTTGCTAAAAGCGGTTACAAAATTGAAGAGGTAGAAAAGGAATTATCTGCCCAGATTGAACGGGCATTGGCATCGGGACTAAAAATTACTTACATAGATCCGCACATGGGCGTGGCGCTGTCAACCCCGGCGCTGAGGGCCTTAACTGAAAAACTGGCGCACAAATATCACTTGGCAATATCCACGCTGAGCGAAGTAACTTACTTTGATGAAACCTATAAGGAAATGTGGGGAGAACCGGTAGCGACCAAGAAGAAAGCTTTTTTAGCCTATGTAAACAAACTTAATCCCTCGCGGCCAAACTTAGTAGTAATTCATGCTGCCGTAAAAAGCCCGGAAATGGATGCCCTGTTTGATATGAACAGCAGTATGATGAACACTCCTGCGGGCGTACCGCTCACCAGTCTGCATCGCCAAACGGAACTCAGCATGGTACTCTCGCCGGAATTCAGAGGCCTGCAGGGTAAAAAATTTGAACTGATTAATTATCGTGAATTACTGCAGGGTAAAGACATCAGCATACTGAAGCCATCGGCTAAAGCAAAATAAATTGTAAGAGTATTTATAAATATTGTGTGCCCTCGTGAAAATGTTTCCAGGAGTGCCAGTATTCTTGGTAAGCTTGCAGGGGCAGCAGCTTTTTACCCTTACTGGCGCCGGCACAGCATAGCCCGTTCCAATCCCATATTGAGGCGGTTTCATGGTCGGTAAGCTGCCCTGTGTTATTGAGCGTAAAGTGCAGTTCCCGCCCGTCCACTATCCTGTTCCAGGCATGAAAGGTGGCGCTGTCGCTTTCCATGCCGATTAAAACCGGAGTACGGGCCAGCAGATCATTAACCAGGCGGGTTCTAATTAGTTTGCGCCAGTTATAAGCCTTGGCCTGGTTGTTGGCCAGAACACCTACAACCCAGCTTTTACGGGTAAGGGCATCCTTGTTTTCAAGGCTTTTATCCTTATCAACAGGCTGAACTCTATCATAATTCTTTAAGTCGGCATAGTCGTTCAGATAGTGGCGGTCGGGTTGTAAAATCAGCGAGGACGGATACTTTTTTAACCAGCTGGATAGACTGGATTGTTCATAATGAAGCTCTTTAAGACTTGAGCCTTTAAGCGGACCTGCGGCTGCAGCTCCGGTAGCCTGATACCACCAGCTTCTGGTACTTTCATCCTCAATAACTGCATTATAATGGCGCGCGCCTACCAGCCTGAACGTTTCCCTCCTGCCGTTAATTATTGGGCTGAATACCCTGCCGCTGCGGCACATAGTGCAGTAAGTTACCAGTACCGGCAAACTGCCCACATTATCCTGAATTTTATGGTGATAGCCTAAATATACCAGCGGGTAGGCTTTAGCCACGCCATGGTTAACCACACCCAGAATAATGTAGCTTTCGGGCACTTTATTACGCAGGGCATCAGCAAACTTAATCGTCCTGGGCTCTTCAAACATAGCTTCGGCCCTGTATTGCACGTCGGTAAAGTAATATACACTAAAGCAAAGCATTAGCAGGCCGGCTTTCACAAGCTTGTTACGCAGAGGCGTTGAAGTGAAATATTTGAAGATATATAGAGCAATGAGCGTAGCTCCTGCAATACGCAACGGCAGCACCGCTTTTTCCAGATAATAGCATAGGGTGATAGCGTTTAAATTCTGGCTGCCCGGGAAAGGCATCAGCAGGTAGGCATGCAGTAAGCCCGGCAGCAAAAGCAGCCCTAGGCCGATGTAAAACAATGCAGCTTTTAATCTGTTATTAATTTCCTTTGCGGAGTGAATTGCCTGCCCGCTCAGACTTGCAGCGACAGAATTTTCCTGCAGATTTACATCTATTGGTATAAGTGGCATCAAAGTAAAGCGGGTTTATAATTAAATAAAGATATAAAATATTTAAAACTTTATAAATAAATTCAAATCAATCTTAAAACTCAAAAAATCATGAAAAAAGTTTTGTTAGTATGCTGTTGCTTGTTAGGTATTGCTGCCGGCAGTTATGCCCAGCATAGCAGCCTGGTTGCCAATACGCCTGCCGAAAAAGCTAAAGGCCTGCAGAAACAATTAAACTTAACCAGCGCCCAGACCACAAAAATTGCCGCCATTTACCAGGAGTCGGCACAAAAGTTTGATAAGATTAAGGCAGCTGAGCATGGCAACAACGATAAAATGATGGCAGATTTGCGCCCGTTACGGCAAACAACCATTACCAGAATTAAGGCGCTGTTGAGCCCCAAGCAAGCCGTTAAATATAACAAACTGGTTAGTGAATCGAGCAGCACTACCGGCAATGGCTGGAGCGACGGCTGGAGTTCGGCATCAGCCAACTGACCAGTACCAGATAAAATTAAAAAAGCCGGAAGATCCATTCTTCCGGCTTTTTTAATTTATAGCGCCAGGGTGTAATGAGTGTTACCTGCACAGAAGTTTTGGCAAGGGCGGAATCATGATAATTAATACTGTCTTCAAAAATATTCTCATTTATGATACGCAAAAATTAAAGCTGATCAAAAATGCGCTTTTAAAATTCTCATATTATAGAGGGTACTTAAATCAACCATCCTAATGGCAGCAGCTTTTTTCCTGCGTTGACTGCCTGGACGCTGACGGCGGCACATCATTGGCCGGGTTTTCCCTGAAAAAGCCCAGCGGTTTGAGCAGGAAACCAATGTAAGCCGTAGGCATTACCGGGTAATCCTCGGGACGGGGGATGTGCGTGTGGCCCATAGTGTACCAGAAAACAACATCGGTATTGGCAATGGCACGGTTCTGCTGTGTCCACTCAGGCAGGCCATCACCGCCCTGGCTCTGGTTAGGGTAATCGCCGGCGGCAAATAGTTCGTTCTCGTTATAAGGGGTCACCCAAACGTGATTTTCTACAAAGCCGGCCCGCTTGCGCCACCAGGCGTTTTTACCGGCAAAAGGCATACAGTTATCGCCCGCCATAAATTTATAAGCTACCGGTTCGCCCACATGGTTTTTACGGTTAGGGTTGGCAATCTTCCAGTAGCGTGCCGTTTCCAGGTTAAGGTTGGCGCGTGCCTGCTGTTCAGTTTCCAGCAGGGTAGCCTTGGCGTAAAAGGCATTATCAAGCGGATTGGTCTCGCCGGTTTCTTCGGGCACTACATCTACCTGATAAACAGAATTGGCCGTGCCATCCAGATCAAAATCACAGCGTACGCTGAAAAAATGCTGATGGTTGGGCGCATACAGCTGCGGCGCTATCAGGTTACCGTACTTAGGCTTTACTCCTGCCGGGTAAGTACCCAGTGATAAAATACCGGTGAGCTTAATTTCCAGCTGAATGTTACCGTCCTGGTACAAATACCAGAAAAAGCCATATTCATAATTCTCAACAGTAGATACAGAGGATACCACCAGCCGCCGCGACCGGCGCACCTCGGGCTTGCCCAGCCGGCGGTCAGTGTGCTTCCACAAAATGCCGTAATCCTCCTCATGCATGCAAACAGCATTTTTTATGGTAACCAGATTGCCCCGGCTATCCGTCATGTGTGCATCAAAGTACTTAATGTAACCGAGGCAGTCGCAGCCCAGTTCAAGGCTATTGGCACAGGTACCCATGCCATATTCGCCGGTATCAAAAGCATTTTTACGATTCTGGGTTTCTGTCGGGTCGCCATAAGGCACCACCATTTCGGAGAGGGATGTCCGGTAAAGGATAGATCGCTTTTCACCATTATCCTGATAAGATAAATCATGCAGCGTTAAGCCTTCGCGCGGGTTAAAGCCGATCACAAAATTCCACTTCTGCCAGCTTACTTCATAGCCGTTCACTTCAAACGACGGGCCTTCCGGCTGTATAATCTCCAGCGGCTTAATGTCGGTACGGAAGCTGGTCATCCGGTCGGCTGCATAATTCCCGGCTTCGGGCGGCAGGGGCAGGTAGCCCAGGTTTTCCACCCTGATTACCTGCATCGTATCAATATTGACCACCGGGCGCAGGCCCTCAATAGGGCGGGCATAGCCGTTATCAGTGGCATCGGCGCGTAAAAAACAAAGCGGGCGGGTAAGCCGCATAGCTTTTTCCTCTTCGTGCCCGTAATATCCTGCCGACCATATATCCACCATTACCAGGCTGGTGTCGGTAATGCCATACTCTTTCACGGCCTCCTGAAATAACGTGCTGTTCAGCACTGCCTGTTCACATTCAGCTTGTTCATCAGTTGATAAGGTAGGCTGTACGCCGGTTACCACCTGCCATGAAGTTATCTGCTCGGTTTGCAAATCGGCAACGGCTTCGTACACCTCGCGCCGGGCGCCGTCATAAAGTACAGCAAAAATCTGACGCTGGCTTACCTTTTGCGCCGCCACATCCTGCCTTACCTGCTCTTTAGAAGGCTCTTTCAGACAAACAGAAATAAAGCGGGTAGTGGCAGACAAATCTTTACTGCGCAATATACGAACTGCAGTTTCTATTTCCGTAGCCTGTAAGGGGGCCAAGGGGTGTAATACTGATATTTTCATAGTTTATAATTCAAAAAAATCAATTTGCTTAATGATAGTATGGTGATGTTGACTTCAAAAAATATTTATTTGTATATTTTACTAACGAATATTGAAATATAAGACTAAAAAACTTATCGTATTAGGAAATAATAAAAAAATTATTCTTTGTACAAACCAATTTTATTCATTTGGACCATGCAAATGATTTTTTGGTTGAAT
>CAXTAP010000071.1:5087-16950 GCA_964241965.1 uncultured Mucilaginibacter sp.
TTTTATGTAGTCATAATAAGGCAAACGTAAATTTATTTAATTTACACAGTCTGTAACAACAGGTTATCGGATGTACTCTAAAATGCATGAACCAAAAAATAACCTTACACCTGTTAGCCTTATGCTGCCTGCTTGGCCTTATCAGCAAGGGCAGAGCACAAACACCTGCCGGCAAAGCCCAACTGGCTGAAACAGCTGAAGAATTGCGGGTAAAGGACAGCCTGATTTTTGATATTGCCTTCCGTACCTGTAATGTTCAGCAACTGCCAGCAATATACTCGCGCAGCTTTATCATGCTGCACGATGACGGTTTATCGAGGCCGGTAGTAAGCCAGTCATATACTGAATTTGAAAAATCAATACATAGTATTTGCGAAAGAAAAGCTAAAGGCGTTGTAATGAGGCGGGAGGTAGTGCCGGGTTCGCTTCAGGTGTTTCTGAATAGTCCGGCTGAAGCTGTGCAAACGGGTGTGCAGCGATTTTATGCCGGGCAGGCGCAGGGAAATGAAACATGGGTAGAAGAATCAAAATTTTTGCGGAGCTGGCATAAGGAGCACGGAAGCTGGAAACTCTATCAGGAAACTGATTACTTAATTAATGACCGCCCCACCGCCTCTGCGGCTAACCGCTATGTGCCGGATGCCTATAATCCTGCCTCGCACCCCTTATACCAAACCGTTGTTAGGCTCGACAGCCTGTATTTTGATACTTATAACCACAGCAAGCCGGCAGCAATGGACTCACTAACTGCTGATAATATTGAATTTTACCATGACCGGACCGGATTAACCACTTCCAAAACAGATCTGCTGCAATCCATCCAAAAAAAATATTTTTGGCAAGGTAACCCGCACACTGGCTAAAAACAGCATTGAGGCTTATGAAATCCCTGGCTACGGCGCCGTAGAGTTTGGCTACCATAGCTTTTACAATAAATTAGACCCCGGTGAAGGCCGGCCCAGCAAGTTTATGATTCTCTGGCGGCTGAAGAATAACCGCTGGCAGCTTGCCAGGGTAATCAGTCTGCATTAAACGGAACAAATAAAACACTAATCTTTATTGCATCTGCTTCACAAACTCCAGCATAGCCTTGCCCGGGTCGGCCTGCTTCATAAAGTTTTCACCGATCAGGAAGCCGCTGAAACCGGCCTGTTTGAGCTGATTGATAATGGCCGGATCGCTGATGGCGCTTTCTGATACTTTTAAAAACTCATCCGGAATGTGCTCTGCCAGCTGAAATGAGGTATCCACCGATACGCTGAAATCGGCCAGGTTGCGGTTGTTCACGCCAATGGCATCCAAACCGGGCATGATACTGCGTTCCAGTTCGGTTAAGTTATGAACCTCTAATAAAACGCTCATCTCCATGCCCTTGGCCAGGGCAATAAAGCTTTTAATCTGAGCAGGCGTGAGGATGGCGGCAATCAATAAGATAATATCTGCGCCGATTGCCTTAGCCTCTACAATCTGGTACTCATCAATCATAAAATCCTTGCGCAGGATGGGTATATTATTTACACGGCGCGCTTTGGTAACATCGCGTTTTTTGCCCATAAAAAAGTGATGATCAGTCAATACAGACAGTGCCGAGGCGCCGGCCTGATTATAAGCTTGTGTTACTTCCACCACATCAGCTTCGCCGTTGATAATACCTTTGGAGGGAGACCGCCGTTTAAACTCGGCAATGATGCCGGTACGGTCTGGATCAGTAAGGAATTGTTTGAGTGAATAAGGTGTTCGGTGAAAGTGCTCGGCTTCTTCCAGTGCGGTATAGGAGAAGCGTTTTTTACCAGCTTCTACCTCTGTTTTTTTTTGCTGTACAATGCGGTCTAATATGTTCATGTCCCTTATAAGAAACGTCTTTATATATGTGTTGATTCGCTGTTGCGCAATGGAGAGCAATCCGGCAGCTACTCATTTGTTTGAGCCGCTGCGCCTTTGCCTGCTATAATTATGCATGTATTGCGGCTTTTCAGGCAGATTGGACAGGCGGCTTTAGCCAGTTACCCAGCATCTCCCTGCCATATTCTGTGAGTACCGACTCCGGGTGAAACTGTACCCCGCGCACATCATAAGTGTTGTGCCGCAGCGCCATGATGGAATTATCCTTCTCGTCAACAGCTGTGATGCTTAGCTCAGCAGGCAGTGCCTCAGGGTTTACAACCCACGAATGGTAGCGGCCAACATTGATGGTATCGGGCAAACCGGCAAACAGCCGTTCGGCAGCCTCAGTTATCTTCACCGGCGTAGCAATGCCATGCATCGGGCGGCTCAGGTTGTGCAGTGTGCCGCCAAAAGCCTCTGCTATGGCCTGCTGCCCCAGGCATACTCCCAAAATGCTCTTGCTTGGCGCATAGGTTTTGATGACGTCCAGCAGCAACCCGGCTTCTGATGGAATGCCCGGCCCCGGCGATAATATAATCTTGTCAAACACTGCTACGTCCTCTAATTTAAACTGATCATTACGCCACACCTCACATTCCAAACCAAGCTCGTTCACTAAATGAACCAGATTATAGGTGAAGGAATCATAATTATCAATAATCAAAATACGCGGCGAAGCCCCTGATTCATCAGGAGGGAAGGCGTTATGGTTATTTATAGGGTTTTCAGTCATCGGTATTGTTTATTACAGGCTAACGTCTGTTTTATGTCTTCCGCTTTTGCCAGGAAAAGAATAAAGCTTTGCACATTCATTATAAGTCCTCCGCCAGTTCTACGGCCCTTCGCAGGGCTGCAATTTTATGATTTACCTCATTTAACTCATTCTCCGGCACCGAATCGGCCACAATACCGGCGCCGGCCTGGTAGTGCAGTGTATTATTCTTGCTTAAAAACGACCGGATAATGATAGCGTGATTAAAATCGCCGTTAAAACCAAGGTAACCTATGGCGCCGCTGTAAAAGCTGCGTTTAATGTTTTCATTGGCATCAATAATTTCCATTGCCCGGTACTTAGGTGCACCGCTCAGCGTACCTGCCGGAAAAGTATCGGCTACAATTTTAAATGAAGGTACGCCCGGTTTCAGTTTACCGCTCACTTTAGACACCAGGTGAATTAAATGCGAATAGTATTGAATTTCCTTAAAAGCCTTTACTTCTACCTGCTCGCAGTGGCGGCTCAGGTCATTGCGGGCCAAATCTACCAGCATTACATGCTCTGCCGATTCTTTGGGGTCATTTTCTAACTGCCGGGCTATTTCGGCATCCTTAATATCATCGCCGCTGCGCTTAAACGTGCCGGCAATGGGGTGTATAGAGGCTATCCGGTTTTTGATGGTGATCTGTGCTTCCGGCGACGAGCCGAAGATGCGAAAATTGCCGTAATCAAAGTAAAACAGGTAGGGGGAAGGGTTAACGGATCGCAGCGCGCGATATACATTAAATTCATCGCCTGTAAAAGTCCTTGAAAAACCGCGTGAGGGCACAATCTGGAATACATCACCGCGGTAAATATGCTGCTTCATCTTCTCTACAACAGCAATAAAGTCGGCATCGGCTAAGTTAGACTGCTCCGGCGCTTTGGTTTTAAACCGGTATTCCGGAAAATTTTTGTTTTTGATGAGGTACTCTATCTTCTCCAGCCCGTCGTGTGTAAAGGTTTGCCCGCTTAACTGATTATGAAAAATATACAGTTCATTTTTAAAGTGATCAATGCTGATGATATACCGGTAAAAATGATATTGCATTTCCGGTATCCGACGGGTATCATCGTTGCCATCCTTTAGCCGGATAGTTTCGAAATGTTCTACCGCCTCATGCGTAAAGTAGCCAAATAAGCCGTTTGATATCAGTTTTACCGGCGAGGGCTGAGTTTCAAAGGCGCTTAAAAAGGTATCCACTTCCTCAGGCAGCTGAAAAGTGCCCGGCTGCAGGTAAGCCTCTGTCCCGTCGGGGTACTGCATTTTAAGGGTACCCTCGTTAAGTACCAGGCCGCCTATCGGTTCGCAGCAAATGTAGCTGGCGCTGTTTTCGCGGCTGTGGTAATCGGAGCTTTCCAGCAGCAGAGAATTCGGGAATACATCGCGCAGGCGCAGATATATACTCACCGGCGTAGTGGTATCGGCTAATATTTTTTTATAAGTGGTGGTGAGGCTGAACTTGCTCATGGAGGTACTAAAAAAACAAAAACCCGGCATTTATAAAAATGGCCGGGTTACATTATCAGGTTTATAATTGTTTAATCTTTCAATCTTATAAAAACAGCCGGCTGCTAAGTTTTGCAGAGCGCCACCAGCTATTAGTAGTATATGTATCAGTGTTAATCATTACTGAAGCAATGATATATAAAGAAATCTGGTTTCGCAAATTTTTTATTTAAAAAGATAAAATTTATGCGCTTACCCCGATAAAAGACCGCCGGCTTGCCGCTATGGCAGCAATGATAACCACCAGCGCCAGAATAAAGAATATAGCTACAATGCGGTGTTTTGCTTCGGGCAGTACCAGTTTTTTTGAGCGGCTGTAGCCTACGGTAATCAGCACAATAGCCAGTATCATCATTACCTGGTGCTCCACAGTCCAGTAGCGGGTGTCAAAGTTTTTCATGGTGCCGCTGTTGAATTGTACATACGGGCTTAGAAAATATAATACAATACCCAGCAGCAGCTGTATGTGCGCAGAAATCATGGTAAACAGGTTGACTTTCCGGTTACCTCCGGTATAAGGCTTTTTATTCAGCCATCCGGCAACGGCCTGTAAAACAGCCACAATCAACAGGATCATCACCACAAACCTGAAGCCGGAATGCAGGTGTTTAAAAATTTCGTAGAGGGTCATTATTAATTTTTCCCCGAATATACAAAAAAGGTATAAACCGGTTGTTTTCTCAGCAAATGATACAGCATTTATGAGTATCTTAAAAATGGTTCATTTGCTTTTTTGAGGTATGTGGCTAACTGTTAATGTACTTCAGGTAAATCCTCAAAATCATCCGGCCGAATATCATTTTCAACGCTTACTTTTGTTTATGGCTATTTTGAAGGCGTTTGCCAATAATCCGTATCAGGAAAATACCTATATATTGTATGATGATAGCGGTGAGTGTGTAGTTATCGATCCGGGTATGTACACCTCGGCGGAGCAGAATGCGGTGGTGAATTTTACAAAAGAAAAGCAGTTACAGCCGGTATTGTTGCTAAATACGCATTGCCACATTGACCATGTGCTGGGCAACAAATTTGTGCTGGATCAATACGGCCTGAAACCGCAATTTCATAAAGGCGAATTGCCGCTGCTGGAAGCTGCGCCTGCCTGGGCGCAGCAGAGCGGGTTGCGTTACGAGTTATCGCCGCTGCCGGATGTTTTTTTGCCTGAAAACGGAACTGTAAGTTTTGGCAGCACTGTCATACAGCTCATTTTTGCGCCGGGGCATTCGCCTGCGCATTTATGTTTCTACGATGAGCAGGATAAGCTGCTGATTGGCGGCGATGTGCTTTTTAAGAACAGCGTAGGCCGTACCGATTTGCCGGGCGGTAACCACCAGCAGCTGATTGCCAGCATTAGGGAAAAGTTGTTTGTACTGCCTGATGACGTTACCGTTTATCCGGGGCATGGCCCTGAAACCACAATCGGTTACGAAAAGCAAACTAATCCGTTTTTTTAATTACCTTGATTTTCCAATTGTAAGCCACTGTTTTGAATACGTCCATTTATATAGCGCGGCGCTATCTTTTTTCAAGCAAAAAAATGCATGCCATCAATATTATCTCCGGCATATCCATGCTGGGCGTATTTATTGGCAGTGCGGCGCTCATTATTATTTTATCAGTATTCAACGGTTTCGAAAAGGTTATCCTGTCGCTGTACAATAATTTCACTCCGCAGCTAAAAATAGAGCCGAGGCAAGGCAAAACCTTTGATGATAATACGGCCTATTTCAATAGCCTGCGCCATGATGCCCGGCTATTTTCATGCACGCAGGTACTGCAGGAAAAAGCGCTTATCCGCTATAATAATCATCAGTTTATAGGTACTATCAAGGGGGTGAGCAGTGATTTACTGAAAAACCCGGAACTGGACAGCACTATACAAAACGGTTCCTTCACGCTGCAATCCGGCGGTCATGATTATGCCGTTATCGGGTCAACCATACAAAGCAATCTGGGTATCAATATTCATGATCCCTTTGCACAACTGGAAGTTTATGTAGCTAACCGTAAAAGCAGCGGCAGCAGCATTAACCCGGCTGATGATTTTGTAATCGGCAGCATTACGCCCGCAGGCATATTTTCAGTTCAGCAGGATTTTGACGATATAATGATTACCCCGATCGGTTTTACCCGCAAACTGCTGGGCGAAGCACAAAAGGTATCATCGCTGGAATTGAATTTTAAAAAAGGCGCCTCTATAAAATTCATACAAAAGGATATTGAGAATAAAATAGGCGGGCAGTTCACTGTTAAAAACAGATACGAGCAAAATACGCTGCTTTACAAAATACTGCATTCTGAAAAATGGGCCGTGTTTTTAATTTTAACCTTTGTGCTCATTATTGCTATTTTTAATATCATCGGCTCGTTAACAATGCTGGTTATTGATAAGCGAAAGGACATTGCGATATTAACCAGCCTGGGCGCTGCCAGGCAAACCATACAGGGCATCTTCTTTATGGAAGGGATGCTGATTTCGGCCGTGGGGTGTTTAGGCGGCATTATATTAGGGCTGGTGTTTTGCTTGCTGCAGCAGCGTTTCGGCTTTATAAAAATGGGCGGCCAGATGACAGTGATTGATGCTTACCCGATAGATTTTAAGGTAACGGATTTTATACTGGTATTTTTTACAGTAACTGTTATTGCAGTAATTGCATCGGGCGTGAGCGCACGTTTAAGTGTGAAAGGCTTGGATGATATTAAACAAGAATTATAACTTTGCATAATGCAGGTAAAGCGTACTCTACTTTTCCTTTTGCTGGCTGTAATATGCTTTTCCTGTAACCGGAAAAATAAGGGCAGGTCTGATAGAACCATCAAGGGTCTGTACAGCTTTGGCCCGGAGGTAAAATCATTCAAAGATTGCGACAGCGGGCATGAATACTGGGTGGCCGACAGCTCTGCCAAATTAGAGCTGGAATACTCTAATATGAACTTTGAGAAACCCTATGAGCCGGTATATGTAGAGGTGGAAGGCAGTAAGGTTAAATCGGGTAAGGATGGCATGGGCTCTGAGTTTGACAGCACTTTAGTGGTAACCAGGCTGGTAAAAATAACCAAGGAGATACCGCAGGATATGTGCAATTAAGAATATAACACCCGGCATCATTATTATTTTACTGCAAGGCAGAAACCCATCTGCCTGCATTGCGTTAATCAATCATTATGGAATCAAAACGTCAGCAAAAATTTGCAGGTGTAATACAACAGGATTTAGCTGCGATATTTCAGCGGGAGGGCATGAGTTTCCTGCCTAATACCCTGGTTACAATTACTAAAGTCAGAATAACTCCCGATCTGGCCATCGCCCGCATCTTTCTAAGTTTTTTCAACAGCACCAACAGTCAGCAGGCACTGCAAACCATCAAGACGCACGCTTCGGAGATACGCTATAAGTTAGGCGCCCGTATCAAGGATCAGGTAAGGATAATTCCTCAGCTTGAGTTCTTTGTAGATGATACCAATGAATATGTTGAGCGGATGGATAAGATATTTGACAAGATTACCAAAGAAGATCATTCAAAAGATACGGAGTAGAAGTGTACCCGAAAGAGCGGCAGCTGGCTGAATACCTGAAACAGTACCCTAATGCTGCCGGTAAGGTTGTTGATTTTAACCCGGATACCGAGTGCCTGCTTCAATTTGATTTTACCTCGGCCAATACTGAATTAAGTGCCGAAGACATAGCCGGCACCGGTGCCTTCAGTGCGTGGATTGATGAAAAGCTGAAGCTGAGTAATTGCCGTTACGGCGTAGGCGGCTACATGGAACACCGTACGCTTTATGCCCGCAGCCGGCATTTCGATACAACCGGCGAACCGCGCCGGCTGCATTTAGGTGTTGACATCTGGGGTGCTGCCGGTACTGCTGTATATGCCCCCCTGCCAGGTGTTTTGCACAGCTTTAAAAACAACGACCATTTCGGCGATTACGGGCCTACAATTATTTTGCAGCATCAACTGAGCGAGATTACACTTTATACTTTATATGGGCATTTAACCGCAAAGAGTTTGGTGGGTTTGGCGGCCGGACAATTAATGGAGAAGGGGCAGCGGATAGGTAATTTTGGCAAAGCTGATGAAAACGGCGGCTGGCCGCCCCACCTGCACCTCCAGCTGATGTTTGACCTGGAAGGTAACAGCGGTGACTACCCGGGGGTGTGCCGTTTTTCTGAAAAAGAGCATTACCGGCATAATATACCCGATCCTGAACTGATTTTACAATTCGCAAGCGCAACTATCCGCTAAGTTAACTGTTAACTTATTATAAGCTAATCATTCAGCAATGCGTACACGATTTCTGTTAATTTTTATAAGCGGCTTTTTGCTGCCCTGCCTGTGCTTTGCCCAGCCTGAGTTTAAAGGCGGTGCCGGCGCTTTAAGTACATTTTTGTCTGGCCATATTGTTTACCCTGAATTTTCGAGGCAAAACTGTATAGGCGGTACTATCAGGGTTGGTTTTAAGCTGGATAAGGCAGGAAAAGTGCACAATGTACAGGTGCAGCAGGGATTAGGTATTGATTTAGACGATGAAGCAATGCGGATTGTAAAAATGACTTCCGGAAAGTGGGTTGTACCTGCAGATTATGATGGCAGCGCCACCTTATTGTTACCCGTACGTTTCGACCCTGATTACACCCGCTGCAAAGGGCAGAGCCAAGCAGGCATAAGCCAAGCTATTGCCGGTTACCAGGCACGGCAGGAGTTGGAGAATGCTGTAACTAATTATTATAAAAACAAATATTCAGGCAAAGCCGATACTGCCAAGCAGGGTGAAATTAATCTGTTAAAGAAACAACTGGGGTTTGATGATGATTTCATAACCGACGTGTTGCAGCAGGCCGAAGACAAGCGCAAGCAAGGGGATACAGACGGGGCCTGCGAAACCTGGCAATTTATCCGCAATATTGGCAGCAGCCGGGCCGATGAATTTATTGGCCGGTATTGTAATCAGCGGTAACTGCCTGCCGGCTACTTTTTTACCTCAAATTGTACCTGCTGGCTTCCGGCCTCGCCATCAGTGGTAATTCCTTCAATACTGATGATGTATTTACCTGCCATATCCGATGTGTAAAACTGCAGGCTGTTTCTTCCCTGTGCATTGGTGCCTGCATTAGGCTCCCAATACAAAACGTTCCTGAAATCAGGCAGGCGGCTGCTTTGCTGCTGGGTGGTTCCGTAAACCGGCGAGTAAAACTCACGCTGCAGCTGCAGGCCATCATAATCCAGCACCACCGCATGAGGGTCAATCTCAAATCCTCCTAAATCGCCTTTGTAAGTGCTAAAACTCAAGATTCCCTCAAACAAAGAGGGGCCGTAAAAGTAACGGTTACGTACAACATCCAGCCTTTTCACTTTAAGCGGGTCAATGGCAAAGGCCCTGTTCATGTTAAATACAGGTACGCCGTCCAGCAATATTAATGGCTCATCATCCAAAAAGCTGGTCTCATCAATAGCTCTGATATGAAACGATTGTTGGGTATTGGTAACGCTGATATTGGTTACATATTCCCTTAGCACCTCTTCCATAGTTGTAAAACGTACAAAATCATCAAGCTGATAAGATTTAAACGGACTGCCATAAAATGCACTGCTATCTGCCGGCGGCGAAAAATACCGCCTCAACTTTTTACCTGAATAGGTATTTTGCAGCTGCATACTCAGGTTATAGCCCTCCAGGTCTTTTTGCATGGAGGTATTTAACTGGAGCGCCGGTAAAATGGTGTTAGCGAATTGCTCGGAAAAAGGACTTGTCAGTTCAATACGGTAAATGCTGTCCTTACGGGTATTGTTTTGCAGGATAACCTCTCGGTCACCATAAAAGCTGGGCGCATTAAAAAGGAGCCGCCCGGCAGAGTCGCTCCGGCTATTGTATAAATCAACTGTTTTTCCCGGTGTGCTTAAATAGGCAATGATACCTGGGGCCGGCTTATTCGTAACAACGTCCGTTAACTTTCCGGCAATAAGATGGCCGGTGTACTCCGGCAGGTAAGCGAAGTTTAGTTTCTGGCTGCTCAGCACTTGTGCCCAGTTAAAGCGGCGCCATCCCTGGGTAAGCATCAGATTGTCTAATGCTTCATTGGCAGCATTATCAGCTTGCTGAAAATAATAGCCAGGTGTTTCTATATGGCCTTTCAACTCTGAACTTAACCAAAGGTAGCTGAAAATATTGCTATCCTCCGGCTTTTGCAGGGAGTCGGCACGATACACAGCCACTGATAAATCAGCCGCTGTATTTTGACCGCTTCCAAGGCTGGTAAGCATATTTAAGTTCACGACCTGCCTGATACTATATTGCTTTTGGTTAACGGTTGCCGCAATATTCAATTTTTTTAAGGGGCGCTTGTAATAGAGCCGCTCACATACCGGCTGCCTGCTGCTGTTAAACAAGGTAATATGGCTTATACCATCCGCAAGTCTATCTTTACTGATGCTAAAGCCTCCTTTATTATTGATAAGGCTGAAGTTTTGTGCATCGGTTATTATTTGCCGGCTATGGGTAAAAGCGTAAAGCTGATTGCCGGCTGCTGTGCTGCCGGTTACTATTATGTTGAGCGCTGTACCGGCATCAGTTACCTGCATTACATAACCTTCGTTTTTAATTTCGGGCAGCGGATAATAGTAACTTTTGCCTGCGTATTTGATAACCCCCCGGTAAGTATTTCCTGCAAGAGGTGTAAACATCAGGTTACCCATGCCAAACTTCAAAGGGATAAGCCGCGCAACAGTATCATTCCGCTGGTTAATGATAGCGCCTTTCAGTGCCATCCCTCTGCCATTGGAGCCGGTAATTTTAAAGGCGACCTTGCTGGTTAATCCTCTTACCAAATCGCCTCCTTCCGGAAAAAACTGGAGATCGACCTCCGGCCGGTTAATCTTTACTTGTACAGCATCAGGCGAACGCAAGGTATTTACAATGGTAAGCTGCTTTTCAAAATAGAACTCAGGGCTGTAGTTTTTCATCCAGCTGGTATAGGCACGGAAAGTATAGTTACCATTTGATAAAGTTAATGGTATGTAAAACGAACCGTTACCGCTGCCCTTATACATGCTGATTTTGCCCTGCAGTACCGGGCTCCGCCTGGCATCTAATATTTCGGCATAAGCTACTTTGCTCAAATCAAGCGGCTTGCCGGTGCTGCCGTCAACAGCGTATAGTTTGAACCAGATTAGTTCACCAGAAACATAAAAACTTTTATCTGTATGTACATATAGCTTCTCTGTCAGGTTATTTTGCTGGTACCGGCTAAAGCTCTGTTCAAGTGTATTGATATTTTGAGCATTAGTTTTAATAAAAGTGGTTGTGAGTGATAGCACTATAACTGCTAAAATTTTGATATGTACCTTGAGTATTTTCATAGCTGTATTAATAAGGCCAGAATGAGGGTTTAATATTAGTGCCGCGAGTAGTACAATCTGCACAATAAACCAAAGCGCCTGAGAACCCTATGCCGGTAAGGTCTGCACTTTTGTAACTTTGATTAATAGGTATATAGATATGAGAAAGAAGATAATCGGCTACTTCATTTTCTTTAGTAATAGTGTTGAAATATAGAAACGGTAAATAAGCCATTGAATTAGTGTTATCTATTTCACATCCTTTACTCTGTTCATCGATCCAGGAAAAATTAACACTGCTTCTAAGAAAATACAGCCTTTTTTGAGCAACCGTACCTGCGCTGACGTAGCCGATAACCGGCTCGGCGGGGCTGG
>CAXTAP010000072.1:0-16795 GCA_964241965.1 uncultured Mucilaginibacter sp.
TTGTACCTCCTACTTGTGCCTGCCCACACCCACCTGCTCGCAATATTCCAATACAGGGCAGGTACTGCAATGCGGCAGGGTGCCGGTGCAGATATGCTTGCCAAAGGGCATCAGCAGCCGGTTAATATCAATCCACTGGTTTTTGGGCACCTTTTGCTCCAGGGCGGCTAAAGTTTTTTCGGGCGTGGCAGTTTTTACAAAACCCCAGCGGTTTACTACCCGGTGCACATGGACATCCACACTAATGGCCGGCTGCCCCGTAGCCACGCCCAGAGCCAGGTTAGCACATTTGGGGCCAACCCCTTTCAGGGCAATCAGCTTTTCAAAATCGGCAGGCAGGCTGCCCTGGTATTGTTCAACAGCAATGCGGGCAATATCCAGCATGGTATAGGCTTTCTGCCCGTTGTAGGAGGACCCGTATAATAGTTTCTCCAGTTCGGGAGGTGTCAGCTTCAGCATTTCCTGCGGGGTACGCGCCTTCTCGAACAAACGCAGCGAAACAGGAATGGAAACCTCATCTAAAGTACGGATGGAGATTATGCAGGAAATAAGCTGCTCAAACAAAGTACCGTAGCCCCGCCCCTGCAAATCAAACATGGCGGCCTTGGGGTATGGGGCAATGGCCCCGGCTACGCGGGAGAGCATATCGGTAAGGTTGAAAGGTGTTTTGCTCATTACTGCTCTTAACAGCCATGAACGATAAATGATTTAAAACAACTAAATTCGGAGGGGCTGAAAGCCTGAGGCAAACGATTAGCTGGTATGGTCGCACACAATCTTCCATTCGCCCTTTATTTTTTTGAACCACAGCGTAAAGTAACCGCCCGGCTGGTCGGCGGTGCGCTGCAGCTGCCAGCCGCCCAGCATAAAAGCGTTGGCAGCATCCAGCACTTCTATTTTTATAATGCGGAAGGTAAGCACACCCATGGCGGCTTTATCGGGGTAACGCTGCTTATAATTGTTTAAGGTATTTTGCCAGCCGTAAGTCGGGGCGCTTTTGCCCACAAACAGCAGCGAATCAGACTGCCAGTAACCCTGCATAAAATCCTCGATGCTGCCCCGGTTCCAGGCCTGGCGCTGCGTTTCCAGCACATGGGCTATAGCCTGCCGGTCCTGCGCGCGGCCTGCGCCAAACGCCATCAGCAGTACGGCAAACAGAATATATTTTTTCATTCTCCAAAGTAAACATTTTAAGCAGCAAAATCTTGTAGCTTTACAGCTTTCTATTAAACCCGGATGTGAATAATATGGTACTTTGCTATGGTGAAATTCTGTGGGATGCCTTTGGCGATGGTAAAAAGGTTGGCGGCGCACCCTTTAACGTAGCCCGGCACCTGGCACAGCAGCAAACCAGCGTACTGATGGCCAGCCGGGTAGGCACCGACGAGTCGGGGCGGGAACTAATGCAATACCTGGCGGAGAGCCGGATGCCCGTTACCCTTGTACAGCAGGATGACGGCCTGCCCACCTGCGAGGTAACCGTACAGCTGGATGAGGAGAACCAGGCCAGCTATTACATCCCGGAGCCGGTATCATGGGATAACATTCAGCCGGATAAAAACCTGATACAGCATGGCAGGCAGGCAGCGGCCATTGTGTTCGGCAGCCTGGCTAACCGGGAGGCAATCACCCTGAATACACTGCTCGACATTTTGGATGAAAGCGAAGCGCTGCGCATATTTGATGTAAACCTGCGCCCGCCGCATTACAGCTTAGATACCGTTGAGGCTCTGGCCGCCAAAGCCGACGTGATTAAAATGAATGAAGAAGAGGCTGAGCTGCTGATTGGCGCCACCCTCAGCCACCCCTCGCTGAAAGATAAGCTGATTGAGTTTCAGAAAAAATTTCATGCGCAAACCATTTGTGTAACACGGGGCGGGCATGGTGCGCTCATCTGGCACGAAGAGGAGTTTTATGAGCACCCCGGCTTTAAGGTGCAGGTTGCTGATACCGTAGGCGCCGGCGACTCATTTTTAGCCACACTGATTACCGGCCTGCTGCAAAAACAGCCCGTTAGCGAAATACTGCCCCGCGCCTGTGCCGTTGGCGCCTTTGTAGCCAGCAGGCGCGGCGCCAACCCGATATATGACGAGGCCGGGATACGGCAGATTATGGATAGCAGAAATAATTAAGAAGCCGGCGCCCTCCTGATTCAAATAACCTTAAACCAGGTTATCACTGCATTCATTGTCATAGCTGCCCAACAATTTTTACTATTTGCACCCAAATAAACTTTTAAGAAAATATTTTCGTTAACTTAGTTCAGAAGGAGATATATAATGCGTGGCTTTGGGTTTGGAAAACATACACCCCGCGAGATACCAAAAGGCGGGTTTGATGAATTATTAAAATTATTTCTGGAGTTATTAAACTATACCTCCGGCGATGCAGGCGAAGCCCTGGCCTGGCTAAACGAGCTTGATAAGCAATACAACATTACCAATGACCAGTATGGCATGGGCGATTTTATTGACGAGCTAAAGCAAAAGGGATATTTGACAGAAGATAACGAGAAGGGCGAGTTCAACATTACGGCCAAAACGGAGCAGAGCATCAGGCAATCGGCCCTGGAGGAGATTTTTGGTAAGCTGAAAAAATCAGGCAAGGGCAACCACCGCTCGCCGCAATCGGGCCAGGGAGATGAAAAGAATTCCGAACGCCGGGAATTTGAGTTTGGCGACAGCCTGGATCAGATCGACATGACGCAATCTATCCACAACGCCCAGGTGAATCATGGCATTGGGGATTTCATGATGACTGAGCGCGACCTGGAAGTAGAGGAGATGGATTACAAAACCCTTACTTCTACGGTGCTCATGATCGATATTTCGCACTCCATGATTTTGTATGGCGAAGACCGTATTACGCCTGCTAAAAAGGTGGCTATGGCGCTGGCCGAACTGATACAAACCAAGTACCCGAAAGATACGCTGGATATTGTGGTTTTTGGCAACGATGCCTGGCCGATTACCTTAAAGGATTTGCCCTACCTGCAGGTTGGCCCCTACCATACCAACACTTATGCCGGGCTTGAACTGGCTACTGATTTGCTGCGCCGCCGCAAAACCAGCAACAAGCAGATTTTTATGATTACCGACGGTAAGCCTACCTGCCTGAAGGAGGGAACCAAGTATTATAAAAACAGCATCGGGCTCGACCGCAAGGTGGTCAACAAAACGCTGAATATGGCGGCTCAGTGTAAACGGCTCAAAATACCGATTACCACTTTTATGATTGCCAAAGACCCTTACCTGCAGCAGTTTGTGCGCAAGTTTACCGAAACAAACGGCGGCCGCGCTTTTTACAGCTCGCTGACCGGCCTGGGCGAATACATTTTTGAGGATTATATCAAAAACAGAAGAAAAACGGTACGTTAAAAAGAGTTGGGAAGTCCGAAGGTCGGATGTCCGGAAGTTTGGAAAGTATTTATGTTTAACCTTTTATCTTTCGGACTTTTGTACATCTGACTTTCGGACTAACCAGGAAAAAATTGCCGGACTTTCCGACCAACGGACTTCCGGACTATTAAAAAGCAATGAACGAAAAATTAAATATAAAAACGTTAGGGCAGCTTAAACAAACGGATTACCGCAGCCGCTCGGTTAAGGAGGAGTTACGCGAAAACCTGATCACCCAGCTGCAAAAACGCGAAGGCGGCTTTGAAGGCATTGTGGGTTATGAGGATACCGTAATTCCTGATTTGCAAACCGCCATCCTGTCGCGCCATAACATTTTGCTGTTAGGGTTGCGCGGCCAGGCTAAAACGCGTATAGCCCGCCTGCTGGTTAACCTGCTGGATGAATACATGCCCTACATTGAGGGATCGGAACTATATGATGATCCGCTGGCGCCCATTTCCTGGTATGGGCACAATGAGGTAACTACCAGGGGCGATGATACCCCGATTGCCTGGGTACACCGCTCAGAGCGCTATACCGAAAAGCTGGCTACGCCTGATGTTACCGTAGCCGATTTAATCGGCGATGTTGACCCCATTAAGGCAGCTACCCTGAAACTGACTTACTCAGATGAGCGGGTTATTCACTTCGGGTTAATCCCGAGGGCGCACCGGGGTATATTTGTAATTAACGAGCTGCCCGATTTACAGGCGCGCATACAGGTATCGCTCTTTAACATTTTACAGGAGAAGGATATTCAGATACGCGGCTTTAAGCTGCGCCTGCCGCTGGATATTCAGTTTATGTTTACTGCCAACCCCGAAGATTATACCAACCGGGGTTCTATTGTAACGCCGCTGAAGGACCGTATCGAAAGCCAGATTTTAACGCATTATCCGCGCTCGGTAGAAATTTCGCGTAAAATTACGCAGCAGGAAGCCCTGCTTACGCCGGAGCAGCGTGTGGCCGTGGAGGCCGACGGCTTGGTAAAGGATTTGGTGGAGCAGATTGCCTTTGAAGCCCGTAATTCTGAGTATATTGATAAAAAATCGGGCGTATCGGCACGTTTAACCATATCATCTTACGAAAACCTGATCAGCAATGCAGAGCGCCGCATGATTGTTAATCGTGAAAAGAGCACCTTTGTACGCATTGTTGACTTTTTGGGTGTAATACCGGCTATCACCGGTAAAATTGAACTGGTTTATGAAGGCGAGCTGGAAGGGCCGGCCAAGGTGGCCAACATCCTGATCGGCAAAGCCATCCGGACGCTGTTTGCCAAATTCTTCCCTGATCCCGAAAAATTGAAGAAGGGCAAGAAGAGCAGCAACAACCCCTATACAGATGTGGTTAGCTGGTTCGGCGGCGGCAACACCCTGGCCCTGACTGATGATTTGCCCATTCAGGAATACAAAAAGGCTTTGAACTCAGTAACCGGACTTAAGGAACTGGTAAAGCAGTTTCATCCGCGCCTAACGGATAACCAAACGCTGCTGCTGATGGAATTTGCCCTGCATGGCCTGGCAGAATTTTCACAGCTGAGCAAGGGTTACCTGGATAACGGCTTTGCCTTCGGCGACATGTTCGACAGCCTGTTTAACCTGCAGCCCGATGATGACGACCTGGACCTGAATGATGATCGTTATCAGTAATTGATGCAGGGGCAGCTTTTCGGGATTATACTCATCAGTATCGGTCTTTTACTGGCCGATTTTTATGTGATAGATGGCATACGCGGCGCTTTTAAAAAGCGCCGCTGGCCGTATAGCCGCAAATTTACGGCAGCTTACCGGGCTGTATCTTTACTGCTTATAACCGGCGTATTTTTGAGCATCTATGTTAAGTTTGGCGTAGGCGCCAAGGCGGCAGTGCTCATGATATTTTTTTTACTGCTGGCTATCAGGCTGTGCTTCCTGCCATTTATGGTAATTGACGATGTAAGGCGGCTGGTCATCCGGCTCTCCGGGCGTTCCGGGCAAAAGGCTGTTAAGCCCGGCCCAACTCCGGTACCATCAGCTACACAGCCGGCAGCTATTCCCCGTTCTGAGTTTTTGATGAAGGCCGGCCTGATGGCCGGTACATTGCCCCTGGCCGCATTGGGCTACGGCATCACATCTGGCGCTTATGATTACCGGGTGAGGCGGCAAACGCTCTATCTGCCCAACCTGCCTAAAGCCTTTAACGGTATCAGGTTAGGGCAGATATCGGATATTCATTCCGGCAGCTTTTATAATAAAAAAGCTGTTTTGGGCGGTGTGGAAATGCTATTGAAGGAAAAGCCCGACTTTATCTTCTTTACCGGCGATCTGGTTAATCATCGCAGCAGGGAAATGAATGGTTACCAGGATATATTCAGTAAAGTAAAAGCCCCCCTGGGTGTATATTCCTCGTTTGGCAATCATGATTACGGCGACTATGCTGACTGGCCTACCAAAGCCGCCAAGCAGAAAAACATTGATGATTTAGTAACTGCCCATAAAAATATGGGCTGGGATTTGCTGCGCAACACCAACCGCCGCTTAAGGGTAAACGGTGAGGAAATTGGCATTTTAGGCGTTGAAAACTGGGGCCTGCTCAGCCGTTTTCCCAAATATGGCCGCATGGATCTGGCAACCCGGAATACGGATGATTTGCCTGTAAAGCTGCTGCTCTCGCATGATCCCTCTCACTGGCAGGCGCAGGTGGTGCCCCATTATCCGCAGATTGATGTTATGTTCTCCGGCCACACGCATGGTATGCAATTCGGCGTAAGGACAGAGCATTTTCAATGGAGCCCGATTACTTATGTTTATAAGGAGTGGGCGGGTTTATATCATCATGCCCGGCAGCAGCTGTATGTTAATGTGGGCTTTGGCTTTTTAGGCTACCCGGGCCGGCTGGGCATCCTGCCTGAGATAACGATTTTTGAACTGCGGTCGGGCAGTGCGCCTCAAAATAATATTCAGGCCTGAGCCTAAACAAAGCAGGCAGTTTTATAGTATTGCGCTACATGAAAAAAACTCTGCAGGCTGCGTTTGATTTTGTGCTGTTCAGCAATGTTTTCATGGCCTTGTGTGCGGTAGCACAGGCATTAGTTACCTTCATCCTCATCAATGCCAGGCCCGATTTTACAGTTTTGGCCTTGCTCTTTGCCTCTACGCTGGGCATTTATAACTTCTGCATCCTCATCAGTAAGCCACACAATCCGCAGCAATCCGAGCTACGGCGGGTACGCTGGTTTTTTAGTTATTACCGGCTTATGGTAACGTTTACGCTGATAGCGCTGCTTTCCCTTATTCCCTTGTTCTTTATGGTATCAGCCGCCTCCAGGCTGCTGCTGATTTTTTTATCTATTCTGTCCTTCGGCTATGGTTATCCATTGTTTAAGGTGGATAACCGCCGGTTCGGCCTGCGTAATATCCCGGGTTTAAAGCCATTTTTAATTACTCTGGTGTGGACGCTGAGCTGCGTGTTGCTTCCGGTACTGGAAGCTCAATATCATCATGCATCAGCCATCTCGATGGGAGATACCTCTATCCTGATTGCCAAACGGTTCCTGCTTATCGGCGCATTAACCATTCCCTTTGATATACGCGATCTATTTCACGACCGGCAGGCGGGCCTGCAAACCATACCGGTGGCCTGGGGCGAAAAAAATGCTTACCTTTTTTGCCAGCTGCTGCTGGCGGGGTATGTGGTGCTGCTGTTTCTCTTCCGCGATAACGGTTTCAGCACCAACTTTTGGGCGCTTACCCTAACAGTGGTATTAACGGGAATTTTAATTTTTAACGCCCGCTGGAAGAGAAATGAGTACTATTACTTTTTCTGGCTCGATGGCGTGCTCATTTTACAGTACCTGGCCCTGGCTGCCTTTCATTATTTCATTCACTAACCATGGCTGCCAATTATGATAACGCCGCCCGTTTTTACGATTGGCTTTCGCGCCTGGTTTATGGCAGCCGGCTTATTGAGGCGCAGCAGTTTTTAATTAGTTACATTCAGGCCGGCAGCCGCATATTAATTGCAGGCGGAGGTACCGGCCGCATTTTAGATGATATAGTGAAGCTGCACCCTGCCGGCCTGGTCATTACTTATGTCGAGATTTCGGCCAACATGATGCGCCTGTCGAAACAAAGAAACACAGGCAGCAACCGGCTGAATTTTATAAACGATGCGGTAGAAAATTTACCGGATGGGGATTTATACGATGTCATCCTTACACCCTTTCTGCTGGATAACTTTGCACAGGATACATTACAAACCGTGTTTGCCTCGCTGCATCATCGCCTTAAACCCGGCGGATTGTGGCTCAACGCTGATTTTCAGCTCACCGGCAGCTGGTGGCAGGCACTGTTACTGAAAGCAATGTTTATTTTTTTCAGGCTGCTGGGCTGCGTACAGGTAACCCGGCTCCCCGCTATTGATGCGGAATTTAAAAAATACCTGTACCAGGCAGCCGCACAAAAAACCTCTTTCAAGGGTTTCATTAAATCAAGTGTTTACCATCTGCGGCAGCAACCGTAATCTCGAACTGTTTCTGTTATAACTGTTTATTCCGGGTGTTTGCTTAAAGCCTGTTCAAGAATAATAAAATCCGCTCTGTCATTGCGAGGAGGAACGACGAAGCAACCTCGTAGCTATACCTATTTACCCTGTAAAGCATGAGATTGCTTCGCTATTGCTCACAATGACAATAGAGAGTTTTATTATTTTTAAACAACCTGCTTTAATTATCATGGGCAAACTTGTAGCCTATCCCCCTCACTGTTTGCAGATATTGCGGCGAATCAGGATTGTTTTCTATCTTCTTCCGCAGCCGCACAATATGCATATCCAGCGTACGGGTATTTACATCGGCATTGTAACCCCATACCTCCATCATCAGTTCTTCGCGGTTGATTACCTTATTTTTATTTTTTAAAAAGTAAAGCAATATCCGGTTTTCCAATATGGTCAGCTCTATCTTGCGGTCGCCTTTAATTAACAGGTGCGTATTAGGATGATGTTCCATGCCGGCAAAACGGTACACTTCCGACTTATCGTTGCTGGTCAGCGAAAACTTAATCTTGTTATCAATCATGGCTACCAGTACATCCATGTTGAAAGGTTTGGTAATATAGTCAGACACGCCAAAATTGTAAGCCTCAATTTTGTCAACATCCTGCGCTTTGGCAGTCATCATAATTACCAGCTTATCAAAGCCCTTTTCCCTGATGGCGGCACATACTTCCGAACCTTGCTTGCCGGGCAGCATCCAGTCCAGCAATACAATGTCAGGGTCGCCGGAAAGGATCATTTTTTCAGCCTCGTCGCCATCGGCAGCTTCCAGCACCTTGTAGCCTTCGCTTTCAAGGCGTTCGGCAACTAAAAAGCGAAGATTTTCATCATCTTCAACCAGGGCAATCTTTATTTCTTTATTCATAATTCAGCTTTCATAGGGCAGGGTTACCGTAAATACCGAACCTTCATTAATTCTGCTCTTTACGGTAATCTCACCGTTCATAAAATTAACCAGTTCTTTGCAGAATGCCAAACCTAAACCCACACTGCCATTCTGGTTATACTTGTTCTGTATGCGGTAAAATTTTTTAAATACATTGCTCAGTTCCGCACCCGGAATACCGATGCCCTTATCGGCAAACGAAAATACAATATTCCGCCTCTCCTGCATAACACTGACTGTTAGCTCTTTGTGCTGCGGATTAGAGTATTTATACGCATTTTCTATCAGGTTCTGAAAAATACTGCCCAGCAATACCGGGTCGGTGTTCAGGTTAAGCCCGGCCTGCCCGTAAAAGTTCAGTTTAAAATCGGCGTACTTGATGCGAAACGTTTCCAGGTATTTCTGCACAAAGCTGTCCACATCGATAAACTCCTTCTTTATGGTGATGGATTTGTTTTCAATCTGCGTAAAGGAAAGCAGCTTGTTCATCAGATCATTCAGTTTGTCGGCTTCTTCGTCCAGTATCCGGCCGTAATGCTTGCGCTGCCGTTCGCTTAATTCACCATCACCCTTCAGGTTAGAGCCTGCAATTTTGATTACGCTTACCGGCGTTTTAAACTCATGTGTAAAGTTGTTGATAAAATCATACTGCAATTTAAACAGCTTGAGGTTTACATTCAGGTTACGGTTAATAAGCAGGCCGATAAGCACCAAAAAACCATAAATGAGCAATACAATAGCGCCTGTTGGCGCAAAACGCCGGTAAACCTCGTGGCGCAGGTAGGCTTTGGGCGAGCGGAAATATAATTTATAATCGGCAAAGGCGCCGGGAAAGGCAATTTCTGTTTTAATAATGCCGCTCTCCTCATTCAGCGGGTCGTACACCACCGGCTGTATAGTAATATCCTTATATAGTTCCGGGTGGTTATTATGCACAGGCAGTACACGGGCATCTAAAAAATAGGTTACCATATTCTGCTTATAGAAAGCGCCCGGGCGGGCCGTTTGCTGCAGTTGCTTATAAATCTTTATTTCCTCCCGGCGGGGAATGTTCAGGTAATTGATAGCGGCGGGCTTTACATCATAAAATGTTTTGTACTGCTCATCCTGGTCGGGTATGCGGGTGGTATCGGCGCTCTCAATAAAGCTGCTGAATTTATCTGCCATCAGCTGAAAATCATGGTCGTTAACGCGGTCCTTACCCCTGGTGCCGGTAACCTTACCCTGGCGCAGCGAGTACTGATATATGGATTTAACAGCTATCTGCAAATCGCCCCTGCGCCCGGTGTTTGCTCCGCTGCTGATGACAATATCGTAAAATCTTATTCTCTTTACAAAGGAGTAATTGCCGAATACCGATGCAGCATACGTTCCGGCGGATGCCGAATCTAAAAAGCCCTGATAGGAGGTCACCTCCGGTATCTTGTTCTGAAAAAAATCATTGTAGGGTTTCAGCGTCTGCTCCAGCACATCAATTTTGCGTGAGGTAAATTCGTTTTCCACATACTTTTTGGTAAGGCTGTAGGCAATAATCAGCGCGATAATCAGGGTTATGGAAACAAGCACCAGAAATATAATAATAAGCGAGAAGTTTTTCCGGTACAGCTGGTTTTGCGGTTGCATAAGCCGTGGCAGGTTATGGTTTAACCTTCATGTTTTCGTCCAGAAACTTTTCAATTTCGGTGTACATCTGGGTGCGGTTATGTTCGCTCTTGAAATAAGTACGCTCGTTATCCTTTAAAATGTAAGTTACGCTTTTAGCATCGCGCTTGCGCAGCTCACGTACAAACTGATTAAGTTCGCTGATGTTGGCCCGCGGATCTTTAGCGCCCTGAAATATAAGCAGGGGCACATGAAACTTATCGGCATGAAACACCGGCGATATATTGCGCAGCTGGCCGGCATCCGTTTCGGGGTTACCTACCATCTCATACATCATTTGCAGGTACGGCTTAAAAAACGGCGGCGCATCCTTAATAAACGTAAAAAAATTGATAAGCCCGTTTTGCACAATGGCGCAGCTATACATTTCCTGATGGTTAGATACGCCGTACAAAGCCGAGAAGCCGCCAAAACCTGCGCCCATCAGCGCAATCTGTTTCGGGCTGGCAATCTTTCGGGCAATCAGCCACTTTACCCCGTCGGTAACATCCTGCTGTACCCGGCCCCCCGCCTGCTTAAAGCCCGCGCCATGAAAAGCCTTGCCATAACCCGATGAACCCCGGTAATTAATCTGGAAAACAGCGTAACCCCGGTTGGCCAGAAACTGCACTTCTGCATTATAGCCCCAGTTGCTGCGCCCCCAGGGGTCATTGTGCGGCATTACTACAACCGGTAAATTTTCTGCCTTTTTATCCAGCGGCAATGTCAGGTAACCCTTAATCAGCATACCGTCGCTCGCCTTAAAGTCAACCGGCTGCATGGCGCATAACTCGCCGGGAGCAATAGAAGTATTAATTTCGCCCAGGCGGGTAAGCCGCCCGGTTTGCTTATCATACAAGTAAAATGTACCCGGGTTGCGGTCGGTATAAGTATTGATGATGAATTTTGTGCCGGCAGTGTCGCGGTCCAGCAGCTTAACTACCGCATGGGCATCCAGCTGCTTTTTAATTTTTTGATAAAGGCGTTCAATGCTGTCATTTAAAAAATGTTTCTGCGGCCGGGTATCTTCCCAGGCAACGTATTCAATGCCGCCTTTATTTTTGGCATAACCTACTTCCTGTATATCCGCGTCATCGGCTGCATAAATCACTTTCTCTTCCCTGCCGTTTGCAGCATTGATTTGCACCAGAGCCATCTTATCGCGGTTTACGTTAGATAGCGCGTAAAAGAACCCGTTAGTGGTTGTAAAAGCTACAGGATCTACCGAGTTTTTAAAGTTATTTTTTATAATCGGCTTAAACGGGCCGCCGGCATCAGGCCGGTACAGTATGGTTTCGTCCACGCCATCAGAAGCCTTGGCTAAACGCACTTTTCCGTCGGCGCCGGGAAACCACTCCGTCACGTTACCGGGATTGGCAATGTATAAATTCAGTTCCCCGGTTTTAATATTCAGGTGATACACATCAAAAATAGCCGGATTGCGCTTATTCATGGTAATATCAATAATATCCGGCTGGGCCTTATCTAAATTAAGCAGCTTAACCCTCACCTTGGGCAGCGACAGGATAGTGGTTGTTTTAAGGGTAGCTACATCCAGTGCAAACATCCTGAGCTCATCCGTTGCAATCCGGTCCTGACTGAAAACAAGCTGGTTGTTATACGTCCAGAAGTAATCGCGCACCGAGTAATCAGTTAAGTTGGTAGCCATCCGCTCCGTACCATCCGCTAAGGATCTGATAAAAAGATTTTGCTTTTCCTTGTAGGGTTTTAAGTAGGAAATATAGCGGCCATCGGGAGATATCTTAAAAAAACTGGCCTCCGGGGTTTTGAAAAAATCGCGCACAGGAATCTGCCTTACGCTGCTTTCATGGCAGGCAAACAGAGCAGGCATTAGTACAAACAATACGAATATTCGTAAACGGTTAAACATAGACAGGAGCCAAATTATACGGGTAGCATCAAAGTTTAAACTTAATTAATTTTATGATACTGCCTTTCAATGTCACTACAATTTTACCCGTATATAGGTTACGGATGATAAGTTAACTGCCGGGTAACCGTTTAATTACCATATCATTTATATTAAGTATTTTTGGGTAAATGAAGCGGCTATTTTTACTGGCATTAATTACCGGCACTTATGTTCAGTTACATGCTCAGGTTACGGATTTACAGCTGGCACAGCAATACACCAACCATGCAGAGCCGCTAAAGGCAGCCGAGGTTTACAAAAAACTGTTTGAGCAGGATAACGGGGCTTACTACAGCTATTATGTAAACGCATTAATCAACCTCAAAAAGTATGCAGAGGCAGAGCGTGTTACCTACAAACTGTATCAGGATCATCACGATAATGATCAGTATGCAGTAATGCTGGTGCAGCTTTACACGCTGCAGGGCAATACCACTAAAGCTGATGACTTAGCCAGAGACCTGATTAAGAACCTGCCTGCCGATGCCGGCCGCATTGCCGGTTTAGCCATGCAGTTTTACCAGGCAGAAAATACGGACGCCGCCATTAAGAGCCTGCTGCAGGGGCGCAGACTTTTGCATAACGCCCGCCTGTTTTCGGTTGAGCTGATCAGCCTTTACCGCTATAAGCGGGATAAGGTTGCGGTCACTGATGAATTTTTAAACTATCTGCCTGATAACCCCGGCTATCTGTATCAGGCAGAGGGAACGCTGCTAGCATTGTACGATAACGCTAACGATTACGAACAGCTGAAAGCCAATCTGCTCCGGCTGCTGCAAAAAGAGCCGCAGCAGCTGATTTACAACCGGCTGCTCATCTGGCAGTATTTGCAGCAGAAGCAATATACCGAAGCCATTGAGCAAACCATCGCCCTGAGCAGGCAGCAGCATGAAGACGGTTCGCGGGTGCTGGATTTAAGCCGCACGCTGGTGGCCAATGAGGCCTATGATGATGCCATTAAAGGGTACGGCTATATTATTAACCAGGGAGCCGCCGGCAACGATTTATACCTGCAGGCCAAAGTTGAACTGATTAACGCCAAAACCGCAAAAATAACCGCCGGCCTGTTTACACAGGAGGATTTGCTGGGCCTGCAGAACGATTACGAGAACCTGCTTAAGGAGTTCGGCAGCAACAGCAGTACGGCCTTTGCCATGGAGAGGCTGGCCCGCCTGCAGGCTTTTAAGCTGCACAACCTGGATGCCGCGCAGCGGCTGCTTGAAAAAGCTGTTCAGATTAACGGCCTGCGGCCTGATTTGATGGCTGCCTGCAAGCTGGATTTGGGGGATGTATATCTGATGAACGGGCAGCCCTGGGAGGCGACCTTATTGTACAGCCAGGTTGAAAAGACTGAACCGGGGACGCCCGTAGTACAGGAGGCCCGGTACCGCAATGCCAGATTAGCCTACTACACCGGTGATTTTAAGTGGGCAAAGGAGCAATTGAATGTATTAAAGGCTGCTACCTCGCAGCTGATGGCCAATGATGCGCTCAACCTGTCGCTGCTGATCAGCGATAACCTGCTTACTGATACGGCAGGCGCAGCACTTAAAGTGTATGCACGTGCAGATCTGCTCATTTTTAAAGAGCAGCCTCAAAAAGCCCTGCAAACCCTGGATAGTATTACGGTGCTTTATCCCGGCAATACTTTAACGGATGATATTTTAATGGCAAAAGCCCGTATCATGATACAGCAAAAGCAGTATGCCCTGGCCGTAGCCCCGCTGCAAACCATTGCCACGCAGAACCGTACAAGCCTTTGGGCCGATGATGCAAACTTTATGCTGGGAGATTTATATGAGAATTTTTTACAGAACAAGGTACAGGCAGGCGTTTACTATCATAAAATTATTACTGATTATCCCGGCAGTTTATGGATTGGCGAGGCGCGGAAGCGTTACAGAATATTACGCGGCGACCAGCCGGATAGTTCATCATAATTTATATTTTTGCGCACAATGCTTATCTACAATGAAACTTACGTAATAAACCCGGAGATTGCTGAGGTATGGTTTAACTGGATAAAGGCCAACCACATTTCCTCAGTGATGGCTACCGGTTACTTTGATTCCTTTAAAATATTAACGGTGCTCAATTCGCCCAATGAAGGCGCTACTTACTGCCTGCAGTTTAATACCGACCAGATTGAAAGGTACACTGCCTTTAATGAGCAGCACTTAGAGCAGCTGCACATTATCCATAATCAGCATTTTGAAAATCAGTTTGTATTGTTTAACAGCCTGATGCAGGTTGTAGAAGAAAAATAAATGAACGTTACCACTACCGCCATAGACGGCCTGCTTATTATTGAACCCCGCATTTTCCCTGATGACCGGGGTTTTTTTTACGAAAGCTATAACCAGAAAAAATATCAGGAAGCCGGCATTAATGCCAGCTTTGTGCAGGACAATCAGTCTTTTTCGCAAAAAGGCGCCGTGAGGGGCCTGCATGCCCAGGCCGCACCCTTTGCGCAGGCCAAGCTGGTGCGTGTGCTGCAGGGCCGTGTGCTTGATGTAGCAGTTGATATCCGCAAAAACTCGCCTACTTACGGCCAGCATGTATCCGTTGAATTATCGGCAGAAAATAAGCTGCAGTTCTGGATACCGGCAGGGTTTATGCATGGCTTTGCCGTGCTGGAGGATAATACGGTGTTTGCCTACAAGGTAGATAACTATTATGATAAGGCCTCAGAGATAGGCATTATCTGGAACGACCCTGCGCTGGCTATCGGCTGGGGTCTGGACGAACGCGACATCCTGTTATCGCCCAAAGATGAAGCGCTGCCGGCGTTCAAAGATTTTGTAAGCCCTTTTTAAGCCGGCCTTAAGGCTTTCGGCATCCGCCCGTGCAGCAGATAATCCGCCCATTTGGCGTTGCCGTTGCTGCGGGCTGCCTCCGAAGCCCTATGCCAGTTGTATGCGCACAATATCTGCTCGATATTAATTTGCGCATCGGCATCAACGCTCACAACGGCGTACTTGGCATGGGGCGACATAGACTCCATGGCAAAGTAGTACTCGCCGTTCCCCAGGTAAGCAGGCAGGCCTACACTGCCCGGATTAATGATAATCTTATCATTCGATAAATAGATTACCCGGCTCACATGCGAGTGCCCGCATAAAATAATACGCTCCTTTATGTGCTGCGTACGGCTAATCAGCGCTTCATCATTATATACAAATACGCCCTGCGGTGTAACCTGCTCTAACAGGTACTCATCATCACTTTCAGGGGTACCGTGGCAGGCAAAAAACAAGTCGTCGCAGGTTACAGTGCCGGGCAGCGTTTTCAGCCAGGCTATAGCAGTGTTTGGTAATTCTGCCTTTACCCTTTCCATGCCCTCCTTTGCCGATGTCTTATCCATGCTCTCCAGTATCTCACGGTCAGTGTTGCCGCTGATGCATAGCATGGGGGTATCGCTCAGCATTCCGGCTACAGCTTTCGGCTCCAGTGCGCCAAAAAAGTAATCGCCCAGATTAATAATCTGATCTATCTGCCGGGCCTTGATATCATTCAGCACCGCCGCCAATGCCAGCGAGCTGCCATGAATGTCGGATATGATGGCATATTTTTTCATGTCTGCTTTATATTTTCGGGTAATGGCAAGGCACTTGTAAAATAGTTCACCTTGATACAAGTTTCCCGCCCCCGCCCGGATTAACAAGATAAAGCTTTATGATAGCAATAAAGCGGACCGAACTCAAATTTTTTATATTACCATTATACTTACATCAAAAGCGCGTTGCCTGTAAAATTTCAATTCAGCAATCCCTTGCAAACTGATTAACCAGGAGCCGCATCGTAAACATGAACCTGTGCGGATTGGCATGATCAGCAGCTGCAGCATTTTAATAAACCGGGCAATCATTTAAGCGCTTAAAATGTTGATAATAAAATACATGTTAACAAATAAATCATGTTAACATAACGTTTATCTGATATCTATTTCCTTACTTTTATAGACCCCAAAAAGGTCAGTACAGAATTTACCTTAAAACCGGATTTTTATGACCTGGAGAAAATTTAGCGGCGAAATACTGCAGACCCCTATTTTAGAAGAAGTTGAACGTACCATTGAGCGTGAAACCGCACTGGGCAACAAACTGAAAGTATGCATCGGCACCGACTCGCAGGTAAAGGGAGCCGTTACCGATTTTGCCACCGTGATTGTGTTTCTGCGCGAGCAGCGAGGCGGCTTTATGTACATTCATCAGGAACGCACCTCGCAGAAAATGACTATCAAGGAACGGATGCTGCGCGAGGTACAGGGATCTATTGATATTGCCTACCAGTTATGCGACCTGCTTGATTTATATGATGTTGACCTGGAGGTGCATGCCGATATTAATACCAACCCGATGTTTAAATCGAACCAGGCGCTGCACGAGGCTATGGGTTATA
>CAXTAP010000073.1:0-16770 GCA_964241965.1 uncultured Mucilaginibacter sp.
GCCAAAATCCTGTCAGCGTTCATGAACGTTCACGGGTGTTCACGCCTCTGTGAACGTGAACACTCATCAGAAGCATTGTTAAATAACTATTATCCGCAGAAACAAATTTATAAGCCGCAAAGAGTTGCATATCTGCAGCCGGCTCTGGAAAACAGCATGTTAAAAAGAATATTGTATTAACAAACCGTTTTGCGGCAAAAACATTCAATTTTATTATAACCTTTCGGCAACTTGCTGCCTGTCAATCATATGCTAAATACCCTGCCTTGCCTTGATTTCCAGATAACGGTTAATGGTGTTAACCGTTAAATTCTGCGGTGCGGTAAGCATAGCCTGGATACCATGCTTGGTAAGTTCCTTTACAATAAGCTTTTTATCATAGGCGAACTTTTCAGCAATAGTCTTGATGTAAATGCCCTCTACATCTGCAGCAGGCTGTTCGGTCAGAGTTTTAAGCTCAGTATTTTCAAAAAACACAACCAGCAGCAAGTGGTATTTACTGATACGTTTCAGGAAGGGTAATTGCCGCTCTAAGGCTGATAAACTTTCGAAATTGGTAAATAACACCACGAGGCTGCGCTGCTTGATTACCCGGCGAATGGTGGCATAAAGCAGTTCCAGGTTGGTTTCCAGGTAGCGGGTTTTTTCATGATACAGCGCCTCCACAATACGGTTAAGCTGGGCCGGCTTGCGGTCGGCAACTAATACACTGCCCAGCTTTTCAGCCAAAGTGATCAGGCCGGCCTTGTCTTCCTTGAGCATAGCTACATTGCTCAATACAAGGCTGGCGTTGATGGCATAATCCAGCAGGCTCAGGCCATCGAAAGGCATTTTCATAACCCTCGATTTATCTATTACACAATATACCTGCTGTGATTTTTCATCGGTATAAGTGTTAGTCATTAAATCGGCGTGGCGGGCAGTAGCTTTCCAGTTAATGGTACGGTAGTCATCCCCGGGCGTATAAGTTTTCACCTGCTCAAACTCCATATTATGGCCTAACCTGCGTATTTTTTTAATTCCGATCTCGCTCAGCCGGTTTGAAATGGCCATCAGCTCATACTTACGCATTTGTAAAAATGAAGGATATACCGGCAGCATTTCTGCCTGCGGAAAAGTGTACCGCCTGCGAATCAACCCTAACGACGACATTACAAATACCCTTATATCGCCAAAATTGTACTCACCGCGCTTGGTGGGCCGCAAAGTATAATTGATTGTTTTTTGCTGCCCGGGTGCCAGCAAAACAGTAAACCAGATATCGCGCCGCTGAAACTGAAAAGGAATTTCATCAATGAGCGCCGCATGGATAATAAAAGAATAACGGTTTTCAATGTAGATACCCAGTTCGTTTTCATCGTTGTTGCTCAGCCGTTCGGGCGCATGCCGCCGGGCAAAAACTCCGCTGATGCGATACAGTAACAGTAGGTCTATAAGCACCAAAGCGATAAAAGCATAAAAAAGAACCTGCGGCAATACCCCCAGCCAGGGTAAAAAGAATGACAACAGGAAAAACACCACGCAAACGCTTACGGCCATAAACAGCCGCGGGGTCAAAAAAAGATCCTTGTAAAAATTAATAACTCTTTTCACAAACCCTTATCGTGGTATTTCAATTTTTTGAATAATCTGGGCAATTACTTCATCCGGCGTAACGCCTTCCATTTCCTTGTCGGGCGTGAGCATAATACGATGACGCAATACCGGCGAAACCACACGTATAATATCTTCGGGCATAACAAAATCGCGGCCCTGCATGGCAGCAACGGCCTTGGCACTGCCCGCAATGGCCAATGAGGCCCTTGGTGAGCCGCCAAGATACAATGATTTGTGATTACGGGTTTCGTAAACTATTTTAGCAATAAACTCTAACAGTTTGGCCTCTATATGCAGGGTACGCACCTGCTGGCGCAGGCTGATAATGTCTGAAGCAGAGAGTACCGGTTTAATATCCTGAAGCTGATCAGCAGGGCGCTGCTGGTGCTGATGTGTCAGAATAGCAATTTCCTGTTCCAGCGTAGGGTATTTTACGTCAATTTTGAACAGAAAGCGATCCAGTTGCGCCTCTGGCAGGCGATACGTTCCCTCCTGCTCTACCGGATTTTGGGTGGCCAGCACCATGAACGGCTCCTGCATAGGGTACGTTTGCCCGTCCACCGTGATCTGCCGCTCCTCCATCACCTCAAACAGCGCCGATTGTGTTTTGGCAGGCGCCCGGTTAATTTCATCAACAAGCACAATGTTGCCGAATACCGGCCCCTGCTTAAATACAAATGAAGTAGTTTCCGGGTTGAACACCGGGGTACCTATCACATCTGACGGCATTAAGTCGGGCGTAAACTGCACACGGGCAAACCTGGCATCAATTGCCTTGGCAATCAGCTTGGCGCTTAGTGTTTTGGCTACGCCGGGTACGCCCTCAATCAGTACGTGCCCATCAGCCAGGATGCCGGCAATCAGCAGGTCAATCGTATCATGCTGCCCCACAATAATGGCAGCCAGCGTGGCTTTAATCTGCTCAACCGCAGCATTCAGCCGGGTTAAGTCGGTTCGTTGTTCAAATATCGGTTCTTCCATCTATTCAGGCCTGGGCGTAAAATTTTTCTATTAAATGGTTCAAGGTAATTAATTCGTGGTCGGTTACCTTAGGCTGTACATCTATATATTTGATGTGCATGATCAGGTCATCAATTAAAGCCTGAGGTATGCCGGTTTTATGCGTCAGGGTGCTGATAAAATTTATATCCTTAAAATCAGCTCTGAGCTGGTATTTCGTCCGGATAAAATCAGCCAGGTAACTTACCTTTTTAGATGCAATATTCTTGTTATTGCGCTGCTCATAATATACCCTGCCTATCACGCTTACAAAATCTGCAGTGGCATTTTTAAGAGGCTCTATAACAGGAATAATGCGCTGCCTGCGCTTAATTTCAAAACACACAAATACCAACAGTGAAACCAGGCTGATGTAGTAGGCCCGGCGCAAACTTTCATAACTAAAGAATACCCGCATCGGCGACTCGTCTTCGGCAATATCATGGTTTTGAAATTCATCCCAGTATATCCGGCCAACCGGCGGAAGATATGACAGCACCTTACCCATGTAGCTGGCTCCCTGCGGTGTAAGCAGGCTATAATTGGATAGTAAGTGAGGATTGGCAAAGGCAAACAAACTACCTTTGCCATAACTGAATCTCAGGTAAGTTGTATTTTTATTCTGGTTCCGGCTCAGTGAAACGGCATGTGCAGTATCAAAGCCGCTGAAATACTGGCCGCCCAGGTTATGATCAAAGGTATAGGCAACGGCAGGATGCAGCGCCGGATTGGTAAAGTGAAACGATTCCGACTTTAAATTGCTGTAGCGTGTTTCCAGTTGAAGGGTGTCGGCCAGCGGGCCATCCCAGTCAAAAGCAGAGATGAATACATGGTTACCGGCACTGATAAATTTAATCAATGCCTTTACGTCGGGCCTGCTGATGCTCAGCGTATGCGAAACAATAATATAGTTGCCAGGTTTTGTTGTGCTATCCTGAAAAAAATCACTTAATGACCGATTGGTTTTTACTATACCTGCCGCCGGGAACAGCCGGTTGAGCTGATGATGAAAGATGTATGTTCCATAAGGAATTTTATCGTTGTAATACAGGGTAGATTTCCAGTTGGTAGGTGCTGGCTTATTATATTCGGCTACCATGTAGCCGGTTAGCAGCAGCGATGCCAGAACGATGTAGATTTTAAAATCTTTCATATCAGCCCCTGTTTAAAATTTTGAAACAGGGCATTCACCTGCTGAAATACCTGTGCATCAATTAAAAAATCCCCGTACCAGATATATTCAAACTGCTGGGTAAGCTGCCGGAACTGCCGGTAACAGCTATTACCCTGTAACTCATTGATGTAGGTACTGTTGGTTTTGTATGGCTGCCATGCAATCAGCCCGGCAGCATCCAGCTGCCTGAGGGCTTTGAGGTAAAGCAGGCGTACGGCGAGGCGGTAATTGTGCTGTGCCACAGCGCGATCCAGTTCACTGTCAAAATCCACATTATGGATGTTTTCAAAGGTTTCGCTGAAAGGCAGCCCGGAAGCAGCAGGTTTGCGCCTGAACAAGGCCGCAGGATCAGCGCCTGCAACCTTCATTGCAATAAAAACAATGGCAGCCAAACCTAAAAGAATAAAAGTGTAACGCAAAATATAGCTCCACAAACGGCGGGTGCCTCTGGTATATCTGCCTATGCTGAATTTATCCCAGAACCAGTTCCAGAAACGTTCCCACCAGGAAATGCCGCCTTTCGGCGCATCATGATACTGAAATGCAGACTGCCCGCGATAGGCATTAAGCGCCGAAGCGTCGTACGATCTGAGCAGCACGGCGGTACTATCCAGCTTTAATACCTTTGGCACCCTGTGAGCAATGGCTTCAGGCTTAGGCGCTGTATAAGCAGTTAAGCTCCCCATCAGCAGAACAACCAGGAGAATGAAACGGTACATGCTTAATACTGCTCTTCGGATAAATCAGTGCCTGGCAATTCCTCTTTGCCAAAGCCCTCAATACGGTTAAGTATGCTGGTGCCTTCCTTTACTTCGGTGAGGTTAAAATAGCATAAAGCTGTGGCTATCATCGGGATGATATAAAATACATAAGCCAGATGCTGCAATACAGAAGCAGCTATGGTAAGCCCTACAGAAAACCGAACGCCTCGTTTAATGTTAACCAGCATTACTATCATATTGGCTAAGCTTGCGGGCATAGCTACAACACCGGCACATAATATGCCTATAATACCTGAAATTACAATAGCCCCAAAGGTAACCCACCAAAAATCCTTAATAAGCCTGAAGCAATGGCTGAAGGCATAGCCAAACGTGGTGTTTTCAAAAATCATTACCGGCAATATCAGTGCAAATATCGGATATAGCCAGAGGCCCGGAACGAGGCAAAGCACAAACCCGATAACCAGCATTATATATATCAGGATTAAAGCTGTGAATGAACGCATGAAATAGTATTTCATATAGCCCCAAACTTCGGCAACGGCAGGAGGAACATTGCCTTTCTCCTTATATAAACTCAGGTAGCAAAATACCGTAATTTCGGCAGTGGCAATAGTAAGAAACAAAAATGCCATGGCCAGCAAGTAATCAAGACCCAGGGTCCGTAAACCGGAAAAACCGGTTGCTGTTTCTGTACCGTAAGCATTGGCGCTGTTAAGTGCGTCAATGGTTTGTACTTGCTGCAGGCAGGAAAAAACGGCTCCTACCAGCAGGAAAAAGCCGCAAAACGTAAAAAAGCATTTAATTAACGGCTTAAAGTTTTGCTTGATAAAGGTGAACGTATCATTTACGATTTCGCCAAAATCACGCGGTTTAGATAATTCAATTGCTGGTTTCATTAATTTTTTGAGTGAGATAAACGGTTAGGATAAATAATAACATACCAAACCGTAAAACTAAATGTACTTACTAAAATGGCAATACTGAGCCATGCCGGCATTTCGGTATGGCGGGTAACAAAACTTTCAAAAACAGCGGCAACAATAAATAAAGGGATAAGTCCGATAGTAAGTTTCATGCCATCTTTAGCGCCCTTTTTCAATGATTCTATACGCGAGTAAGTTTTAGGAAACAGCAGCGCATTTCCCAGCACCAAGCCGGCTGCCCCGGCAATAATGATGGATGAGATTTCAATTACACCATGTATCCACAATACCAGTACCGAGGCCCAGCCTAAGCCCTTGCTGAAAAAATAATATTGAAATGAACCCAGCATCAATCCGTTCTGAAATAAAAGATAAACGCTGCCTGCCGAGAAAAAGATACCGCATACAAATGTTATAAGGGACACCTTAATATTATTAATGGCAATCAGGAAAAACATGGTAAAGCCATTCATGCTTTTATACACGCCGAAAGGGTCGCCTTTGGCAATGTTTTCATTGGTCATGTCCACATATTCATTGCCCAGAATGAGGCGTACAAAACGGTCATCATACCTGGCAGAAAGTGCGCCGATAAGGCAGAATATTACAAAGAACAAAAATGCATACCATAGTTGCCTGCGGTACTGTTTAAATAACATGGGTAACTCAAACTGCCAGAAGTTAACGAAGCGGTTACTGCGTTCTGATTTATTTTTATAAATGGATTGGTGCAGCCTTGCTGCCAACCCGTTTAAATAAGCCGTAGTATTGGATTGAGGATAAAATGTTTTGGCATAAGCCAGGTCATCAGTAATCTCGATAAAACGGTTTGCCAGCTCATCCGGATCATTAGTAGGCTGCTGCTCAAAGGCAGTCCACTTTTTTGAATTTTGCTTTACAAACAGCGGCTCGCGCATGAATTATAATCAGGTTTTAGTTTGGCTTAAAGTAGTAACAAATCTTTTATTTTTCAACTAAAATTTTAAATTTGTTTTCTGATGGAAACTATACGTATCACTACCTCACAAAACATTGATATTGACTATGAAGTTGCCGGCCTGGGCGAACGCATGGTGGCCCGCCTCATTGATATGGCGCTGTTTGTGGCCGTGCTGATTTTCGCTGTTATAATTACCTCGCTCACCAGAACCGGCGGCACGGGTTACTCCGCCGTCATGATCGGACTTTTAATTATCTATGCTTTGCTGTATGTATTTTATGACCTTCTCAGCGAAACCTTGATGAACGGGCAAAGCATCGGCAAAAGAATTATGAAAGTTAAGGTAATCAGCCTTGATGGTACGCAACCTACCTTCGGGCAGTACTTGCTGCGCTGGCTGTTCAGGCTGATTGATTTTTCACTTACGTTTCAGATAGGCGGCTTAATCTGCGTTGCCGTCAGCGATAAACATCAGCGCATTGGCGATATAGTGGCCGGTACCACGCTGATTAAAACTTTGCCGCGTACTCAGATAAATCATATTTCCTATTTAGATGCACCGGAAACCTACGACCCTGTTTTTCCGGAGGCCGGCCAGTTAAGCGCAAAGGATATTTCCTTAATTCAGGATGTAATTAATACCTATATTAAAACTCATAACAGCGTTATTGTATATAATATGGCCATTCGCATCCGTGAACATTTAGGTATCGCTCAAACGCATGAGATGAATGATATGAAGTTTTTGCAAACAATCATTAAAGATTACGGCCACGTAGTTGCTGCTCAGGAGGGTATGGCATAAAGGCTCCTTAGCTTAAAGAGATAGCTGATCAGAATACAGCTCCCGGTGATGATGTAGATGCCTTTTTTAATGATTTCATTGTGAGTATCCAGCTTAACCCAGTTACAGGCCAATGTGTGCAGCGTTGCCAGCAGCAATGGCAGGGTTGATGGATAGAGTGAAAAACTGCTGCTCCAGTCGCCGTGCAGCAAAGCAAGTACAGAGCGCTGAAAACCGCAGCCGGGACAATCTATACCTGTGAGATACTTAAACGGGCAGGGCAGCAAAAAACCCCGCCACCCATAGGTGGCTGCTATGAAATGGCGGGGCATTATATGGCAGTAAATAAGAGAAATGCTCAAACCTGCGGCGAATTAGGCGAAAACGGATCCTGATAGCCTACCGATGGATCAACAGGCCTTAGCGGGCCAGCGCCTGCAGGCCCTAAATAGCGATAATTGCCAAAAGCCAGTATGGGATAAAAAATAATGCCCAACAACAACAGCCCTATGGTAAAACCCTCACCCTGGCCAAAACTTTTGCTTAACAGATTTACGGACCAGATAACAAAAATGATGTTTACGCAGGGTATTAAAAAAAGCAATATCCACCACACCGGCTTGCCGATAATTTCCATCCACACAATAATGTTGTAAACAGGAATAATGGCGGCCCAGCCTGGTTTACCTGCTTTTGTAAATATTCGCCAAAAGGAGATAACGATGATAAGCAAAAAGAATAACAAAGGGATCATTAAAATTCCCAACAAAGCCACAGCTGCTGATGGGTCATTTGCATTGTAAGTTTCCATTGTGCAACAAGAATTTTTTAGTTGTTTAATTGGATGAAAATAAATATTGGCATTGATATTTCAAATTTTTACACCATTTATTATAGGAAGAATAAATATTTAACTACTATATTAAAAAAAATAGGCATTGTTAGCCCACTTATTTAAAATTTAAGGCAGGTACTTTACACGTGTTGGTTAACCTAAGCTATTTATAGCTTAAATTTAGTTTGCAATAAATACAATTTGATGCTTTAAATTACCCGAATATTATAGTAGAGGCCATTAGAATGCCTGCGCGCAGCAAATACCGCTGTTTAAATTATTATCTCAGTTAATGCCCCGGCCGTATAGCGGTGAAACACTGCTGCCATTTGTTATAATTTTATGCTGCCCTGTAGCAGTAAACAACTCCGAAAAACCATTGTTCAGTTGTCATGGTTCATAAGTTGCGCCCCTATCAGCCTGTTGAGAATTATGGCATCATAGGAAACCTGAAAACAACGGCTTTGGTATCCCTGACCGGATCTATCGATTTTATGTGTTTCCCCGGGTTCGACTCGCCAACAGTTTTTGCTTCAATGCTTGATTCCAGAAAAGGCGGATACTTTTCGGTGGAGCCTCAGATGGCGGATTTGACAACCAAGCAGCTTTATATTCCCGGTACCGCCGTTTTACTCACCCGCTTCTTCTCAAAAACCGGCATTGCAGAACTGACCGATTACATGCCATTGGCAAGAGAAGGGGAAACTGCGCCTAATGCAATCGTCCGCAGAATTAAAGCCATACGCGGCGACATCCTTTTCAAGGTAAATTTTGTGCCGCGATTTAATTACGCATCTGTAAAACATCATGCTGAGGCAGGTAACGATGAGTTTATATTTATCCCTGCCGATGACAGCCATTTACGTTTGCGCTTATTAGCCGATGTGCCTTTGCAAATCAAAAATAATGACGGTTATGCGGAGTTTACGCTTCGGCAATCAGAAACCGCACACATTGTGCTGGAGGCGGTTGAAAAGCAGCCTAAAAAAAAGGCGCTGTCAATTGACCATTATGCTGATAATACCTATCAGCAAACCACTGAGGAGTGGCGCCGGTGGATAAGCAAATCCTCCTATAAGGGCTTATACAGTGAGCTGATTTTCCGGTCGGCAATCACCTTAAAGCTGCTTACCTCAGCAGAGTTCGGTTCTGTAGTTGCTGCAGCTACATTTGGCATTCCTGAAACTATAGGCGGCAACAGGAACTGGGATTACCGCTTTACCTGGATACGGGATGCAGCTTTCACCATGTATGCCTTTCTGTCACTTGGTTTTTTTGATGAGGCTACCGCTTTCATGGGCTGGATTGCCGGCCTGTGCAGAAAAGAAAAACTGCAGTTGCTTTACCAGATTAACGGCGGCAAAGGCAGGGATGAAGAGCCGCTTAAACACTTATCCGGTTACCAGGATTCAAAACCCGTCCGTATTGGTAACGGGGCAGCGCTGCAGTTCCAGACTGACATTTACGGCGAACTGATAGATACTATCTATATTTACAATAAGTCTTATAAACCCATCACCTTTGAGTTCTGGTCTTTGCTGCAGATGCAGATTGAATGTGTTATTAAAGACTGGAAACTTGCTGATCATGGCATATGGGAAATCAGGAACACGAAAAAAGAATTTTTACATTCCCGCTTAATGTGCTGGGTTGCGATGGACAGGGCAATCAAAATTGCCGAGCATCGCTCATTTCCATACCCCGAGCAGGAATGGCGCGCCGTGAGGGATGAGATTTATAATGATATTTACCATAACTTCTGGAACCCTGAAATTGAAGCATGGGTACAATACAAGGGCGCCGCACAGGTGGATGCCAGCGTACTGCTGATGCCCTTAACGCATTTTATATCTCCGCTGGAGCCCCGCTGGCTATCTACCATGAAGGCCGTTGATCAGCATCTGCGGCTCGATGTGCTTATCTACCGTTACCAGAACCAACTGGAAAAAGCAGATGGCCTTGATGGCGAGGAGGGCACGTTTAATATGTGTTCCTTCTGGTATATTGAAGCGCTTGCCAAAAGCGGGAAGCTGGACATGGCAGTGGAAAGTTTTGAGAAAATGATCGGGTATGCCAATCACCTCGGGCTGTTCAGCGAAGAGCTGGGCAAGCAAGGCGAACATTTGGGCAACTTTCCGCAAGCGTTCACTCACCTGGCCCTGATCAGCGCCGCCCTCGAATTAAATAAACAGCTAAGCCGGTTATAGCCTGTTAATTTGGTAAAATTAATAACTCAAGGTATTAAGCAACTGCTAATAACACTTAATCCTGATTCTTGTGGCGGCAAGCCGGCCGGTATTATGACTGAGGCACTCATGGTTTCCTTGTGCTCCGGCAGGCTCTGCTGCCTGCCTTTGTAATAAGGTTTAAGTAAAATTTCTGCTGCACCATGTTACAAAACTTTCCTTCTTTACTATTAATTGAACATGATTACCTTAAAGGGCATTATTGTTCTTTATATTTTAAACATTTGCCTTAAAGGGGATGTTGACCTACTGTAATTAGTTATATAGTAAAGGCCATGGATAACTCATCTGAAAGTAAACACCCGCCTAAAGGCGGCACCACGCGGCGGCAGTTCTTGGGGCAGGTTGGCTTCGTGGGCGCTGGTTTGCAACTGGTGCCTTTATTGTCTAAAGCGACCGGCACATTACCAGGCCATGAAGCATTACCTCCCGAACCGGTAACCGTAAACATAACAATTAACGGTGCCTCAAAAACATTGACGCTTGATACCCGGGTCACTTTACTGGATGCCCTGCGCGAAAAACTAATGCTGCCAGGCACAAAAAAAGGGTGCGACCACGGGCAATGCGGCGCCTGTACTGTTTTGCTGGACGGAAGACGCATAAACTCCTGCCTGCATCTGGCTGTAATGTGTGAAGGCTCGGAAATAACCACTATTGAAGGTTTAGCCAAAGGCGACCAGTTACACCCGATGCAGGAAGCTTTTTTAAAGCATGATGGTTTCCAGTGCGGATATTGTACGCCAGGGCAGATCTGCTCCGCAGTAGGATTGGTTAAGGAGGGTCATGCTAAAACAGATGAGGAAATCAAAGAATCCATGAGCGGAAATATATGCCGTTGCGGCGCCTACCAGAATATTGTGGCGGCTATTAAGGAAGTTCAAAACGCTTAAACAGGAGAATAACTATGGAACCATTCAGATTTGTCAGAGCGCAGGATAACTTAACAGCCATACGCGCAGCCGGAATTAATCAGGCCAGGTTTATAGCAGGCGGAACCAATCTACTCGACTTAATGAAGCTGAATATTGAAGCTCCGAAGCAGGTGATTGATATCAACAAGCTGCCGCTTTACAAAATTGAAGAGCTTGAAAACGGCGGTGTGCGCATCGGCGCATTAGTTAAAAACAGTGATTTATCCTACCATCCGTATATCGTAAAAAACTTTCCGGTATTATCAGAAGCTTTATTGTCGGGTGCATCGGCGCAATTACGCAATATGGCCACTACCGGCGGCAATTTAATGCAGCGCACCCGCTGCCCTTACTTTTATAATACTGACTTTGCCTGTAATAAACGGGTGCCAGGCTCAGGTTGTTCAGCCATTACAGGCTACAACCGCATGAATGCAATTTTAGGTACCAGCGCTCAATGCATTGCTGCACATCCATCTGATATGTGCGTGGCGATGGCAGCCTTAGGTGCCACCATCCACCTGCAGGGGCCGAAAGGAACTCGTATCGAACCCTTCGCCGACTTTCACCTGTTACCCGGGCAAACACCACACATTGAGCACAATCTTATACCCGGTGAGTTAATTACCCATATAGAAATTCCGGCACTGACATTCAGCAGCAAGTCTCATTATTTAAAGGTACGTGACCGGGCCTCCTACGAATTTGCCCTCACTTCTGCTGCTGTTGCACTGGACATACAGAATGGGCATATCAGGGGCGCAAGAGTAGCGCTGGGCGGTGTGGGAACTAAACCCTGGCGATCAATCGAGGCAGAAAAAGTGCTGATTGGTTCATCGGCTAATGCACAAACTTACCGCTCGGCAGCTGAGGCGGCTCTGGCTGGAGCAAAACCCTATAAAGATAACGCATTTAAAGTTGAAATGGTCAAACGTACGCTGGTACGTGCACTGACCAACGTGGAGGGCATGTCATGAACGAATTTATTGGAAAACCGATAGACCGTGTTGACGGCAGATTGAAGGTAACAGGTGCAGCTACTTACGCAGCTGAATTCCCTGTGCCCGATTTAGCACATGGAGTTGCAGTGAGCAGTACCATTACCAAAGGGCGGGTTAAGACCATTGATGTACAGCAGGCTAAGAAGATGCCCGGTGTGATAGGTGTAATGACCAGCGAGAATGCGATGATGCTGCACTTTCCGCAGGGTTCTGATCCGGGCTCAGGCAAGTTTGCGGAGAAAGATTTGCTGCCACTACAAAGCGACCGGATTTTTTACGGCGGCCAGCACATTGCCGTAGTGGTTGCCGAAACGCTGGAGCAAGCCGAGCAAGCCGCGGCAACCATTAAAGTGGAATATGACATACAACCTGCAACTATAGCTTTTGAACAGAACAGGGCTACCGCCTATAAGCCCGCTTCGGGTTTGGGAGGGGCTGAAACGCAAGTGAAAAGAGGAGATGCCGGTACTGCATTGCAAACCGCATCAGTAAAAACAGACGAAACCTATACTACGCCCGTATATCACCATAATGCGATGGAGCCACATGCTACTATTGCTGAGTGGAAGGGCGATAGCCTGACCGTTTATGATGCTTCACAATCAGTAATGGGTGTTAAATCGCTGCTTTCATCCATGCTGGGTATTCCGCCCGAAAAGATGCAGGTGTATTCATTGTTCATAGGCGGCGGGTTCGGTTCAAAAGGCTTTACCTGGCCCAATACCTTCCTGGCGCCAATGGCAGCCAAGCAATTTAACCGGCCGGTGAAACTTGTACTGAGCAGGCAGCAGGCATTTTTTGCCGCGGGCAGGCGTACGCAAACCAGTCAGAAGATTACGCTGGGTGCTGACAATAATGGTAAGCTCTCTGCCCTTAAACATGCCACCACATCCGAAACTTCATTTGTGGATGAGTTTGTAGAGACCGCCGGCGTAGCCTCCAGCATGATTTACAGCAGCCCTAACGTTGAGGTAAGCCACGAATTAGTAAGGCTTAACCGGGGTACGCCATGCCCCATGCGGGCACCGGGCGAATCTGTAGGTATGTATGCCTTGGAGGTAGCTATGGATGAGCTGGCTGAAAAATTAAAGATTGATCCCATTGAGCTTCGCCTGATAAATTATGCTGAAACGGAGGAACAGAAGAAAAAGCAGTTTTCCTCAAAAAATTTAAAGGAGTGCTACCAGCGCGGCGCCGATGCCATCGGGTGGAAAAACCGAAATGCAACACCCGGTACAATAAAAGAAGGCAGATATCTGGTAGGCTATGGTATGGCCACAGCTACCTATCCGGCTAACCGCAGCGCTTCGTCGGCAAAAGCTACTATTTATGCTGACGGAAATGCGGAAATACTTTGCGGTACGCAGGATATTGGTACAGGCACCTACACGGTAATGACGCAGGTTGCAGCCGATGCTTTTAGCTTACCCGTAGAAAAGGTGAAGGTAAAGTTAGGCAACAGCAGCTATCCTAAAGGCGCTCAATCAGGCGGCTCACAAGTTTCTGCAAGCGTTGGGCCGCCCATCAGGGCAGCAGCCCTGGGTGCAGTAAGCAAAATTATAAAAATGGCGATTGCTGATCAAAGCTCCCCCTTGTACGGGCACAGGGAAGAAGAAATTATAGCAGCTAACGGCCGGGTATTCCTTACAAATAACACAGCAAAAGGTGAACTTTATATGGCTGTTTTGAACCGTAAGGGCATGAACAAGGTTGAGGCCAGCGCTAAAACCAATGTATCCACAAGGCAATCGCAGGAGGCTAACCCTGCAGCGAACGGAACCCCTGAGGCAGCTACAGAAGAGGAAAGCAAAAATAATCCTGCCGTTCAGTCGGATGAAAAAACCGACAGGAAGCCCTATGCATTTCATTCCTTTGGCGCCCAGTTTGCCAAGGTGCTGGTTGATCCGGATCTGGGAATGATACGTGTTGAAAAAATTGCGGGAGTGATGGATATCGGTACGGTAATGAACCTGAAAACGGCTAAGAATCAGATTATGGGCGGCATGCTGTTCGGGCTGGGTATGGCATTGATGGAAAATACACAGTATGATCCTAACAACGGCCGGGTAGTAACCCGTGATCTGGCTCAGTACCTGGTTCCTGTGCATGCAGATACGCCTGAAATTGATGTGCAGTTTATCGGAACGCCGGATCCGCTTATCTCGCCGATTGGCGCGAGGGGTATCGGTGAGATTGGGGTAACCGGTATGGCCGCCGCCATTGCCAATGCTGTTTATAATGCCACAGGCAAACGTATCAGAGATTTGCCTATAACGCCGGATAAATTAATCACTTAGTTTTTTTAAGCCCTCATAATCTTCGGCGGTGTCAATATCCATGCTGCCTTGCTCGAAAGAAATAACTTCGACCGACGCTATATGCCGCTGGATGATCTTCTTTGCGCCTTCATTGCCTTGTAAATGAAGCAGTTCTTCAAACACTGACCTGGCAAACAAAGCCGGAACGCCTATTGCCGCATTGTACTTACTGGCTACTATGGGCTTACAGGTTTCTGTTTGTTTGTTGATCAAAGCATTTAGTATTTCTGAGGTTACAAACGGCTGATCGCAAAGCATAATGATTGCACTATCAACTGAAGGATTATTATCAACCTCCTTCATGGCTTTTTTTATGGAAGATGACATACCTGTCCTCCATTCGTTGTTATGAAGAATTACGGCCCCTGCCACCGGAATGATGCTGCCTGAATTTGCACCCAACACTACATAAATGATTGCAGATGCAGATTGGAGACCGGCCTCGACAGCCCTTTGGAGCAAGGTTTGGCCTTTAAACAGCAAATTTTGCTTTGGCTGCCCCAACCTGCTTGATTCACCGGCTGCAAGAATAATTAAGGCGGTCATTTAAGCGCTGTGAATAACGGTAGTTTTGAATTTTAGAGGGTTCCCGTTGCTGCCTGAAAATTTTGCCTTAATCTCAGCTATAACAGCCAGCGCAATTTCTTCCGACGTTTCCGATCCGATATCCAGGCCAACGGGCCCGTAAATAGCTTCCAGATTTTTGCCGGTAATTGTGGTTCCGCTTTCCTCAAGTTCCTCCAGCATACGCACCAGTTTTTTCTTTGGTCCTAAAATGCCTACGTAAGATGGCTGCAGCGGCAAAAGCTCCCTCATAAATGCAATTTCATAATTGTAATTATGTGTCATCAGCACAAAGGCAGTCCACTCATTAATCCGTATGTTATTCAATACACTTTCCGGTTTAGCAATTATTAGTTTATTGGCCGCAGGAAAGCGTTCGGCTGTACCGTAATTCGCACGTCCGTCAACAACCGTAACATTCCAGCCCAAAATGGCAGCAATCCGGGTTAAGGGAACGGCATCGTTTCCGGCGCCTAACACGATCAGAGAAATCAATGGCTTTACGCACTCCACAAATGCGGTGTAACCCCGGTACGCAGTAACGGCAGAACGCTGATTTTCAAATACATGAACGGCATCTGCCATAATTTCGTTTTTATCATACAAGGCATTTAAACCGTTAGCAAGCGTTTGCTCCTCTGTCATACATAAACACGAGCCTGGCTGCGGCGCCTTCCGGTCTTGTACAGAAAATACAGTAACCAGTACCGAATAACCTTTTGAGGCAATTACAGCCTTTAATAATGTAATTGGCGTTATTTCTGTTTTATCATTAACCGGCTCAATTAAGATATGAATAATGCCATTACAGCCCAGGCCAACCCCAAGTTTAACATCATCGTCGTCCATCGTGTCATAGGTAACCAGTAATGGTTGTTGCTGCAATATCACCATCCGGGCTTTGCGCAAAGCATCACCTTCCAGGCAGCCGCCGCTGATTGCCCCTGTCAGTTGCCCGTCCTCGGTAATCAGCATACGGGCGCCGGCCCTGCGATAAGCCGAACCTTCTACCAAAACTACTGTAGCCAGTGCTGTTTTTATACCCGATTTTACAGCTTTTTCATAAGCAGATACAATATCGATAATCTCTTTCATGAATCATTTACAGGTGCTGATAAAATAACCTCAAATCTCAGATTTTGATTTTACCTGCACGGCGTTTAAATCAAAGAAAAGTTTACCAATCCGCTTATCTGTAAAAAAACGGATGCTGCATCCGTTAGTGCAAGAGCAAACGGCGGCAAATATAATCCACTTGTACTGCCTGCATCAGCAGGTCTTCCCTATCATATACCTTAGCCGGCAACCTGTTACTTACGCACGGCATTGGGTGATATATCCGTTTTGCGGTAGGCCCAGCCAAAGATAAGCGGGAATATCCATAAGCTGAACAGCATTGCACACAGGATACCGCCTATCACTACCCTCGCAAGCGGCCGCGAACTTTCGGAACCGATACCATGTGATATGGCTGCCGGGAACAAACCGATGGCTGCCATCAGCGCCGTCATCATTACCGGCCTGATGCGGGAGTTTACTCCTAACTTAATGGCGGTGTACAGCGTGGCGCTGTCGCCCTTAATATGTTCCAGGTTCTGCTTAAATACCGTGATTAACAGTACCCCATCCCGAATGCAAATGCCAAACAGCGCAATAAAGCCTATGCCTGCCGATATACTGAAGTTGGTGCCGGTGATAAACAGCGCCAAAATACCGCCCACAATGGCGAATGGCACATTCAGGAACACCAG
>CAXTAP010000074.1:0-16509 GCA_964241965.1 uncultured Mucilaginibacter sp.
TACAACTATTATGTGCTGGCCCAGCCTACCATAACTGATTATGATTTTGATCAGAAGTTACAGGAACTGGCCGGCCTGGAAAAGCAGTTTCCGGAGCTGACTGACCCCTCCTCGCCCACCCAGAAGGTGGGCGGTGAAATTACCAGGGAGTTTAAAACGGTAAAGCACCGCTGGCCCATGCTGTCGCTGGGTAATACCTACAGCGAACAGGAACTGCATGATTTTGACCAGCGCATCCGCAAAGCCATAGGCGATAATTTTGAATACGTATGCGAGCTGAAATTTGATGGCCTGTCCATGAGCATGACGTATGAACACGGCCGGCTGGCCCGTGCCGTAACCCGGGGCAACGGCGTGGAGGGCGATGAGGTAACCACCAATGTGCGCACTATTAACAGTGTGCCCAGGCATCTTGCCCATAGCGATTACCCCGACTTTTTTGAAATACGCGGCGAAGTGCTGATGCACCGCAAAGCCTTTGAGCGGCTGAACCATGAGCGCATTGAAAACGGGGAAGTGCCCTACGCTAATCCCCGTAACTTTGCCTCCGGCACCATGAAGCTGCAGGATTCGGCCGAGGTGGCCCGCCGCCCCTTAGATTGCTTTTTATATTTTTTGTACACCGGTAAGCCCCTGTTTAAAACCCATTGGGAGAGCCTGCAGGCCGTAAAGCGCTGGGGCTTCCATGTAAGCGAGCATACCCGGCTGTGCCGCAGCCTGAGCGAAGCGCTGAGCTTTATTAACGAGTGGGAGCAGAAGCGTTTCGGGCTGAGCTTTGACATTGACGGTATTGTGCTTAAGGTAAACAGCTATGCGCAGCAGGAGGAACTGGGCTTTACTGCCAAGGTACCCCGCTGGGCCATTGCCTATAAGTACAAGGCCGAGCGCGTGGAAACCATACTGGAAGATGTGGAATACAACGTAGGGCGCACCGGCGCCGTAACACCGGTTGCACACTTAAAACCCATTTTGCTGGCCGGTACCACCGTAAAGCGCGCCACGCTGCATAACGCCAATGAGATACTGCGCCTGGACCTGCACGAGGGCGATACCGTATATGTGGAGAAGGGCGGCGAAATCATCCCGAAGATTATCAGCGTAAACCTGGCCGAACGTCGGCCGGGTGCCAGGCCGGTAACTTACCGCACCACCTGCCCGGCCTGCGGCACCCCGCTGGAACGCAAGGAGGGCGAAGCCGCCTTTTACTGCCCTAATGACGAAGCCTGCCCGCCGCAGATTGTAAGTAAAATGCAGCACTTTGCAGGCCGCAAAGCCATGAATATTGATGGTTTGGGCGATGAGACCATTGAAACCCTTTACCAGCGGGGACTGCTGAAGCACCTCAGCGATATTTATGATTTGCACCTGCACCAGCCTGAATTAAAGCAGATGGAGCGCTTCGGCGAAAAATCTATCACCAATATGCTGCAGGGTATTGAAAATTCAAAGCAGATGCCCTTTGAAAAGGTGCTGTTCGGGCTGGGCATCCGTTATGTTGGCGAAACCGTGGCCCGGAAAATCACAGCTCACTTCAAAATTATTGACCGCCTGAAGGCCGCTACTTTAGAAGAACTGACTGCCGTTGATGAAATTGGCGACCGCATTGCTGAAAGCCTGCTCGAATATTTCAGCGGCGATATTCACTGGCAGGAAATTGAGAAGCTGCGCAGCCAGGGCCTGCAATTTATAACCGAGCATAAGGAAGTTATTTTGAGCAGCGATACCTTCAGCGGCAAAACGTTTATTATTTCAGGCACCTTTGAAAAACATTCGCGAGAGGAGCTGAAAGAAATCATAGAACAAAATGGCGGCAGGATTTTGAGCAGCATTTCCGCCAAACTTAATTATCTCATTGCCGGCGACAATATGGGCCCGTCTAAAATGGAAAAGGCCGGCAAGCTAAACATCCCGATAATCAGTGAAGACGACCTGATGGATATGCTGAGTTAATCTGCCATCTGTTATATTATGGAGAGCTGTACAAATCTGCTGTGATGTATGGTATCAGGCTAAAATTTATGCTGCAAATAACAAAGCCCTCCTGTTTACAGTTAACCATGTAAGTTCCACAACACGCTGCATGAAGTTTTTTACCATTCTGCTCTGTACCTTATTTACAGCAACGGCCTTTGCCCAGCAACACACGCTGAGCGGTATAATCACCAATGAGGCGGGCAGGCCGGTTCCGTTTGCCAGCATTGTAGTTAAGGGAAGCAACCAGGGCACCTCAGCCAACAGCGATGGCCGTTACAGCCTGCCGCTTAATGCGGGCAGCTACGAAGTATTTTACAGGGCTATCGGTTATAAGCAAGTGAGCCGCAGCGTAAGCTTACAGGCCAGCCGCACGGTAAACGTTACGCTTACCTCCGAAACCTATGAGCTGCAAAGCGTAACCATCCGCTCAGACGGTGAAGACCCGGCTTATGCCATTATTCGCAAGGCCATTAAAAAACGCAGGTATTATCTTAACCAAATTAAAAACTACACCTGCTACACTTACATTAAGGTATTGCAGCGTTCGCTGGATGCGCCCAGGAAATTTTTAGGCCGCGACCTGGATCAGGTGAGCCGCGAAGCCGGCCTGGATTCTAACCGCCGCGGCATTATGTATTTTTCGGAGTCGGAATCCAGGCTGGACTTTAAACAGCCCGATCTTTTTCATGAGGAAATGATTTCCTCCAAAGTGTCGGGCAGCAACCGCATGTTCAGTTTTAACCGGGCTTATGCGCTGCAGGTTAATTTTTACCAAAATCAGCAAAACTGGCCCGGCCTGAGCAACCGGGGGGTAATATCGCCTATTGCAGATAATGCCCTTTCCTTTTACAAATACAAACTGCTGGGTACCACCGCTGAAAACGGAATGACCGTAAACAAAATTCAGGTTATCGCTAAACGCGACCATGACCCTGTTTTTGAGGGGTACATTTATATTATTGATGGCAGCTGGCGACTTTACAGTACCAACCTTACCATTACCAAAAAAGCAAATATTAATTTTTTAGATACCCTGAACATTAAGGAACAGTTCACTGCCGTAAAGCGTGATACCTGGGTGCCATCCAACATTGAAATTAATTTTACAGGAGGTTTTCTAAAATTCAGGTTCGGCGGCTATCTGGTATCTTTTTATAAAGATTATAACCTTGACCCGCAATTCAATAATAAGAAGTTTGAGGAGAAAATCCGTATTACCAGCCAGGTCATGAAAAAGGATAGCTCTTACTGGAACAGCCAGCGCCCCATTCCCTTAACGGATGAGGAAAAAACCGACTACGAACGCAAGGCGGTTTTAGCTAAACGGCATGAATCCAAGGCATACCTGGATTCGGTTGATAAGGCTAATAATAAGATCGGGCCGCAAAACATTCTGTTTACGGGCATCAACGTACAAAACCGGTATCGAAGCGAATTTTATCATATTAATTCCCTGGCGCAATCCTTTTTGTACAACACGGTAGAAGGCGCGGCCATTAATTATGGCGCTACCTATATCAAAAAAACAGATACAGCCAGTAACCGCTTTTTGCAGCTGACCGGCAAGCTGCGCTACGGTTTTGTAAATCATAGTTTCCATGCCAGTGCCAATGGCACCGTTCCTGTGGGCGACTTCAGGCTGGGCTTCAACGTAGGTTCAGATATAGTAGATATGAACGACCAGAATCCTCTTTCCTCCTTTGTTAATACGGCCTATAGCCTGTTTGCACGTGAGAATTATCAGAAGCTGTATGATAAGCGCTTCGGCGCTGTAAGTTTATCGCACCGCATTACCGGCAGCTGGCAAGCCACAGCAAGCGCCGAATATGCGAGCCGTAAATGGCTGCCCAATACCTCCCATTACAGCTTTTTCGACCGCAGCAAACCATATACTTCCAACAATCCGTTTACGCCGCAGCAGGACTTACCGCTTTTTCCTGAAAATCAATCGTTCAAAATTAATATACGCACCAGTTTTGATTTTAGCCGGCAATACGTAACCTACCCTACCGGGCGATTTTATCTGCCCTCTAAATACCCGAAAATTGAATTATCATATACTAAAGCCATCGCCAATGTGTTTGGCTCTGATGTGGATTACGACCTGCTGACTGCCAGCATCAGCAAGGCTGATATTCCGGCGGGCACGTATGGCAAAACTTCGTTCTATGCGGGTGCGGGCAAATTTTTGCATACCGGCACCATGTATTACATCGACTATAAACATTTTGCCGGTAACCAGGTACTGTTCAGCCAGTCAAACCTCAATAGTTTTTTACTGCTCAACTATTATACGTACAGTACGATGAACCAATACTTAGAAGCGCACCTAGAGCATAATTTTTCGGGTTTACTGCTGGACAGGGTACCTTTGCTGCAGCGCTTTAAACTGCAGGAACTGATTGACATTAATTACCTCACCACACCTCAGCTGAAAAATTATACAGAGCTGGGTATCGGCCTGCAATATTTTACGTTCAGGGCCATGTACGGCTGGTCATACAACCGGCATGATAACTCCAGGCAGGCTATCAGGCTGAGTCTGGCGTTCAGGTAAGGTTCTGGCATACCATAAGCCGGACCAAAGCAGTAACCGGTTTAAAAGGTTTGGATTATAGATGTGCCATAATTCATTTTGAAAATCCCGGCTCCTGATTCATAGCTCCCGGTACTTAATTTTAATTCAAAACGTTAACTTAGCCCCTTCTATAATACCAGGCATGAATAAATTTTACGGTACCGGCGTAGCAATGGTAACGCCGTTTAACAGCAGCGGGGATGTGGATTACGGCAGCCTCAGAAAACTGATTGATTATCTGATTGATAATGGTGTTGATTATCTGGTATCGTTAGGAACCACCGGTGAAAGCGCTACCTTAAGCGCCGACGAAAAGAAAAAGATCTGGGAATATACTGCCGAAGTAAATAATGGCCGTGCAGGCCTGGTAGCCGGTATCGGCGGTAATGATACCCGTAAAGTTACCGCCGAAATTAAACAATTTAATACGCAGGGTTATGATGCCATCCTTTCGGCCAGCCCCTATTATAATAAACCGGTACAAGAGGGCATTTACCAGCATTACAAAGCCGTTGCCGAAAGTACCGATTTGCCCGTTATTCTTTACAACGTACCAGGCCGTACCGGCAGCAATGTTAGCGCCGAAACCACGGTAAGGCTTGCGCATGAGGTAAAAAGCATTATCGGCATTAAAGAAGCATCTGGTCTGTTTGATCAGTTTAACCAGATTATGCGTGATAAACCGGAAGACTTCCTGTTTATTTCCGGCGATGACCCGGTTACACTGCCTATGATAGCCCTGGGAGCTGTCGGTGTTATTTCCGTAGTCGGTAACGCCGTTCCCCGCCAGTTCTCGGATATGATCCGGCTATGCCTGAGCGGCGATTTTAAGGCTGCTCAAAAGGCGCACTGCCGGTTTATTGAATTCACCCGGCTCATTTTTGCCGATGGTAGTCCGGGCGGCGTTAAAGCTGCGTTAGCCCGCCTGGGTATCTGCGAAGATACAGTGCGCCTGCCGCTGGTTAATGTAAAGCCTGCTATAGCCGGTTTAATTGCCGAGCAGCTGCAACATATAATGGCATAAAAAACCCGGCTGATGCCGGGTTTATCATATCAATAAAGCAGGTTTATTTAGTTTCCTTATTTTTAGCCTCCTGTACCTCCAGGCGGATAGATTGCGCCATGTTTTTCAAATCCTGCATACCTTTGCGGATGCGGGTGCCGGCTGCGCTGTTGCCTTTGTTGTAAAACTTGTCTGCATCAGCTTCTAAAGAAGCTACTAATTTTTTTACTTCGTTAAATTTGTCCATGATATTAAATTTTTAAGGATTGAGGTTATTGTTTTAACATGGCTAATCTAAAATGTTTTTTTGATTAAAAAAACATTTATGCCTTAAAAAGTGGTTTAAAGGCCGTTTTTGGGTTACCATGCAAACAGATTATACATTTAGTTACACCGGTTTTCTGATAAGTTAAACAGATAGCCTACCTTAGGCACATACCACCAAATCATATTAAAACAAAAGCCCTTTGCCTGCGGCAAAGGGCTTTTGTTTTAATATGATAAATATATCAGGCTACTGCCATCTTGGTTTCCTTATAGTAGCCGGATTTCAGTTTTTCTGCCACTTCGCTGAATGCATCTAACGTGGTTTGTACATCCTGCAGAGTGTGGGTTGCAGTTGGTATCAGACGCAGTTCAATCAGCCCCTTCGGAATTACCGGATATACTACTATGGAGCAAAATATGCTGTAATGCTCGCGCAGATCTCTGGTCAGGCTGGTAGCCTCGTTTAAGTCGCCCTTTAAAAATACCGGAGTAACCATGGTATTGGTGATGCCGGTATCAAAGCCGCGCTCCTGTAAGCCATTTTGCAGGGCGTGTGCTATAGTCCACAGCTTTTCGCGCAGTTCGGGTTTGGTTCTTAATAACTCAAATCGCTTCTTCAGGCCCAGTACCATAGGCATAGGCAGCGCCTTGGCAAAGGTTTGCGAGCGCATGTTATAACGCAAATAATTAATAATTTCGCTGTTGGCGGCTACAAAGGCGCCTATGCCTGCCATTGATTTGGCAAAGGTGCCGAAATACAGGTCAACGCCATCCACACAGTCCTGCGCTTCATGCGTGCCTGCGCCTGTCGGCCCCATCGTACCAAACCCATGTGCATCATCCACCAGCAGGCGAAACCTGAATTTGTCCTTTAATTCAATAATTTCCCGTAGTTTTCCCTGCGCGCCCGACATGCCGAACACGCCCTCGGTAACCACTAAAATGCCGCCGCCGGTCTGGTCGGTCAGGCGCTTGGCACGTTCCAGCTGTTTTTCAAAACTATTTACATCATTGTGCTGATATACAAAGCGTTTGCCCATATGCAGGCGAACCCCGTCGATAATGCAGGCGTGTGACTCGGCATCATACACAATAACATCATTACGGTCAACCATGGCATCAATGATTGACACCATGCCCTGATAGCCATAATTTAACAGGAAGGCAGCCTCCTTGCCCACAAAATTACCCAGCGCCTGCTCCAGTTCCTCATGATGGCGTGAATTTCCCGACATCATACGGGCGCCCATCGGATAAGCCATTCCGTAGTCGGCAGCAGCCTGCGTATCGGCGGCCCTGATTTCGGGATGATTGGCCAGCCCCAGATAATTATTCAGACTCCAAACTAAATGTTCTTTACCGTTAAACATCATGTGAGGCGCAATCTCCCCTTCCAGTCTCGGAAATGAAAAGTATCCGTGCGACCACTCCTGATGCTGGCCTATCGGCCCCCCCATCGTTTTCGATATCTTATCAAATAAATCCAAAATCGTATGCTATAAGCAGTTAATATACAAAGATAATTGTTACCCGGGCACATTTTTCGGTTATAACTTTTTATAATAGCTTATAACAAAAAAGCCTTTGTACAAATATACAAAGGCTTTTGTTACAAAGTAGCTGGCTTCAATCTACATTATCATGCAGAAAAGAGTTATTATTTCGGATCTCTGTTGAACCATCGTTCTCATTAAGCGAGAATCTTGATATCTGGCTTTGGTCTGATGCCGGCGTTTGCTGAAGTGCAATTTCCTTACGCTTATAAGCCGGTATATTTTCCATTTCCTGAATATTGCCGTTGCGCAGTTTCATGCTCAGCTCCTTCAGCTTCATAATCCGCTCGCGCGATCTGCGCAGCTGCTCTTCCATTGACTCATCTGTCTTATTGTCATCAGCACCCGCAGTTACTTCGGGTTCTGGTTCAGGCTCCGGTTGTTTTACTTCCTTTACCGGCTCAAAATTCATTACTGTTTCGGTTACCTTTAAGGTAAAATCACCGTAATCCTGTTCTGGTTCAGGCTCCGGCTCATTAACAAGCGAATGTTTGATTACCGGCTGGTCATCGCTGCGGCCAAAAAGATCAAAGGCGCCGCCCGACTGCTGTTTCTGCTGACCTTCCTTTGGCTTTAAGAATATTTCACTGTCACCATCTGATTTTACCGGACTGATAAACTCATTAACCGGCTTTACCAGCGGTGCATTGTCGGGCATCAGCACTGATACGATTTTTTTATTGCTCTGCTCTTTCTCGCGCTCATCCTTAGTCTGGAACCCGGTGGCAATGATGGTTACTGAAAGCTTATCGCCCAGCGCTTCGTCCTTACAGTTACCCCATATCAGGTCAGCGGCCAAACCGGCTTCCTCCTGTATATAATCAGTGATGACGCTTACCTCATCCATGGTTACCTCCTGGTCGCCCGAACTGATGTTAAGCAGGATATAACGTGCACCCTCAATCTCATTATCTTTCAGCAAGGGGGAAGATAAAGCACCTTCCACAGCCCTTAAAGCCCGGTTGTCGCCTTCGGCTGCATAGCTGCCCATAATGGATACGCCGCTGTCCTTCATTACGGTGCGAACATCCTTAAAGTCAACATTGATGTAGCCCGGCAGGGTAATAATCTCGGCTATGCCCTTGGCAGCAGTAGTCAGGATATCATCAGCTTTGGCAAAAGCTGAGCCTAAAGTTAAGTTACCGAAAATTGTACGCAACCGATCATTAGAAATAACAAGAAATGAATCCACATACTTCTTCAGTTCCTCCATTCCTTCCTCGGCCTGCAGTTTGCGGCGCTTGCCCTCGAAGGAGAAGGGCGTGGTAATGATACCTACGGTTAATATATCAAGCTCACGCGCCGCCTTGGCAATAATAGGGCTGGCGCCGGTACCCGTACCGCCTCCCATACCTGCGGTAATGAACAGCATTTTGGTATTGCTGCCCAGCATGCGCTTTACTTCCTCAATGTTTTCAATAGCCGAATTTTTACCCACTTCGGGTATTGAACCTGCACCCATCCCCTCAGTTAAGCTGGAACCCAGTTGTACTTTATTCGGGATAGGGCTTAGCTCAAGCGCCTGTGCATCAGTGTTACATATAATAAAGTCAACACCGGTAATTCCCTGTTTGTACATGTGGTTAACCGCGTTACCGCCACCACCGCCAACACCAATTACCTTGATGATCGACGACTTCTCCTTTAGCATCTCAAACTGCATGATCCTAATTTTCAGCTATATATATCCGTGATGTGTGATTGATTTCGTTAATGTAATATTATCGTTTTTTCCGGTAACATTCCCAACTAATTTCATTTAAAATGAAATTAAACTTAATGTTAATTAATTACTTCAAAAAATCTTCGTCCTTAATATCGTCCTTAATGAACTTTTTACCTGTTTCCAAAATCTTACCCAACAGGCCCAGCCGGCGGTGATCTTCGGCAAAGCGGGCGGGCTTATCTGCCTTGGTTTCGGGCTGGGTATTAGGCAGGCTGTTGTACTCCATTTTTTGTATGCCCTTAATCAGCAGGCCGATGCCGGTGGCATAAGTAGGGCTTTGCAATTCCTCGTAAACGTTTTTGGGCAGCACATCATTCTTGGCTAAATGCTCATTTGGCAGCCCGATGCGGCAATCCAGCCCGGTTACATACTCTACCAGCTGGGCCAGGTGCTTTAGCTGCGCCCCGCCGCCGGTTATTACAATACCTGCAATCAGCTTCTTTTCATAGCCTGATGATTTGATCTCGTAATAAATATGCTCAACAATTTCCTCCATGCGTGCCTGAATAATGTAAGCCAGGTTTTTTACAGAAATTTCCTTGGAGTCGCGGCCCCGCAAACCCGGCACACATACAATCTCATTCTCCTTATTTTCGTCGGCCAAAGCTGAGCCGAAGCGCACTTTTAATTGTTCGGCAATGTTGCGCATCACAGAACAGCCCTCGCGGATATCCTCCGTTACGCTGTTACCTCCAAACGGTATAACTGCCGTGTGGCGGATGATGCCCTCATGGAAAATAGCTACATCGGTAGTGCCGCCGCCAATGTCAACCAGCACCACGCCGGCTTCCTTTTCCTCATCGCTCAGCACAGATTCCGACGAAGCCAGCGGCTCCAGTATCAGCTCCTGGCTTTCGAGCTGTGCCTTGGTTACGCACTTTACAATATTCTTAATGGCTGTTACCTGGCCGGAAATGATATGAAAATTGGCTTCGAGCCGTACGCCAGCCATACCAATCGGATCCTTAATTCCCGGCTCGTTATCTACGGTAAATTCCTGCGGCAGCACATGGATAATCTCTTCTCCCGGCGGCATTACCAGGTTGTACATATCCTCAATCAGCTTATCTATGTCCTTGCGGCCAATTTCGGTATTCAGGTCGCGGCGGGTAATTAAGCCGCGGTGCTGCAGGCTTTTGATGTGCTGGCCGGCAATACCTACGTTTACTATCCTTACTTCCACGTTTGATTGTGCGCTGGCAACATCAACCGCCTGGTTAATGCCCTGCACGGTTTTATCAATATTGGATACTACGCCGCGCGTTACCCCTGCCGATTCGGCCTTGCCGATGCCTAATACTTCAATTTTGCCGTTTTTGCTTCTGCGACCTACAATCACGCAGATTTTTGTTGTGCCGATGTCCAATCCTACTACAATTGGCGAGCTTTTTTCCTGTGCTGAGCTTTTGTCCATGATTAATGCTTTGTTTGAGATGTATCTTCTGTAAGTGCTGTTGTATCTTTTCTGGCTTCCGCCCTTGCTTGGGCCGTATCCTGTTTTACCGCTTTAATGTCATCGCCCTTTATACCGATTACCTGGTTGGCATATTTAATGTTAATTACCTTGTAAGTATCCCAGCCCACCATAGGCAGGGCCTTTTTATAAAACACCTTCAGATTGTGAAATTTATTTTCCAGCGAATCGGCATCACCCAGCAGAATACGGTTATTGCCCACGCGGGGTATCAGTTCAATTTCATGGTCCTGGTTCACGTAAATCTGCGCTATCTGCGCATCCCAGAGCGAATCACGCCGGATGAAATCAGCTGTTTTAAACAAATCTCTGGCCAGTGCGGTATGCAGGCTATCAACCCGGTTGGCAAAAAGCTCGTCAATATAGCCATTTGCGGCCAACACCCTGGCCGTAAAATTGGCGGATAGCGGAATTTTCAATCCATGCTGATCCACGTAAAAATCCTGGTCGAACCGGTTCATGATACGCATGATGGGCTGGCGCTGGCTGATTTCTACCATAATAACGCCATCCATATCGGCATATACCTGGGCCGCCTCAATAAACGGATTAGCTTTCAACCTGTTTTCAAGGTTGTGCAGGTTAATATTTTCGAGTTTGCGGCCTACCAGCGTATGGCTGCTTACGCCTAATATATTATCCACCTCGGCCTGATCAATAAAATACTGACTGCCGGGAATGTAAACCTTAACGGCCCGGCAAACCATGCCCGATTTTTTGAACTCAATAAAACTCATGAGCACAACAATACTGCTCAGGCTGATCAGCCATGCAAAAGCTGCCATTATACGCCGCCACAACTCTTTATTTTTAAACATTTTGCAGAGCTTTCTTTAAAGGTTGTACCATCTGGTCAATATCACCGGCGCCTGCGGTTAGCAGCAGCTGCGGCTTTTCGTGCAAAATGCGGTCAATAATTTGCTGCCTGCCGAGCACCTGCTTGTTTTGCAGCTGCATTTGCCTCAGTATTGTATCGGCAGTTATACCATCTATGGGCAGTTCGCGTGCCGGGTAAATGTCCATAAGCAGCAGTTCATCAGCCATATCAAGCGCTTGAGCAAACTCCCCGGCAAAATCGCGGGTGCGGGTGTATAAATGGGGCTGAAAGATAACGCTTAGCCTGCGTTCGGGGTATAGTTTTTTAACCGAGCCGATACAGGCCCGCAATTCGGCCGGGTGGTGCGCGTAATCATCAATAAAAATATGCTCCGGAGTTTTTACAATGTACTCAAACCTGCGCTTTACGCCTGCAAATGAAGCCAGCGCTGTCTTAATAAGTTCACCGCTTACCTGCATGTATAAGGCAGCCTGTATGGCGGCCACCGCGTTTTCAACATTGTGCAGGCCGGGAATACCCAGCCTGATATTAGTTATGGTTATGTCGCCGTTTTCAAAATCGAAGTAAAAATCACCGTTTTCAATGCGGATATTCTGCACCGACGCCTGCGCGCTTTTATGATCAGCGGCGTAAGTATATCCGCCGCTCAGCAGCAGCCCGTATTTAACAATCAGCTTGCCGCCGGTCTTTAATTGTGAAGCAAACAACCGGAACGATTCCGTCAGTTGCTCATGACTGCCGTATATGTCCAGGTGGTCGGCATCCATGGATGTCACAATGGCAATATCGGGATGTAAGGTCAGGAAGGACCGGTCATACTCATCGGCTTCCACTACCATAACATTGCTGCTTCCATACAACACGTTGCTCTGATAATTAACGGCAATACCCCCTAAAAAGGCAGAGCAGTCAATCCCTGAGCTTTTCAGCAGATGCGCTATCAGGCATGATGTGGTGGTTTTACCATGTGTGCCGGCCACCGCAATAGTAAAGTTATGCCGGCTGATGATACCCAGCACCTGTGAGCGTTTAAACAGCTCAAATCCGCGGCCGGCGAAAAAGCTGAGGATAGCCGAATCCTTCGGGACGGCAGGTGTATAAATAATCAGCGTGGCTGCATCCGGCTGCCTGAACTGTGCCGGGATGTTGTCTTCATTATCCTCAAAGGTAATGCCGATGCCTTCCTGCTGCAGCTCACTGGTCAGCGGTGTCGGGGTTTTATCATAACCAAAAACAGCACAGCCTAAATGATTGAAATAGCGGGCAAGGCCGCTCATGCCTATACCGCCTGCTCCAATCAGGTAAATCTGCTTTATGTTGGTTAATTCCATCACGCTTTATATTTTATAAAATTATTTCTTGGCTATGTTCAACACCTGCTGAGCTATTTCATCATCGGCATCAGGCAAGGCCAGCTTGCCGATGTTCCTGCTCAGGATGGTTTGTTTGTCCGTATCCGCCAGCAACTCCAGCGCCTTTGTTACTAATTTAGCTTCGGCATCACGATCGGCAATGAACAGGGCTGCGTTTGCTTCCAGCAAAGCCAGGGCATTCTTGGTTTGGTGATCCTCTGCTACGTTTGGCGACGGTACCAGCACAACCGGTTTTTTAACTACGCACAGCTCGGCAATGGTGCCGGCGCCTGCCCGCGAAATAATTATATCGGCTGCGGCATAGGCCAAATCCATCCGGTTTAAAAATTCCAGCACCCTGATGTTAGGATGCACAGTATCACCCAGCTGTTCGGTAATACCCTTATAATAAAACTTGCCGGTTTGCCAGATCAGCTGCACATCGGCTGCTGTAATTTGATTCAGGCCGGCTAAAATACTTTGATTCAGCGTACGTGCGCCCAGGCTGCCTCCGGTAACAAGCACTGTTTTTTTAGCGGGCGACAGCGAAAAATGCTGAAGGGCAATATCACGCTTGCCCGCAATAGCTACCGACTCTCTGCGAATGGGGTTACCGGTTTTGATAATCTTTCCGGCCGGAAAGAATTTGTCCATACCGTCAAACGCCACGCATATGCTGGCTGCCTTAGCACCCAGCCATTTATTGGTGATGCCGGCATAGGAATTCTGCTCCTGTATCAGCGTTGGGATGCCCCGCAGCGAGGCAGCGTACAGCAGCGGCCCCGAAGCATAACCGCCAACCCCCACGGCTACGTCGGGCTTAAAATCTTTAATAATTTGTATCGCCTTGCCAACACTCCAGACCAGCTTGACGGGGAACATCAGGTTTTTTATAACGGATTTACGCTGTATGCCCTGAATGTTGAGCCCGATAATCTGATAGCCTGCCGCCGGCACTTTTTCCATTTCCATGCGGCCGAGCGCACCTACAAATAAAATTTCGGCAGCCGGGTTGAGCCGCTTCAGAGCATTGGCAATGGCCACAGCAGGGAAGATATGCCCTCCCGTGCCGCCGCCGCTGATAATAATCCTGTTTGCCATGCTGTTATGCCTCTCCCGGTTAAAATTTTGCTGTGATGTTTATGTTCAGGCTACTGCCACTTCCTTTATTTCGCCTACTACCACTTTCCGGCTGTCCTCAGTTTCATCAATATGCCGGCTAACGGACAAAATGATACCAAAGGCAATGCTGGTAAAAAGTATAGATGTACCGCCCATACTAATCAGCGGCAGCGGCACGCCGGTTACCGGGCCCAAACCTACGGCAATAGCCATATTGGCAAATGCCTGTATAGTAATGCTGAAGCTTAAACCGGCAGCCAGCAGAGCGCCGAACGCCTTAGGCGCCTTGGTTACAATTTTAACACAGCGGTAAAGAAGGAACAGATATATACAAACTACGGCAATGCCGCCAACCATACCGTATTCCTCAATAATGATGGCATAAATCTCATCAGAATAGGCTTCGGGCAAAAAATTACGCTCAGTACTGTTGCCGGGGCCTTTGCCGAAAATTCCGCCTGTGGCAATGGCAATTTTTGAATGGTCGGATTGAAAGGACTTATCGGAATCTACTTTTTCAGGGTGCATAAAGGTATGTACTCGCGAGATGTATGTTTTTCGGCGCGGGCCTAAAAAGATAACGCCAGTGAGCAGGATAGCGCCTGCTGCGCAAACCACTGCAATTTGCTTAACGCTAATGCGCCCCATAATAAGCAGCAGGATGCTTACGCCAAACAGCATTAATGCAGTTGACAGGTTAGCCAGCGCAATCAGGATAAATACCAGGCAAACCGAACCCATAATGGGCAGAAATGACTGCTTAACATCCTTAATGTTCTCCTGCTTGCGCGATAATGTGCGGGCAAGGTAGGTAATGAGCGCCAGCTTGGCTAAATCCGAGGTCTGGAAACTCAGGCCGGTGCCGGGGATGTTAATCCAGCGGCTGGCGCCGTTTAAGTGATTGCCAAAGAGCAGCGTAAACAGCAGCAGCGGAATGGTTACCATAATCAGCAGTTTTGATAAGCCTGCATAGTAACGATAATCAAGCTTATGCGAGATATACATCAGGATAAGGCCGCCCGCCATCATCAGTACATGCTTCATTAAGATGGATTCTGTTGCCTTGCCCTGCTTATAAGCCAGCGTTCCGGTAGAGCTGTACACGGCCAGCAGGGATATTACCGACAGCAGTATAACAATAAGCCATATCCAGCGGTCGCCTTTGGTATTACTGAGTATGCGGTTCATGAATATGTAAAAATTGATCAGATAGCAGATATTAATTAGTTAATAACACACCTAAGCAGAACCTACAGCTGCTTTACCGCATCCTTGAACTGCTGGCCTCGGTCTTCATAATTCTTAAACAGATCAAAGCTGGCGCAGGCCGGCGATAATAAAACCGTATCTCCCTTTGCAGCCAGGTGGTATGCAGCCTGTACCGCTTCAGCGGCCGATGAAGTGTTAACTACCATCTCTACATCATCGTCAAAGGCTTCATGAATACGCTTGTTATCTTTGCCAAGGCACACAATGGCCTTTACCTTTTGCTTCACCATATCTTTCAGCATGTTGTAATCATTACCCTTATCAACGCCGCCTAAAATGAGCACCACCTTGCCGGTCATGCTCTCGAGCGCGTACCAGGTAGAGTTTACGTTGGTAGCCTTTGAATCATTAATAAAGCTGATACCGCCTATTTGCCCTGCAGGCTCCAGCCGGTGCTCTATATTTTTAAAATTGCTCATGCTTTCCCTTACCGACTGGTTGCGCAATTCCAGCACTTTTGACACAATACCTGATGCCATAGAGTTGTAAACGTTGTGTTTACCTTGTAAAGCTAATTCGTTGATAGACATTTGAAAATTTTCTTTAGGTGTGTTGATGATAATATTTTGCTGTTCATCCAGGTAAGCGCCCGGATTGATTTGTTTTTTGATGCTAAAGGGCAGCAATTGCGCTGCAAAGGTGCGTTCAGCCATGCCTTTCTGAGTTTCCTCATCGTCGGCACAGTAAATAAAGTAATCCGCTGCGGTTTGATTTTGGGTGATGCGAAACTTTGATGCTGCATAATTACTCAGCTGATACTCATAACGGTCTAAATGATCCGGCGTAATATTGAGCAATACTGCAATATCTGCCTTGAACCGGTACATATCATCCAGCATAAAGCTGCTTAATTCCAGCACGTAATAATCAAACTGCTCGGTGGCTGCCTGGTAGGCAAAGCTCTTGCCGATGTTACCTGCCAGGCCCACGTTCAGTCCGGCGCTTTTTAAAATATGGTAGGTAAGGCTGGTAGTAGTGGTTTTTCCGTTTGAGCCGGTAATACCAATAATGGCAGCACTGGTATAACGCCCTGCAAACTCAATTTCGGAGATTACCGGAATGCCGTTTTCCCGCAGTTTTTTGATCAGCGGCGCTTTTTCGGGTATGCCCGGGCTTTTAATTACTTCCCCGGCATTTAATATCTCCGCCTCAGTATGCTGGTTCTCCTCAAACCGGATTTCCCAATCCTGCAGCTGCTCTTTATATTTTCCGGCTATCGCCCCGGAGTCGGAAACAAACACATCATATCCCTGCTGCCGGGCTAAATAAGCTGCTCCAACGCCGCTTTCGCCCGCACCAAGTATAACCAGATACCTCTCCCTGCCTGTATGGAGGGAAGAAGCTGTATTGGCT